>NZ_SHMI01000015.1:0-151096 GCF_004284735.1 Shinella sp. JR1-6 | reverse complement strand
ACTATTGTCATGACAATTCCTCCTGTTTCTATCGCACATATTATCCGCCGGGGGGTGGGAGGCCGTCCATCTCATTACGTTCGCGATGATCGTCCCTTCGCGGGCGGCGCGCCTCCTGCGGCACTCTTCCACTTCTCTCCGGATCGGGAGAAGACCCATCCCAACACGCATCTTGCCGGATGGCACGGCATACTGCAGGCGGATGCCTATGGCGGCTACAACGATCTCTATCGTGCGGATCGCCGCCCCGAACCGGTCAAGAGCGCGCTCTGCTGGAGTCATGCGCGCCGCAAGTTCTTCGAACTGGCCGATATCGCCGGCAACGTGCGTAAGGGCAAACCTGCCCACGAGATATCGCCTGTCGCGCTTGAGGCTGTAGCCCGCATCGGCGCGCTCTTCGATATCGAGCGGGGCATAAACGGGAAGCCCGCCGAGGATCGGCTCGCAGCACGGCAACAACATACTCGTCCGCTCGTCGAGGAACTGCACGGCTGGCTGATGGCGCAACGCACCCAGATGTCCAGGCACAATCCCGTAGCCAAGGCGATCAACTACATGTTCGAGAAGGACGGACGCTGGGAAGCTTTCACGCGGTTCCTCGATGATGGCAGGCTTTGCATCACGAACAATGCGGCCGAACGCGCCCTGCGCGGGATAGCAAGACGTGTTTCATTATGCGCCCCTTCGTTAAGTGTATGTAAACATTGGAAGCGTGTCCGCGTCCACATTGCGCAATGGGCGACCTTTCCGGGCAATCGCCGCTTTGACCGGCTCGGACGTCAAATCGGCTGCCCGGATTTGATAGGGCGCTCGCGGAACAACCTGGACCGCAGGAAGAACGCCTGTGGAAACAAGGCGTCGTACCAGATAGCTTGAGACGCCCAACGCTTTGGCGACCTCTGCTTGCGTGAGCCATTCGCCATTTTTGTCGGCTGAACGGTAGGCATCGATGCCACGCACGTACCGAACAGAACGGACCCGATGGGCTGTCCATGTCTTTCCCTGGCCGGTGGGAAAGCCCATTCGGTTGAGTGTGGCGGCGATATGCTCGTCTGACCAGCGGCCAGCCATGCCGCGAATGACTTCCAGTGCATCTTCGGCTGTCGCGCTGCCATGTTCGCCAGACTGTGGCTTACGAACACGCAACTCCGAATGCTGACCACCTTTCCAATGAATGGTGAGGACAACGTCACGGACAGCATCGTCAACATCGACGATAATGTCCGCGATCAACGTTCGGAGAAGCTGCTGGCGTGCGCGCATGGTTACATCGGGAGCATTCCAGGCTGCCGACAGGTTCTCTGCGAGGTTGGAAAAGGCATTGGGATCAACGACGATCGTCGTTGGGTCGTGCGCGGGTTTGCGCATCTCCAGATCGCGTACGCGGCGCAATGCCGCCTCCCAGTTCTTCTCCAACTGAGCGGCAATCAGGCGGTTGTCGGGATCACATGCAGCATAGCGCCGTTCGGCAAGGCCAGCCTCGTAGTGGGCCTGCTGAAGTTCCAGGTCGAGGATCTGGCGCCGATCTTCCTGTCGTTCCTGATGCATTCGCTCCGCCTCGATCGCAGCTTCGATCGCCAAGGGTTCTACCGCTCGCAACAGCTCCCGTGCCACCGCCGTGTCGATCTTCGGAGCACCGAAGGTCATACAACGAGGCTGCCCAGCCAGGTTACCTCTATCACAGCGGTAGACCGGCTGGCTGATCGGACCGCCCCTATAGCAAACACTGAGACGTTGGCCGCAACGGGCGCACGTCAGAAGGCTTGATAAGAGCGCCTTGCCCCCGCGGCCTGATTTTGCGCCATCCTGGCGACCATAGGCGTTGAGCGCCAACTGCTTCTGATTGCGCTCAAACTCATCCCAGCCGATGTAACCCTCGTGATGATCCTTGATCATCACCTCCCAAGTGCCCGCCGGCTTGTAATGTCCGTAGGTCCGCCGCGCCCGCCCCTCAACAATCGAGGTGCGCTTCTCACTTTTGCCATATACATAAACGCCTGCATAGAATGGATTTTTGAGAACGCTGATCACATTGCGGTAGCGGATCGGCTGCCAGATGCAGTTCGTCATGCGGCCTTCGTCGGCAGGCCGCGGGAAGTGGATCTGCTCGGCCTGCATCGACAACAACACCTGACGGGCGCTGCCGAGCTCGCGAAAGCGGGCGTAGATAAGCCGGATCACTTCTTGCAGACGAATATCGGGATCAAGCCCCAGGCCTGCCTCGCGATGCCATACATAGCCGAATGGAACCGACAAGCGCAGTTCGCCGCGGTGCGCCTTCGACCTTGCGGCATCGAGCATCCTTGCCCGCAGCACACCCAACTCGAACTCGCTGATACTGCCTTTCATGCCAAGGAGTAGGCGATCGTTGGGGTGGCAAGCGTTGTACACCCCGTCGTGATCGATAACACGGGCTTCGACAAGTCCGCACAGTTCGAGCAAATGATGCCAGTCGCGCCCGTTGCGCGCGAGCCGCGACGCATCGAAGCACAGGACAGCCCCGACCTTGCCAGCGCAGAGCCAGGCGACCAGACGGTCGAAGCCGGGCCGCGCTACCGTTCCACTCGCCGATCGCCCGAGATCGTCATCGATAACCTCGATGTCGACAAAGCCGTAGCTACGTGCGATGTCGACCAGATCATATTGGCGCCGCTGGCTTTCCAGATTGGTCATGACCTGGGATTGCGAGGACTGGCGTACATACACGACCGCCTTGCGCTGAAGCACGGTCGCCGGGAGATCAGCGCTTGTCATCGGCAAGCTCCTCTATGCTGATGCCGGCGGCCTGCATCAGAATCCGGGCAAGCGTCAGAACGACTTTCATCCGTTCCGTTTCGTTCATCCCGTCTATCCGGCTGGGTTCGAATATCAGGTTCATCTGTCTGCCCGAGTTCAACGCGGGCGCGGCGTGCTGCTTCATCGACTTTCTCCCGTGCGAATCCATCATCGCGTCTGGAGTGTGGCGGAGCAGCGACGACCGTGACCAGCCTCTTCAATTCGGACAATGCCGGCAGATCGACCTGTGGCGCACCCGATGTCATGCCGGCGCAAACGACCGGATCAAGCATCCAGGCAGCCATCGAAACGACGGCACCTGACGGACCTAACACCTTGAGAAATTGGCCCGTTGCTCGATGCTCTACCCGCCGAACGTTGACCTTGCGGCCAAAATACGGATGCCAACGATAATAAACTTCCAATTCCTGTCCGACATGGGCAGAATGAGCGGGCAATGGCTCTCGGAAGAAAGGCGTGGCTATTCGCCGGCTCCCACCGCGGCGGCGAGCGTGCTGCCTTCATGTATTCCCTGATCGTCACGGCTAAGATGAACGATATCGATCCGCAGGCCTGGCTGGCCGACGTGCTCGCCCGCATGCCCAACCTTCCCGTGTCACGGCTGCCGGAACTGCTGCCGTGGAACTGGTCTGCCGCCGACAACGCCCTGCGGAGTGCAGCCTGATGGCGCGCCCGACGCATGTCTACACGATCGACTACGTCGCCACGCTGATCGGCGAGAACCTGGAGCTCATCCAGGAAATCGCCAGCAACTCCGACAACATCGACTATGGCGAGATGATCCATGCCCATGACGGCAGCGAAGAGGGCATCACGACGTTCACCGACCGGGGGATCGAAAGCCTGAAGGAGTTCCTCGCCGATATCCGCACCTGGGAAGGCGGTGTTCGACAGTTCCTTGTCGACGAGCAATGCGATCCCGAAAAGATCGAACGCATCATGACAGACGAGCCGAAATCATAAGTGCCGCGGCCCTCGCCGGATGGGTACCCTGGAACGGCTATGCGGGAGGGTTGAGATCACGGGTATCGAGACCGCCGGGTGCGCGACCCCGGATGCACGCCAAAATGCCAAGCGCTACCAGCCCCTTAGACAAAGGTCATGACAGGCGCTATGAAGAAGAGCGGGGGCCAGGATGCTTAGGTCATCCGGGCGATCGAGACGAAGCACCCTCACTGTGAACGAGCTCGTCGGCAATTTTCTCGGCCATCGCCATGATAGGGAGATTGGTGTTTCCGCTGATAAGCGTAGGCATCACGGAACCGTCGACCACGCGAAGTCCCTCGAGGCCGCGAACCCTCATGCTCGGGTCCACGACTGCCGCATCGTCGGCACCCATGCGGCAAGTACCGACCGGATGATACACTGTCTCAGAGCGAGCCCGCACGAAGCCCTCAAGCGCGGCACGGTCGCCGAAGGCGTCCATATCGATCGGGCGCTTCACGAAATTCTTGAGCGGTCCGCCCATGATCATGTCGCACATATCGCGGATGCCGTCCCTCAGGCTTTCGAAGTCCGCGTGTTCGGACGCCAAGCGCGGATCGATGGCAGGAGCGATGCCGGGATCCGCGTTCCGCAATCTCACCGTACCGCGACTTTGGGGCCGAAGTTGGCAGACACGAACGGCAAAGCCGTGGTCAATGCGTTTGCCGGGAGGCGGATTGCGCAGGACGTTCGCGAAATGCGCCTGCCACTCGGGCAGTAGCGACGATCGATCCGGCCCCCAGAATGCTCCGGCTTCGACAGCCTGGGAGGCGGCCGGTCCATCCCCCTTGAGAAGATACCGGGCGCCGGCCATGCCCCCCTTCACCAAGCCCATATAGGGGGTCAGCGTCGTTGGCTTCGACGCCTCGAAGCGAACCGCACAATCAAGATGATCCTGAAGATTCTCGCCCACGCCCGGAAGATCATGAACCGGATCAATGCCGTAAGACTTCATGTGGTCCGCAGGCCCGATGCCCGAGAGCATCAGAAGCTGCGGGGAGCAGATCGCGCCCGCCGTCAGCAGAACCTCGCGGTCACAATCGATTGTCCTCTCCCGGCCATCCTGCGACACCACCACACCGCGGGCGCGTCCCCTCTCCACTTTGATGCGGCGGACACGGCAATTCGCCAGCACGGTGAGGTTCCGCCGTCCTTCGGCGCGTTCTAGATACTTGAACGCACCGGACCGCCTACCGCTGGCAATCGTGAGTTCGTAGAAGCCGGCACCAATCTGGGAGGCGCCGTTGAACCCGTTATTCTCGGGCAAGCCGGCGGCGACAAGACTATCAACGAATGCCTGTGCGGTCGGGCGCCTCGGCCCGAAGGACAGCTTGATAGGCCCCGAGTACCCGCGCGTGCCGTCATCGGCCTCCGCCACTCGGCTCGCGTCCTCGATCCTGCGCAGATAGGGCAGCATGGCAGCAAAACTCCACTGCGGCATCCCGCCGGCGGCCCAGGAATCGTAGTCCCATGGATTGCAACGGATCGCGATCATCGTATTGATCGACGACGACCCCCCGATGACTTTCCCCCTCGGAATATATATCTGCCGATTTTCTAGATGTTTCTGCGGCTCCGTCCAGAACTTCCAGTTATATTTCTCGCTCGTGTAGAGGATTTTTATTCCCGCGGGCATGTCGACGAATAATGACTTCTCTCCTCCCGCCTCGACAAGCAAGACTTTCACGCCGGGGTCTTCACTCAGCCGTGCGGCCAGAACACAGCCGGCAGATCCTGCGCCGATAATGATATAGTCGTAACTCGACATGGACCTTCTCCCGTCGGCGACGATCTCCATCGCCGGATCTTGGCGGCAACCGCCCTGCCGCCGCCATTGCACACGCGGTCATCCCTTTAGCGCGCCTGCCGACAGCCCGGCGACGAAATATCGGTAGCAGAAGACAAAAATCACGAACAAAGGCAGCGCTATCAGCGAAGCACCGGCCAAGACTTCCCCCCACCGCAAGTCATGGGCGCCGAGCAACGAGGCGAGCGCCACCGGAAGCGTTTTATGCTGATCACCCATGATTAGTATCAGCGCGAACACATAGTCGGCCCAAGAAAGCAGGAAGGAGAAGATGCCGACAGTGATGAGCCCAGGTGCGGAAAGCGGCAGGACGACTTTCACGAACGCTTCAAATTGCGAGCAGCCATCGACCATTGCGGCTTCCTCCAGATCGAACGGCATCGCCTTGAAGAAACCCCACAGCAGCCACACAGCGAGCGGCAAGGAGATGGCGAGATGCGCGATGAGAAGCCCCCATAGGCTGTCGGTAAGACCGGCCCACCGGAAAGCCGCCGCCATCGGGATCGCTAGCATCAGCGGTGGGAACATGTAGGCAAACAGCATCGATGCGACGAGCGTAGTCTTGCCGCGGAAACGTAACCGTGTAGCGCCATAGGCGATGAACGCCGACAGGATCAGCGAGATGGCAATTGTCCCGACGGCCATCAGAACGCTGTTCATGAAATTAACGAGATAGTTCGTCTGTTGAAACAGCGACGTGTAGGAAGCAAAATCGGGGGGCCAAAACACAAGCGAGGCGTCCAGGAACAGGCGCTCCATCGGCCTGACGCTTGAGATCACCATCCAGTAGATCGGGAAGAACGAATAGACGCATATCGCGATGACGGCTGCGTACAATCCGATCTTCGCAATCGTTTTCCTGAGGGGTTTCCGGCTTCGCCCTGCCCGTGCAACCCTGTCCTGACGCTGCGGCGACGACTGATGACAAACGGGCTCCTCCCCGGGAAGCTGGACGCCGGAGCCAATTGACGATCGTTCTTCATGGCCTGTCATGTTCACCGCTCCTGTTTCGCGTCATCGATCGGGAACAGGCGCAGATAGATCAGCATGACGCCTGCGAGAATGAAGAACGAGATCGTAGCTACAGCGGCGCCGCCGCCGAGATTGAATTCCAGGAATGACTTCCTGTAGGCGAGCGTCGGCAACGTCTCGGTCTGGCTCAGCGGCCCTCCCTTTGTCAGTAGCCAGATCAGGTCGAACTTGTTGAACATCCAGATGCCACGCAACAGAATGACCACGACAAGGACCGAGCGCAGGCCGGGCAGGGTAATGTGCCAGAATTGCCGCCACGGGCCGGCGCCATCGACGTGCGCCGCCTCATAAAGCTGGGTGGGGATCGTCTGCAGTCCGGCCAGGACGCAGGTGACGACGAAAGGCGTCCACAGCCATACGCTGACGAGGACAATCGTCCCTCGGGCGGTGAAGGCATGCGAACTCCAGTCGGCGATGCCGATCCCCAACGAGGCCAGAATGCTCTTCAACAACCCGTAGTTCGGATCGAGTATCCATTGGGCGATCAGACATGCAACGACGGTCGGCAGGAAATACGGGAGAATGGAGACAGCCCTGACAACAGATTGACCGAAGAATTTCCTGTTCAGCACCAAGGCGATGCCTACGCCCAGAACGACCTGGCAGAAAATTGCGGAAAGCGCGATCATCAGGCCGTTTGCGAAGGAATGCCAGAACAGCGGATCCTGTATCGCCTTGGCGTAATTGGCCAATCCCACCCATTGGAGCTCGCCGACAAACGATTTCGCTGAATAGAAGGACAGCATGATCGCGTAAACAAGCGGCCCTCCGATGACGACTCCGAGCACAAAGATGCTGCCTATAAACAACGTTAAGATTCGCCGATCTTGAACCATGGATCGTATCCTTTGAGGAGAGAAGCGGGGCATCACCGCCCCGGTTCTGCGTTCAGATCAGGGATCGTATCCGCTGCGCCGCTGCCGCAACGCAGTCGGCAGACGGCGCGTTGGCAAGAGCCTTTTGCTGGAGCATCTCCGGCATGACGTTGGCATTAAAGACGGTGCAAGGCCGCATGTCGATCGAAGGACCATTGGTATCGATCGACTTGATCACGACGTCGTCGCTCTCGATGAAGGACTTCATCGTCATCATGGTTTCCCAATGTTTCTGGATCATGGGATGGCTCTTCCAGCGTTCATTTTCATAGATATCTTTGCGCGCCGGATGATTGTTCATCCAGGCGGAAAGCAGCCAGTTCACATAATGCTCGTCGACAAACCATTGCAGGAACTTCAGCGCCTCCTCGCTTTGCGGCGTCTTGAACACGCAGAATCCGTCAAAGGCGTAGGAGAGCGCCTTCCCGCCGGAGCTGCCAGGGGACGCAAAGACGCCGTACTTATCGGCAAGCTCCGGGTTAGTCGCCTCGAGCGCCTCAACAAGGCGGCCGGAATAGAGCGTATGCGCGCTCTTGCCCGTCGCAAAAAGGCTCATCAATTGGGCGAAGCTGACCGTATTCATGCCCGGCGGCATGGTCTTGTACAGCTCCGCGTAAAGATCCAGGAAGCGTGCCGCACGGTCCGCATTCTCGCCTTGATCGAGAACCACGTTCCAGTTTCCATCGAACAGCTCCACGCCGTCGGCGAACATGTTCCCGAAAGAGGCCCAGTTCGTCGCGCTGTCGCTCGCCAGAGGCACGACGCAGCCGCCGACATCAACATTCGAGCCGTTGAGCGCCGTCAACGCCCGGCAATTTTCCAGGAACTGGTCTGACGTCTCCGGAATCTTCAGCCTTTTCCCGACATATAGATCCTTTCTGTAATAATTCATGACGAGATTGTAGTCGAAGGGATAGTACCAGTTCTCGCCCTCATAGTCCCAGGTCGCGCCGCGCCCCCATTCATACCGCTTCACCATGTCCGTGAGAGGCACGAGCACGCCCGCGTGCACGAATTCAAGAACGGTCGCGATAAAGCTAGCGGTCATGAGGTCGTAGGGCTGACCGCCATTAATCGCGGCCATCGCTTTTTCCATGGATCCGCTGATCGGCGAAGAATCGATGATGATCTTGACGCCAGTCTTGGCTTCATATTCATCGCCTGCTTTTCTCAGCGCGGCCTGGCTCGAGGCGGACGTCTCGTTGTTGAGAAAACGAAGTGTGACGCCGGATTGTGCGCGAACTGCCGGCGCCGCTAGGCTGGCGCCGATGACCGCGGCAGACGACACCAAGAAGTTCCGCCGCGTCAGGCTGACTAGACCGGCTCCAGCCCTCCTCCCACCTGGAATGTATATGTCCATTAGTTGCTCCTCCCCTGTTCGAAGACTGGTAATGACACCGAACTGCCAAGACGTATGCCTATATCGGGTGAATGACTTTGCTTTCCTCTTGCTTTCCGAGGTTGCCCCTCCTTTTCTTAGAGGCGCGGGACCGACTGCCCCTCCCGGGTGCTCGCCTCCCTGGGCGCCTTGCGGTCTGGCCCACCCTCAGCCGACAGGCGATCACGCGTATGCCTTCACGCCGGCCTCTGCAGTTCGCAGGGTCGCGCCGCCGGCTGAGGCGAACAGGTGCAGTCGCTCCTTCGGGAAGGCAATCGGAACCCTATCCCCGGATCTTATTCCATCCCGGCGATCGAAGACGACACGCATCTTGTGACCGGCGACCGTGCCCATGAGATAGGTCTGGGCACCGATCTGCTCGACCAGGCTCACGACCATCTCGAACGGCGAGCCGTCAGCGATGACGAGATGCTCCGGCCGGATACCGAGCGTCACGGCTCCTTCGCACATAGCAAAGGTTCGCTCCGGTATGCTTATCGTGAGGTCGCCGGACCGCACGGCCATCTGCCCGCCCTCGTCGATCAGTTGCCCGTCGACCAAATTCATTTCCGGCGAGCCAATGAAACCAGCGACGAACGTGTTTGCGGGTCGGTCGTAGAGTGCAAGCGGCTTGCCGGCCTGCTGGATCACACCATCACGCATGATCACGATGCGGTCCCCAAGCGTCATTGCTTCAACCTGGTCGTGCGTAACGAAAATCATCGTTGCCCGGAGCCGGGCATGGAGCGTTGCGATCTCTTCCCTCATCTTCACGCGCAGCTTCGCGTCCAGGTTGGACAGAGGCTCATCCAGCAGGAAGACGTCGGGATCACGTACGAGCGCGCGCCCAAGGGCGACACGCTGCATCTGTCCGCCCGAGAGTTGGCGCGGCTTGCGGCTGAGCAGGGCCTCTAGATCGAGGCTGGCGGCGGCCGCTCTCACCCGCCGATCAATCTCCTGCTTGTCTTCACCACGCACATGCAAGCCGAAGGCCATGTTGTCGTAGACTGTTTTTTGCGGATACAGCGCATAATTCTGAAAGACCATCGCGACGTTGCGATCCTTCGGAGGCAGATCGGTGACATTCCTTCCACCGATCACGATCGCGCCCGACGTGGCCCCGTCGAGACCGGCTATCATCCGCAGGGTCGTCGACTTCCCGCAACCCGAGGGGCCGACAAAGACAATAAGCTCGCCGTCCTCTATCTCCAGACAGAAGTCGTTGACCGCCCAAGGCCCCTGGTCTCCACCAAAGGACTTAGAGACATGTTGGAGCGATATTCGCGCCATGCAGCGTAACCTCCCTTAACATAAAGCCCCGATTCGGGCCTCGCGTGCCGCCCCTCCAGACAACCCGCTTGTTGACCAAAGTGGATAGACCAATAATCCTGTCTCGTCAATGTCTCATCACGGAATTGATTGGATGACACACAATTGGATTGACCAATTTGGTATCTCCAATTAGGTGTACCGATGTGCCTTCCCTAAGAAATACGCAACGGCGAACGTGGTGGTTGAAATGACTGGACCTTTAAGCGGATATCAAGTTCTTGATCTATCGAGAGTACTTGCAGGCCCTTGGCTGGGACAACTCCTGGCCGATCTTGGGGCGACCGTGTGGAAGGTCGAGCGTCCGTTCACCGGCGACGATACCCGCCACTGGGGGCCGCCGCATCTGGAGGGAACAACCGAAAGCGCCTATTTCCTAAGCGCCAATCGCGGTAAGCATTCGATCTGCGTGGATATTTCCACCCAAGCCGGTGCAGATATCATCAAATCCTTGGTAAAGAAGGCCGATGTCCTCATCGAGAACTACAAGGTCGGCGACATGCAGCGCTACGGGCTAGACTATGAAACGCTCCAACGTATCAAGCCGGACCTCGTGTACTGTTCCATCACGGGATACGGGCAGACCGGCCCGATGAAGAACGTGGCCGGATACGACATGGCCATCCAAGCCATATCGGGACTGATGAGCATTACGGGCGAAAGCGATGACAAGCCCGGTGGCGGCCCCCAGAAAGTCGGCGTTCCGATCTCCGATATTCTCACAGGAATGTACAGCGCCGCCGGTGTACTCTCGGCACTGTTGCATCGCGAGCGGACGGGCGAGGGCCAGCATATCGATATGGCGCTCTTGGATGTCCAACTCGCCGCCCTGGCCAACCAGAACCTGAACTTCCTGACCACTGGCAAACCGCCGCGGCGATATGGAAATGCCCATCCCAACATCGTACCCTACCAAGTATTCGGATCGAGCGACGGGTCCTTCGTGCTTGCTGTCGGAAACGACCAGCAGTTTCGGAAATTCTGCATAGCGTCCGGATTGGAAAGTCTCTGCGAAGACCCCCGCTTCACCACCAATACCGATCGCCTGCAGAACCGCGAAGATCTTGTCGAGATTCTGGCCGGGCATCTCGTCCAAGAAACGACGGAACACTGGATCGCTCTCCTCGAACCGATCGGCGTACCATGCGCGCCAATCAACCGGATCGACCAGGCCTTCGCGCATCCGCAGGTCGTCCATCGCAAATTACAGATCAACCTTCCTCACACCACCGGCAAGGTGGCGCCCCTCGTGGCCAACCCGATCAAGTTCTCGCAAACGAAAATCGAGTACTCGACCAGCCCCCCCATGCTCGGGGAGCACACGAAGCATATCCTGGGCTCGATTCTCAATCTCGGCGACGATGAGATATCTCGACTCGAGAAGGACAAGATCGTCTATTGCGGATGAGAGCGGCCGGCCCCGCTGATTGCTCGGCAGGGCCGGCCGCCGGGCTCCATTCGAAGACAGTGCGCCTGTTCAATATATCTACGCCAGCAGTTCGCACGCCAGTCCAACTTCGGATTCGCCAATTTGGTAGACCGGTTTCAAATTTAGGGATATCATAATATTTGGTTGCCACGATATTCGAGGATAAATCATGGCCGCCCGATGACGATTGCTATTGTACGGCTACTTCAAGAACCGATCAGCAGATCGATGGGCGTGTTCGATTGGGCTGAATGAGAAACGACCAAGAAGTTACTCAGAATGACTGAAAGAAACAGAATTGTTGGCTCGCCGAACATTGTCGGAAGAATATTGTCGTTCATAGAAGAACGACGCTATCAGCCGATGGAACGGCTTCCTTCGGAACGTGACTTCGCCGAGAAGTTTGATGTCAGTCGCGGGGCTGTTCGCGAGGCTTTGGCTGCCTTGGAATCGATGCGCGTGATCGAGCGAAGGCCCAATTCGGGAATTTATCTCAGAAAGTCCGATGAAAGCAGTATCGAAGCGCTCGTCCTTCGCGCATCTTCTGGCCTGCCGTTTCAGCCGGATGAGACGGCAGACGTCTTTGAAGTGCGCAGCATCCTTGAACTGCAGGCCGTCAGGCTTTCCTGTGAACGCAGAAGGGACCAGGATATCGACCACTTGAAAGAGATACTTCGTAAAACAAAGCTAGCAATCGATGAAAATAAATCAGTAGAAATCGAGGACGAAGCGTTCCACCTAGGCATTGCTGCGGCCACTCAGAACGAGATACTTCTCCGAACTGTAAAGCTATTTTATGAATTTTCGAAGCAGAGACGCATAATATACTTTTCGGATTATTCCAGAGGCAAGCAGGCCTATGAGGATCATTGCGAGATTCTCGAAGCGATTGAGGAGCGCCGCGCCGATTTGGCCGTGCGAAAATTGGACGCCCATTTGTCTGGAGCCCTTGCGACATGGCAAACCCTGCTCGCGAATCCGGAGCCCGTCTCCAAGTGATGGAACATTGCGCCAACCCATAGAGGCACATTGAATAAATAGAGGAATTACGGCTCTTCTCACTCGACAACCCCTGTTGGAGGCCCGTCAGTTCCGGTCAGCGCCGATCTTGCGGCAAGGATCGACAAGGCGATGCCGGCCTACGGCGGATAAGCGTGCATGCGGCGGCAGGCCTACTCGTAGCCTGCCGCCGCTCCGGCTCAAGGGCGCCAACGGACGTTTCGCCCATTGATGAACACCTATCAAAGCGTGACCGGTGGCACTTCTAGGCCACTGCGAAGAGTGGCTGTTCACACTGCGGCTACAGGATTGCCAACGCTGTATCGACAGATTTCTGGGAATCGTCTTTTTGCCGGAAAAGCTCCGAAACTTTCCATTCTATTTCGATCGCCAATGGTAAAGCTGTGAATTGACCGCAGAGGCTATGAACCATGGCCGAACTCGCGTGTAGAATGAGATATTCAATGCATTCGAGTTAAAGCTGCGGTATGGCCGGGTTCGTACAGGGAGATCCCACTAAGCAAGCAGTCGAGAGTCTGCGTGGATACGCATATCAGCTATATGCGAGCGCACTCGCGTGGACGACGCTTCCGCAGAATGGACTGCTCTACCTGGAAGTGGCGGAAGATTATACGACCTTGGCCTCCAACCGGATTAACGCGGTTCAGGTGAAGGCGACAACGACGCCGATAACGCTCAATTCGAAGTCGGTGATCGACACGATCGATTCCTTCTTCGATCTCAGAAACAGAAATCCCGGCAGGTCGCTAACGATTGAATACCTTACCACAGCGCGAATTGGTCAAGAGGCCGCCAACAAAGACTTGGTTTCGGACAAGCCAGGGCTTTTGTATTGGCAGGAAGCCGCCGCCGGCTCCGATGTCGAGCCGCTTCGCGCCCGCCTGCAGCAATTGCCACTGAAATCCGCCGCCCGGGCATTTCTCAATACTGCGTCAGAAGAGGAACTACGGTCGGGACTGATCGAGAGGATCAATTGGCGATGCGGCGAGCCGCCGCTTGACGACCTGAAGCAGAATCTGCTCGAGTTCGCTGTCTATCGATGCGACGAGAAAAGTGAACCAATTCACTTCGCCGACACCTTCGCGACGAAGATGGTAAGTCGCATACTCGACACCATCGTTGCCAAAATCCGCCCCCCTTTGACAAAAGCGGATCTGATAGCTCTGTTCGATTCCGTGGTGAGAACCAGTGTTCCGACCGCTGTTTTGATCCGAATGCTGGAAAATGGGCTCGACGACGTTTCCGCGAAGCTCGTAACGAGATCGGAAGCTCTTGAAGCAGTTTCTCAACCACTTTACCGATCGGTAGCGCGAGAAGCTCTCGTTGCCGCCGTGCACAGCAGCTTGGATAGTAACAGGGCTGCCTGGCTACATGCGGGTACAGGTTATGGCAAGAGCACATTGGCAGCCTTAGGCACAGCCGGATTCGGTGGAAACTGGCAGGTCGCTCGCCTCACGAATTTGGACGCGGCCGCAACTGCCACCAAGATCAGACGCGTGACTACGGAGATGATGGATTCAAGTTTGTCCGACGTCATCCTCGATGATCTCGGACATGTAGCCTCGCCGGAAGTGCAAGGTACGCTGCAAACTGTGATGGCGGGTGCACGTCGAAGTGGGACCAATGTCATCATCACGTCGCACCACGTCCCGACATCGATCCTGTTGGCTCAGCTGGGTTTGAAGCCAGACGCCTTGGTCCCAGTCGGTGATTTCACCGAGCAAGAGGTGCACAACCTTGTTGCAATGGAAGGTGGCGACCCCAAATTCTTCGGCAAATACGTGTATCTAGGTTCAACAGCTGGCCATCCACAGCTTGCGCACGCCCTTGTGTTGGGGTTGCGTCAACGAGGTTGGCCCAAGGAAGACGTGGATACCCTGGCAGCGATCTCCGGAACCGACTCCGACATCGCAAGCCTTCGACACGAAATCCGTATTCGGCTGCTGGGAGAACTACCGCAGGACGCATTGAATCTCCTCGCGAGGTTGACTCTAAGCATAGGACCGTTCTCGCGACAGTTTGCGATCGCCCTCGGCGGAAAGGAGCCTGCGCTACCCACCCCTGGTAACGCCTTTGACCGCCTCATCGGCCCGTGGATCGATACGGTTGCACTCGACACGTTCCGAGCCTCATCTCTTGTCTCAAGATTCGGAACTGACACATTCGCGCCGGACGTATTCGTTCGTTTAAACGCGGAGATCGCACGGCTGAGAATTTCAACGAGCACAATTGACATCAACGTTGTAGAAGGCGCGTTGCTTAACGCCTTGATCGGACAAGCCGAGGATATTCTCGATGCGATCTTCGCCGCAACGTTCTCGGCGCCCCGATCGGAACTACCCCGGATTGCTCCGGCATTCGGCATGTTGCTCGTCCATGACGTCGATCGGAAGATCTATCCAAAGACGCCGAACGTCTCTGTTCGGTTGAGAGCCCTGCAGGTCATTCTGGTGGCGGCGAAACGCGACATCAAGAAGCTGGCACCCGCCCTTGAAGCGCTGGAAAAAGAGTTGCGCGATCTCCCCGATCAAGATTACGCGAGCGTTCTATACCTCGGTGTCTTGACCAAGCTGTCAACGGCGGACGGCACGTTCGACATATTGCCTGGCATGGTCAATCGAATTGCCTCCCTTCGTCACAGCGTCGCGGTCCAGAAGCAAGTCGCGAGCAGTTTCGAAAACACAAAGGGAATGCCGAGGACCGCCGACGACGTCGTTAGATCACTCTTCGCTTTCCAAATCTCCCTGATTCAGAACATAGAAAGCCTGTTCAGGATGCTGGACGAGTTCGCGGGACTAGAGCTTGAGGACAGGCAGTTCTTCCTCACGGAATTCTCCTACACGCCCGGGGACAAGGCAATTGCAGTCCGCGGACCTTGGCGGTTCGCTCTTTCAAACGGCGCGCGCGACCTAGAGCCTTTGGTATCGCAGTATCTGGCACTGGCTTCAAAAGCCCTCAAGCTCGGTGATTCTGAAATCGCTTCCGCGGCCTACGAAACCGCGGCGACAATCAGCGATGAGGATATCGGCAATGCCGAGCACGGTCTCCAGATTCTAGAGGAAGCGTTTGTTGCCGTGCCAAGCCATCGGTGGTCCATCCAGCGGACCCGGGCAAGGATTCTATTTCGAGAAGGTCGGTATGAAGAGCAATTGGCAATAACCGACACCATTTCAGCTAATACTCATAAGCGAGACGTCGAGATGGCTCACCTGTTGCGCGAGATCGCCATGGGCAATTCGCACTTGGGACGCCATGAAGCCGCCAGCCGACATTTCGAGCAGGCCGCGGAGATCGCGGCGGAGATTCAACAGCTTGATCTTCAACTCATGTCGACCGGGCTCCTGGCCGACGCAGCGATGGAAGCTTTCTACGACCGGCAGGGGCACCGAGTCATTGAACTTCTCGATCGATCATTGTCGAAACTGGAAGAAGTCGACGAAAACGCAGGGCTTCGGCAAAAGGCGCTACGTGCATCGATTCCTCATACGGTAGCCACCATGCTGGATCGACTGCGGCCGAACGGTCCAGACCCCAATTTCGAATACGCCATGATACCAGGCCTCAACAGCAACCCGAGTCCTCACCCGGGCATTCAAAGTCTTACCAGCGGCCCGCTGGACTTTGTCTGGTTGTTACTTGCACAGCTTGAAGGCCAATTGGATGCGAGCTCGACCATAAGTGACCGCCTGAGATCACCGGAATGGGACAAAAGAATCCCAACACTAGCGGATTATGTGTTCAGTGAAGAGCAATTGAAGACGAGCTTTCTCCGGGGTGACGCATCGCTCTTCTGCGGCGCCGTTCATAAAGTAGTCGCCGGGCGCGTTTGGATGAATTCTCTGACTTTCCAAATCAACCCGCTAAACTCTCCTCGCGGGCGTGTTCCGCCTTTGCCAGCTAGGGTCAGGACTCATTGATCCAGAAGATGAATGTTGCGGCGAAGGCGATTGCTGACAGGAAGGTGTGAGCGCATCTGTCGTAACGAGTGTGGATGCGACGCCAATCCTTGAGTCGCGCGAACATGTTCTCGATCTTGTGGCGCTGCCGATAGAGGATTGGATCGTATGCATGCTTTGTGCGGTGCTTGGCATGAGGTGGGATGCATGGCGTGATACCCCGATCGGCCAACGCCTGCCGGAAGCCAGCGGAAGAGTAGGCCCTATCGGCAAGTAGAAAGCGTGCGTGCGGGAGTTGCTCGATGACCGCCGCCGCAGTTTTGTGATCGTTGGCCTGTCCCTCGCTCAGGTGCAGTAGCAGCGGCCGTCCCTTGCCGTCGCAAACCACCTGCAACTTGGTCGTCAGGCCACCTCGGCTGCGCCCGATACATCGGGGTAGAGCCCCTTTTTGAGTAGGCTGGCCGCCGTTCGATGTGCCTTGAGGTGGGTAGCATCGATCATCAGCTTGTCGACACCTCCACCCTGCGCGGCCAGTTCGGCCAGGATACGGTTGAACACGCCAAGCCGGCTCCAGCGGATAAAGCGGTTGTAGATCGTCTTGTGCGGACCATAGCCGGCAGGAGCATCCCGCCAGCGCAGGCCGTTGCGGATCACAAACAGGATGCCGCTCAGCACCCGCCGGTCATCTACCCGCGGCACGCCATGGGACAATGGAAAGTAGGGCTCGATCCGCCGCATTTGTTCCGGCGTCAACATCAACAAATCACTCAAGGCAGCACCTCCTACCACCTTGAATCACCCCCGCCACCTCTATGCAATCAAATTAATAGGTCCTGACCCTAGCGAACTTATCAAGCGCCGAAAATTCTTGGCACCATCAGCACTGATGTTCATTGTTTACCAGATCCTTGTTGGACGGCCCGCGATCGTTCCGGAATTTGTTGAGCTGCAGACCTTGCTCGCGCCACCAGCACTCCCTCCTGAGGACGTCGATCAATTTCGCGCTGGGAGAGTTGCGCGCCCGTATGACGACAACGAAAGTTATGCCGTAGGTGCAATGTATTCAGCGGTCATGAACCAGACCTCGCTCGCGGCAGACGACCTGTTCATCATCGTGATTAGGTTGATCGGTATGCGGACGGCCGACGCTTCCGACAAGATCATGGAAATGGCGTATGGGTGGGCTATGGACCAGTGGGAGAACGCCGTCCAATCCCAACGTTTTCGCCTACGTAGTCCGGACACCGCCATCGAGACGATCGAGGGTCTGAAGAAGCTGAGTCTATCCGGAACACGCGGGCTTGCGGAACTGACGCTCGCAATGCGGCAGCATGTGACGATTCCGCTGGAGAGAGATCTCGTCAGCCTGCTTCAGGAACTCCGCTAAGCGACGATCGCGTGCGGAGAGCGGCCTTTAGGATAACGCAAAGGTTACTCGTCGAGTTCGCCGCTCTTGGCCGACTGTAGATTTCCATCTGCACTGAACTCCTTCCGACTGAGCAGTCCCGCGTCCTCGAGCGCCTCGATGTCCGGCAGGTCGCGCAGCGTTTGCAGGCCGAAGGCCGCCAGGAAGTGCTTCGTGGTGACGTAGGTGTACGGCGCGCCGGGCGTCGGACTGCGCGGGCCGGAGGCGAGGAAGTTGGCATTGCGCAGGCTGGCGATCGTGTCGCGGCTGACTTCCTTTCCGAAGATTTTCGACAGGTCGCCACGGGTGATCGGCTGGAAATAGCCAATGGCCATCAGCACCATGGCCTCGAAGTCGGACAGCGCCGGAGCCCCTCCCCGCGTCGAGGCCTGCGACGCCCTAATCGAAACGGCGAAACGCGAACGGCTTCGGTACTGCCAGCCGCCGGCGACGAAGACGATCTCATAGGGCCGTTCACGGAGTTCCGCGCGCAAGTCATCCATCAGCAGGTCGATGCTGCAGTCCTTGCCGACGACACGCGCCAGCGTCTCGCGACCGACCGGCTCGGCCGCGGCAAAGATCACCGCCTCGACCCTCAGCATCCATTCGCGCCAACGCAGCTCCGGCGGCAGGTCCGCCAGTTCCCGATCCAGGAGGACTTCGTCCTCCGACGTCGATCTGCGGCCCCGCCGCATGCTGGCCGCCTCAGGTCCGCTCATGTCACAACCCATAGATTCGGAACGAACTGCGGCCGGACAGTTCGCGCACGGCGCCAAAGGCTTCCAGCCGGTCGAACAGCCGGGTGGCCGCCCAGCGCGACAGGGAGGTGCCGGGCGCCGAGGCCGCAACGGCATCGTCGTCGAGCAGCGCCTGGATGACGGCGCTGGCGCCCTTGGTGCGAACCTTCGGCGCGGCGGCGCGCAGTGTCTCGGCACGGCGGGCGATCTCGCCGGCGGTGCGCAGGGCGGCGCATGTTCCCTCGACCAGGGCAAGGCAAACAGCGCGGGCAAAGGCCGGCTCGCCCGGGCGCACGCGGCCCCTGCCCCCGAGCGTCTTGAAGGCCGGCCCATAGCGCTCGGCCATCAGCAGCGGCACGGCACAATCCCATTTCAGCAGCGCGGCGATCAGCAGATCGGCGAGCATCCAGGCGAGCGGTTCGGCGTCCGGCCGTACCGCATGCACGGCGCTGACCAGATCCGCCGCGGCGATCGGCGCCGGGCGGCCGGACTGCAGCGCGTCGTCGGCATGATCGACCGCCGCGGCCAGCCGATCGTCCCAAACGAGCCCCAACAAGTCGGCAAGCTCTGCCACCGCCTTCGTCGAGAAGGCGGGTTTTCGGGTTGAAAGCCTTTTGTAGGCTAAAAACACCCGGCCGGCCGGGCCGGGATCGTCGCCGGCGGCCGTCAGCAAAAGCGCATCCCGCAATGCATGCTCGTCCTCGCTGCGGCCCATCAGGCGGACCGCGACGGCGGCACATTTGAGGGCCTGGCGCGCGCACCAGCAGCCGGCCCAGACGGGCTCGGAACGAACGATATCGTCCAGTGATTTCAAAGCGATGCCGGCGGCAAAGGCGGCTGAAAGATCGCCCGGCTCGCGACCATGTGGCAGGGCCCAGCCGGGCAGCGTGGCGGCGGGCGTCGGGGAGGCGACGGGTGCGATGACGGGCGAATCCATGGCAGTCAGCCTACACCGGTTGTGCGGTTTACGCCATACTATTGATTATACACCGCACAGCATGTCGCTCCTACATAATGATGGATAAGATTGCCTTATCGGTCATTCCTCTCATTAGAGAGAAAACTGCGAAAATCGGCAACGCGGAGAAGGGAAAATGCCCTCAGCTACCTTCGCTCCGCTCTGCAAATCCTCTCCTGCTTCAGCCAACATCTCGTTGCCTTCCTCGCTTGGCACACGACAACGGTCTCTAACGGGGTGCTCCAGGCGCCCGGCTCACCCTCTGAGCGCGCTTCAAAAACGGTGGAGTTTCAAACGTCCATAGAACGGAGGAAATCCCTCATTCAGCCGGTACGCCTTCCCTCCCCGCCATTTGCCCGCAAAGCCGCCATCAACATCGGCCCGAGGCCAAATTCGCCGCGAGCGGCTTTTCGTGTGAGGTCGCGCAAGTAGCCCCCAGGCGAGTTGATATGTCCGGCCCGCTCGAGGATACAGGCTACCGCAACCGCTGCATTCTCCGGCCCCATAGTTTCACAAGCTTCTTGGTAGGCAGAAGGGCTGACCCCCAACATCGAGCGCGCGGTGACGGCGGCCGTCAACAGGTCGCGCCAGTGCGTGATGCAACCGCCCGGCGCATAATTGCCGATCTCGGGGCATGCCTTCAGCACCATTGCCAAAGGGAAAGCTCTGGTCGGTTCGACAGCCTTGCGTGTTTTCTGTCTCGACATATCGCCCTGCTCTTTTTCGGAGCTAGGTTCAAGTTCATAGATGGATTCGGGTTTTGAATTCTGTATGTGCTGGCCATTTTGGATAGCATTGCCGCTTGATTTTTCTGTTTTCAGTTGTGTTTCCAACAGATTGACGATCTCTTCGCGCAGCAGTTCCATTTCTTCCAGCACGATATCGACTTGGTCCCGTCGTGGCAGGCGTGGAAGACGCGCGATCAGCGCGAGATAGAGGTCTTCGATCGCGGACCAGTCGCCATCGGCCCCCTCCTCCATTGCTGCCGAAATCAGCTTGCGAACATCGCGCCGGCACAGCGTCAGGGCCTCCTTGGCACGTTTGAAGCGCAGCTTTTCCTCAGCCACTTTCTGGGCGAGACCCGCGAACTCCGTTGCTCGGGCAACGAGCGGCGCGAGGCTGAAGCCAAAAGCTTCCTCGATCTCCCCTCCCCTGTTGCGATGGGCATATCGTTTGCCGTTCGGGCTGTCGCGGCGCTGAATCAATCCGGCATCGACCAAAGCCGCCAGATGCCGGCGCAACGTCGTTCCGGCAATGCCATGCGCGCGAATCGCAAGCTGAGCATTCGAGGGAAAAACCACCAGGCCACGTTCGTCGGAAAGGTCCCCTTCGGGATAAAAGCTCAGCAGCGCATGGAGCACCGCCAGCGACCGGTCCTGAACCCCGAAAACGTCTTTGGCTTCGCAGACGTCCCGAAAGACTTTCCACTTGTCGACTGTCTTGTTCGGATTGTGGTCGGCCGTCTCCAGCTGACCTTTCACCAAAGCAAGCGTCATCGGCCGCCGCCCGAAAGGCGTCGTCACATTTCCATTCCGCATTTTCCTTCACCTCTCTTCAGGCAAAAGAAATCCGCTCACCAAAACGGTGCCAAAGACTCTTGACTAGGATTCGTGGAAATGCGATTCTTGATCTTGCTAGAAATCAGGAGAAGGCTTCCACGGCTTTGGTCGTTTGGGGGCCTTTTTCTTTTACGGTTCAAGCTCCTCGTTTTCCTTCAGGAATTCCTCGTAAAGCCGGTCCAGCTGCTTCTCGACGAAAGCACCGAACTTCGGCACGGCAGCCTTGTTGAAATTCAGGGTAAGCTGGCCGTCGGTCTCCGTGACCTTCACCGCCTTCGAGCCGTCCGCACGCCACTCCCCGCTTCTGGGCTTCGGTTTTGCCGCCCGCAGCTGTTCGAAGAGGTGCTCGAAGCGGCTGTCGGAAGACAGCGCCCTGAATTCATCGGCATGAATGAGTTTCAACGCCCTGGCCTTCTTCAGGGCGTTGTCGAGCAGATCCGCCACTTCGGCCCATCGCGTGCGGCCAAAGCTCGGCGCCGGGCCGATCGCCTCGATCAACACATCGGGAAGCCGGCTCGCCAGCGCGATCATCCGCGACAGAGCGGCCTTGTCCACGCCGAGCGACGACATGATGATATCGCGCGAAAAGCCGCGGCGTTCGAGGCGAAGGGCAAAGAACGTCCGCTCGATATAGGAAAGATCAGTGCGGGCATTGTTTTCCTGACCTTGGCTCACGACCAGCTGCTCATCCGTGAGTGGCCGGATGACTGCCTTGATCGTTCCACCGATCACCCGAATGGCGGCGAGCCGCCGGTGGCCGTAGGCGACCTGATAGCGCCCCTCGGTATCCGGGTGAGGACGAACCAAAATCGGAACCTGCTGGCCGTGTTCACGGATCTGTTCGGTCAGGCTGTTCAGCCCTTCGGCGTCGATCTCAAGCCTGTCCGGCACGAAGGAGCTATCGATGAGCGCAGGATCCAGCTCTACGATGGTCTGGCCATGTGAAAGCTGTCTCTCGAGGTCGGCCGCACGTTGTGCCTTTTCCGAAATGCTGCCCAGGGACTGGGAAAAGGCACCGACAGGGCCGGAGCGTCGCAAGGGGCGATCGAGATTGGCCAGTGGTCGGATATCGGCAAGCGAGCCGGTTTCGGCACTGCTGCCGGCCGCTCCATCCGTATCTGCACCGAAGATGTTCTTTCTGGCCATTGTTTACTTCCGTCCCCAGGTCTGTTTGACGAGTTCCTCGATCTCGGTGTTCACTGCCGTCAGGGATTCGAGAGCGCGGTCATAGGTTCCGCGCGTGAACTGCGCTCGATCGATCTCGTAGAGGGTCTGCTTGGTAAGGCCCGCGTCGGAAATCGCGGTCGACTTCAGCATCGCGTTGGAAAGAACACGGTTGCCGAAAATCGAACGCATGAAGCCGGCCATCTGAGCCTGCGGCCCATCGTTCGGCTCGAAGCGGGTGACGAGATACCGCATCCAATCGTAGTTCATCGTACCGCCCGCGTTTTCCACAACCTGCAACAGGTCACCGGTCATCTGCAGGAACTGGCTCATCGACATGACGTCGAGCATCTGCGGATGCACGGTGATCAGAACGGCCGTCGCGGCGCAAAGGGCGGACAAGGTGAGAAAACCGAGCTGCGGCGGGCAGTCGATCACCACGACGTCATAGGCGCTTTCGATATCCGCAAGGCATTCCCCGATGCGCGCGAAGAACATGGAGTTCGTATCGGTGCGCGCCATCAGTGCCTTTGGCGTCTCATGTTCGAATTCCATGAGCTCGAGATTGCCGGGAATGATGTGGAGGTTGGGCGTGTAGGTCGCCCGGACGATCTCGGTCACGTCCCGGCGGGTGTCATCATAGCGGATGGCGCCATAAAGCGTTTCGTTGTCGCCGACATCCAACTCCGGCTGGTGACCAAACAGCGCCGACAGGGAAGCCTGCGGATCGAGATCGATCGCCAACGTGCGATAGCCGCGAAGGGCGAGGAACTGCGCGAGATGGGCGGAGGTCGTGGTCTTGCCGCTGCCCCCCTTGAAGTTCATCACGGAGATGACCTGCAGCTTCTCGCCGTCACGCCGATGCCGGATATATTTGCGCGGCCCCTTCCCGCCCTCGTCGAGCAGCTTGCGCAAAGCCTCGATGTCGTCGACGGAATAGGTACGGCGCCCGTTGGAGGATGGCTCCGGCCCATGCCCTTCCGCCACGATCTGGCGGAGATACCCCTGGTGGATGCCGATGAATTCCGCAGCCTCGGCCGACGAGAACTGCCGGATGCTCTTCCGGGCCGTCGGCGGAAAGGTTCGCTGCTGATGCGCCTGGAGCTGGCGCATCAGCTCCTCTGCATCAGAGGCAATTAGCGAGCGCAGGTTTCCGCTCTGATCGGTCGCGGCTTGTTTCAACATCGTGGCCTCAGGATTAACTTCTGCGCTTTTTCCTCGAAAAATGATGAATAAGCGCTGATGAAGCTAGCCCGATTCCCTGAGTCGGACAAACCCTTTTTGGCAGAGGTCGGGCAAGACCAACGGGATTCATGTTGTACATGTACAACTGCATTTCAGGCGCACGTCTGCCCTGCCCTGCCCGCCGGGCTCCGTATGCATTGTCGCAGGGTCAGGGCACAGGCGCTTCCGACTCGGGTGCCTATGCCGGTGTCTCTTGGTTGTACATGTACAACGCGTCCGAACCCAGTACCAACACGAGCCTGGCGGAGGTGTCATTCCCACCATTTCGGCTCTTGCCTTTTACACAGTCAGGGTGCCTTGAAGGCTCCAGTATCGAGGAACGTCTCGATCACATCGCACCAGGGTGCGATGTCGATGTCGTTCTTCGATAACCAGTCGGGATTGAAATAGGTGCTGGAATAACGATCGCCGCTGTCGCAGATGAGCGTGACGAGCGAGCCCTCGCGCCCTTCTTTGATCAGGCTATCGGCGATGGAGAGCAGGCCAAAGAAATTCGTACCGGTTGAGGCACCCACTCGCCGGAACAGACGGTCCGAAAGCACGTGTGCGGCCGCGATGGAGGCTGCGTCCGGCACCTTGATCATATGGTCGATAACCGTCGGGATGAAGGACGGCTCGACACGCGGCCGCCCAACACCCTCGATGCGCGACGGCGCGGTGCAGGTCGTCTGCATGTCGCTCGCCTTCCAGGCGTCGTAGAACACCGAATGCTCGACATCCGTCACGCATAGCCGTGTCGAGAGGTTACGGTAGCGGATGTAGCGCCCGATCGTTGCCGACGTGCCGCCGGTTCCCGCCCCCATGATCACCCAGCTCGGGACCGGATGAGCTTCCCGCTCCATCTGGCCGAAGATGCTCTCGGCGATATTGTTGTTGCCTCGCCAGTCCGTGGCCCGTTCGGCATTGGTGAACTGATCGAGGTAGTGGCCTCCGGTCTCCGATGCGATGCGCGCCGCAGTTTCATAAACTTCTGACGGGCTGTCGACGAAGGCACAGCGACCACCGAAACGTTCGATGACGTCGATCTTCGTACGACTGGTGCTGCGTGGCATAACGGCAATGAACGGCAGTTCGAGCAGATTGGCAAAATAGGCCTCCGACACCGCGGTCGATCCCGACGAGGCTTCGACCAGTGTCGTGCCCTTGCTGATCCGTCCGTTACAGATGCCGTAGAGGAACAGGGAGCGGGCCAATCGGTGCTTCAGGCTTCCTGTCGGGTGCGTGCTCTCGTCCTTGAGGTAGATGGAAATGCCCTTCAGTCCCTTGAAAACAGGGTTGACCAGATGGGTATCCGCCGAGCGGCGGGCGTCGCCCTCGAGGATGCCGATGGCATTGCGTGCCCAGGCCCGGTCGGCGCAGTCGAGGAAGGGAACGGTTTCGGCCTGAAACCGGGTCGAATTCGTAGTCATGTCGCAACCCTTCAAACGGCGTTGTCTGTGCACCCTCGGGCCTGCTCATTGCTTTGTGAAGCTGGGTCGCACAGGAACCACAGACGAGTAGAGGGCGGAAACGAAGCCGGTGGCCGGTGCATCCCCCGGTCCAGAGAAATGGCGGACGTCGTTCAAGTCCCCGCCCCTCTTGATAACAAAATTTCACCGGCACGCAAAACACTTGGCAGAAGATCGTTTGCGCCTTGCTGCAGAAAGCAGAGTTCGCGTTCATCGTACGAGAGCCCGCCACACGACGGTACGAAAACCTTCGCCATCGGCACACAGCCCACCAAATGTACCACGTCCTGGCCAAGGCGGGATACGATGCCAATCGATAAGGGCGCGACTACACCACGCAGAGCGGCATCGCAGGTGGTCGGCAAGGGGAGGGACGCGCTTGTCCGGTCTGCAGGATGTATGCGCCGTCGCACGGGCCGGTCCCGCAGTGGCCGTACGAACGGAGGGCGGTTTGGCAGCAGCAACCGCACAATACGCACGAGCGACCCGCTGCTACGCTTCCAGTCTCACTCCTCAGCAACCACTGCGCCGACAGGCCACTGTGCTTGCGGCCCACGCACTGGCCCGCACCATGGACGTCGCCATCACACGGGAGGATCGCGTCCCGCCGGCTGACGCTCCACTATTCCGACCTCGCCCGTTCAACTCCATCGGTGGCCTTGCGACGCTTTGTCCGCCGGTGGTGGATGACAGGCCGGCATACAGGCAATATACCGTCAATCTACATTGGCTTGGAACCCTCGGTCATGAAGAACTGGCATCCCGATCTTGGCCGCAGCAGCAGCCCTCTCTACATGGCGATCGCCGATCTGATCGAGATGGATCTGCGCAGCGGGCAGCTCTTGGCCGGCGACAAGCTTCCGACGCACCGGGACCTTGCCCGGCGGCTCGCCATCGACGTCACCACCGTCGCCCGCGGCTACCTCGAAGCACAGAAGCGCGGGCTCGTGCAGTCGCATGTCGGCCGCGGCACCTTCGTCACGGGCAGCGCGGATGCAGCACGCGTCCCTCTTCCCGTTGGCATATCGCCGGATAGCCGCCGCGCGGCCATGGTCGATCCCTCCATGAACATGCCCCCGGAGCCGGACGACCCTGATTTGCTCGCCCGCATGCGTGACGGACTGTCGGCGGTCGCCAGCGATCTCGTTCCGCTGCTGCGCTACCAGAGTTTCGGTGGCGCGGCCATGGACAAGGAAGCCGCCGCCCTTTGGCTCGGGCGCAAGGGCGTCGCGCCGCAGCAGGAGCGCATCTTCGTGGCGCCCGGCGCCCATCCAGCACTGCTGGCAATCTTCGGAATGCTCACCAAACCCGGTGACACCGTGCTTGCAGAAGCCATCACCTATCCGGGAATGCGCTCGATCGCCGCACAGCTGCGCCTCAAGCTCGTTGGCCTGCCGATGGATGATCAGGGCATCCTGCCGGAGGCCTTCGCGGAGGCCTGCATGCGCGAAAAGCCAAAGGCGATCTACCTCAATCCGACGCTGCAGAACCCGTTGACGTTGACCATGTCAGCCGCGCGTCGGGCGGAAATCGCCGCAACGGCAAACACATACCGCGTGCCGATCGTCGAGGACGACGCTTATGGCTTCATTCCAGCAAGCACCCCATCCCCCGTTGCCGCCTTCGCACCCCAGCTCACCTGGTATATCGGCGGACTGTCGAAATGCATCGGTGCGGGCTTGCGCCTGGCCTTTGTGGTCGCGCCCGATGACAGCCGGGCTCTCTGGTCCTTTGCAGGGGCCATGCGGGCAGGCAATGTTATGGCTTCGCCCCTGACCGCGGCCCTCGCCACGCGGTGGATAGAGGATGGCACGGCCGACGCGATTCTCGATTTCCTGCGCTCGGAGGCTCCGGCCCGCCAGGCCCTTGCCGCCAGCCTCCTGCCTGCCGGCTACCGCGCCGACCCCATGAGCTTCAACATCTGGCTGCCGCTACCGCAGGGCTGGACGCGATCCACCTTCGGCACCCACATGCGGGCCTGCGGCCTCGGCGTGATGGCCAGCGACGCCTTTGCCGTCGATGGCGCGCCGCCGGAAGCCGTGCGGGTCAGCCTCGGCGGCCCGGTGACGCGGCCGCAACTCCAGACCGCTCTCGAATTCATGGCGCACGCACTTGAAGGCCCCCCGGAAATGGCCGGGTCCTTCTTCTGATTCCGTAAATCTTCCCTATTGAACGGATGCAGCCTCACTGGCAGCAGACGTTCGTCTGCCTGCGTCAGTATGTCTGCTCGACAAATTGACAGCATGATTGCATCTATATGAACGCATACAATGATTGGATTGAACGGAACGAGAGAGGTACTTGCCATGAATGAGACCTATCCCCAGCTGCCGCCCATGCAAACCGGTATTCGCGGTCGTTGCCCGCGCTGCGGCCAAGGGCATCTCTTCAAGGGATTCCTTACGCTGGCGCCGAAATGCGAAGCCTGCGGTCTCGACTATTCCTTCGCCGACCCCGCCGATGGCCCGGCCTTTTTCGTCATCTGCTTCGCCTGCGTGCCGAGCGTGCTGCTCGCCGTCTGGCTGGAGGTCGCCTTCAGCGCCTCGCTGTTGACACAGGTTCTGGTCACGGGGCCCTTCATGCTGTTGACCTGCATTCCCCCGCTTCGGCCGCTCAAGGGATGGCTGGTCGCAAGCCAGTATTTCTACAAGGCCGAAGAGGGCAAGGTCGTCCGCCGGCAGGCGGGCACCTGACACAAGAGGGGAGGGGCTACCAGGTGATGTTCGACAGGCGTAGCCAGGGCGGGTTTTCCGCATACATTTCACGGATCAGCGCCTTGATCTCGTCGATCCGCCCCGAGCCGTCGTTCCGCCGGTAGCTCATGATGACCGGCGAGGTCGCCCGCTCGTCGGAAAGCACGCGGTAGCAGACATCGTCCATGCGCTGGCGCTGGGCGGCCGCAGGCAGGATGCACACGCCGATGGCGGCTGCGACAAGGCCGAGCGCGGTCTGGATCTCCCGAACTTCCTCGACCGTGCCCGGCTCGACATTGAGATCCGCACAGAGGGCAAGCACTTCGTCGGCAAAGCTTGGCCGCGGCTTGGAGGGATAGATCACCAGCGTCTCGCCGGCGATCTCGCTCAGCGCAACGGGTTCTGTCGGCAGTGACTTCGGATGGCCCTTGGGAAAGGCAACGACCAGCCGCTCCTCGCGTAGCGTGATCCGCTCGATATCAGGGTCGCTGAGCCGTACGCGGCCGAACCCGAGATCGATACGCCCGTCCTTCAGCGCCGCGATCTGTTCCACCGACATCATCTCGCGGATCTCGATGCCGAGCGCCGGCCAGCTGGCCCGCATGCGACGCACCAGATCCGGAATACCGGTGTAGAGCGTCGAGCCGACACACCCGATAATGAAGATCTCCCGGCGCGAGGCTGCGATGCGCCGGGTCTGTTCGCGCACATGATCGATACGGGCAAGGATCTGCTTCGCCTGGTCATAGAAGAAACGCCCCGCATCGGTCAGGACCAGCGGGCGGATGGAGCGGTCGATCAGGGTGACCCCGAGCGTCTCTTCCAGCTGCTGGATCTGTCGGCTCAGCGGCGGCTGGGCAATGTGCAGCAGTTCCGCAGCCCTGGAAAAATTACGCTCGCGGGCAACGGCGACGAAGTAGCGAAGTTGGCGCAGCTCCATGGCACTATACCTTCCCGGTATTGAAAGCGACCGCGATAGTCTTGGACGCTTTGCGGCGCCAAAGCTAGCCTTGCAGCAAGAATTTCACGGGAGTTCCTGCATAGGCCAGACACCTGCCCGGCCGGGTCGAGGCGCATGGATCGACGACACCAGAGCGAGTATCCACAATGCCTTTCATCCGATCCAACGACATCGTGCTCTTCTATCGCCGCGCCGGCCGGCGCGGCGCACCGCGGATCGCCTTCGCCAACTCTCTTGGAACGGATGTGGCGATATGGGACGAGGTCGCCAATGCACTCGCCGCCGATTTCGACCTCCTGTTCTATGACAAGCGTGGCCACGGACTGAGCGAAGCGGGCCCTACACCCCGCGGTATCCGCGACCACGCCGACGACCTCACTGGCCTTCTCGACCATGTCGGCTGGCAGGATACGATGCTCTGCGGCCTCTCCGTCGGCGGGCTGATTGCCATGGACCTCGCGGTGCGGGCGCCGGCCCGGATCACGCGCCTTGTTCTGATGGACACGGCAGCGAAGATCGGCACGCCGGATGCCTGGAACGCCCGCATCGATGCCGTGCTCAAGGACGGCGTCGCATCGATCGGCGAGGCGATTATGGCACGGTGGTTTTCTCCGGCCTATCGCGTAGAGCAGCCGGAAGCCTTTTCCGGCTGGCGCCGGATGCTGGAGCGCACGCCGGTCGGCTATGCCGAAACCTGCAAGGCCTTGCGCGATGCCGACCTCACCGACGCCATTACCGGCATATCGGCACCGACGCTGGTGATTGCCGGAGGAAGCGACCTTTCGACACCGCCCTCGCTTGTCGAAGAAACAGCGCGCCGAATTCCGGGGGCTGTGTTCCGCATCATAGAAGGCGCCGGCCACCTGCCATGCATCGAACGTCCCACAGACGTCGCGGCACTGGTACGCGGCTTTTCGGACATGCCGACACAATAGGCCGTCCGTGCACACACCATACCCTTGGGAGAGGACATCAAAAGCCAACCCTCGGGCCTATGCATTTTGGTGGCGAGACCTAGATTTTATTCGGCGGTAAAAGCCGCTTGACGACAACAACAATCCGGAAACTGAGGAGGAAGTTATGAGCAGCAAGCCGGCAATCGTCCTTGTCCATGGTTTCTGGGGTGGGGCTGCCCATTGGGGGCATGCCATCCTGGCGCTTTCGCGCATGGGCTACAGCGACATCCACGCCGTGGAAAACCCGTTGACCTCGCTCGCCGACGATGCCGAGCGGACCCGCAAGATGGTGAAGCAGATCGACGGTCCGGTGGTGCTCGTCGGCCATTCCTACGGCGGCAAGGTGATCACCGAGATGGGGGATCTGCCGAATGTGAAGGCACTGGTCTATGTTGCCGCCTTCGCACCTGATGCCGGTGAAAGCGCCGGTGCCATCAGTCAGGCGCATCCACCCGCCGCCTTTCCCAACATCGCCCCCGACAGCGATGGCTATCTCTGGATCAAACCGGAGAAATTCCAGGAAAGCTTCTGCCAGGACCTCGACGCCGACGAGGCCCTGGTGATGGCCGTCACGCAGAAGGCCCCGCTGGGTAGCACATTCGGCGATACGGTCACCGCGCCGGCCTGGAAGACCAAGCCGTCCTGGTATCAGATCTCCACGCACGACCGGATGATCGCGCCCGAGAACCAGAAGCGCATGGCCGAGCGCATGGGCGCCAGGAAAATCATCGAACTCGATGCAAGCCACGCCTCCCTGGCCTCCCGGCCCCAGGACATCGCCGACCTGATTGCAGACGCGGCACAATCGGCAGCCTGAACGACAATCGGGCGGGCGCAGCATCTTGCCGGCGCCCGCTCTTCTGTTGCCTGACTTAGCCTCCCACGGCGCCAGGCTTGCCAGAACACTCACCGTTCCGGCTTTCCCGTCTTCCCGGCCATAAACCTCCCAATCGATCTGCAAGAGAAACTCGACGCGACCCAACGCCAACGGGACCGTGGCACAGATGGCGGCCTATCGCGCCGCCTATCTTTTAAACCGTTCAAGCCCCGTAACCCGCGGCTGCCAAATCCTGTCCAGACCAGTGAAGCGTCGAATGTTTCGCTAACCCCACGTCCTTGCTCGCCAACGCTCTATGATATCACCCGAAGTTGGGTGCGATTGTTCTGGCCCGACCAGCGGCCCAATCACGGTGGATTTCACAGCACTATACCTCTCAGGTATCATTGGAGATGCAATCGGTCTTGGACGGGCAGGGGAGGCATGGCGCATAGTTCTCCCATGAACACGACCCCTGCACCGCATTTTCCGGCTACCATATCCCCTCCCGTCGTCGAACGGGTCGAGACCTTGCTGGTCGATCTGCCGACCATTCGCCCGCACATGCTGTCGGTTGCGACGATGAACGGCCAGAGCGTGATGCTGGTGAAGGTATATTGCAGCGACGGCACCATCGGCATCGGCGAGGGCACCACGATCGGCGGCCTCGCCTATGGTGGGGAAAGCCCCGAGGGTATGAAGGTCGCCATCGACACCTATTTTGCCCCGGCAATGCTGGGGGAGGACGCATCCCGCGTGCCGGTGCTGATGGCGCGCCTTGCCAAACGGATCAAGGAAAACCGCTTCGCGAGAAGCGCCGTGGAAACGGCCCTGCTCGATGCACAAGGCAAACGCCTCGGCCTGCCGGTGAGCGAGCTTCTCGGCGGCCGCCGCCGCGATCGCCTGCCGGTCGCCTGGACGCTGGCCTCGGGCGATACGGCCCGTGACATCGCCGAGGCCGAACACATGCTGGATCTCCGCCGCCACCGCATCTTCAAGCTGAAGATCGGCGCGAAGACCGTCCGAGAGGACATCGCCCATGTTGCCGCGATCAAGCACGCTCTGGGCGAGCGGGCCGCCGTGCGCGTCGATGTCAACATGGCATGGAGTGAAACCGAGGCCGCCTATGGCATGGCCGCCCTTGCCGATGCCGGCTGCGAACTGGTCGAGCAACCGGTCGCTTCCACGGTGGCGCTCACCCGGCTGATGCGCCGTTTCCCCATCGCGCTGATGGCGGATGAGGCCCTGACCGGACCGGAATCGGCTTTCGAACTGGCAAAGGTCGGCGGCGCCGATGTCTTCGCCGTCAAGATCGAGCAGAGCGGCGGCCTCTTCAATGCCCAGCGCGTGGCCGCGATCGCCGATGCGGCCGGTATCGAGCTCTATGGTGGCACCATGCTGGAAGGCCCGGTCGGCACCATCGCCTCCGCCCAGGTCTTTTCGACCTTCGCCAATCTGCAGCGAGGCACAGAGCTGTTCGGCCCGCTGCTCCTGACCGAGGACATTCTCGCAACGCCGCTCGACTACAGTGATTTCGAGCTGACCGTGCCCGGTGGCCCGGGCCTCGGCATCGAGCTGGATGAAGATCGCGTCGCGTTCTTCGCCCGCAACGCCCCGCGCAAGACCATCAGTCTCGCCGAGTAGGAGGACAAGCCCATGCTTTTCCAGGTGCGAATGGACGTCCACATTCCCCACGATCTGCCACAAGAGGAAGCGGCGGACATCCTTGCACGGGAAAAAGCCTACGCACAGGCGCTGCAGGACAGCGGCACGTGGCGCCACATTTGGCGCGTCGCCGGGGAATACGCGAATGTCAGTATTTTCGACGTCAAGGACAATGCCGAACTGCACGCGGTCCTGACGGCGCTGCCCCTGTTCAAGTTCATGACCATCAAGGTGACGCCGCTGCTGCGCCACCCCTCGTCAATCCGCGAGGACGACACCTGAGCGGACGCGAAACCGTTTGACGCAACCTAGACCCGGAGGAGGGCTATCATGACTGTGAGGATTTTCGACAAGCCGGAAATACAGGACTTTCTGAAGGACGTCAGCGGACTCGACAAGCCGGGTGGCAACCCGCGCATGAAGGAGATCACCCACCGCCTGCTGTCGGATCTGTTCAGGGCCATCGACGATCTCGACATCACCCCGGACGAATACTGGGCCGGCATCGCCTGGCTCAACGAGATCGGCGCCACCGGCCAGGCCGGCCTCATCTCGCCCGGCCTCGGCCTCGACCATTTCCTTGATGAGCGCCTCGACGCCATCGACGAGGACCTCGGCATCAAGAACGGAACACCGCGCACCATCGAAGGTCCGCTCTATGTCGCCGGCGCACCTGTCGCGCATGGTTTCGCGCGGCTCGACGACGGCACGGATACCAACGGCCACACCCTGATCATGCACGGCACCGTTCGCGACGCCGACGGCACACCGCTTCCCGGCGCGACAGTGGAAGTCTGGCACTGCGACACGCGCGGCTTCTATTCCCACTTCGACCCGACCGGCAAGCAGGCGCCGTTCAACATGCGCCGCACCATCGTCACCGACGACAAGGGCTGTTACAGGTTCCGGAGCATCGTGCCCAAGGGCTACGGCGTTCCTCCCGGCAGCCCGACCGAACAGCTTCTTTCCGCCCTCGGCCGCCATGGCCAGCGCCCGGCACACATCCATTTCTTCATCAGTGCCGATGGCCACCGCAAGCTGACCACTCAGATCAACATCGCGGGTGATCCGCTGGTCAACGACGACTTCGCCTACGCCACTCGCGACGGCCTCGTCCCGGCTGTCACCGAGCGGACCGACGACACGAGCATCAGGGCCAACGGCCTGGAGGGACCGTTTGCCGAGATCGTGTTCGATATCGGCCTCACTGCGCTGGTGAACGGGGTCGACAACCAGATCAACCTGCAGCGCAAGCGGGCGGCCGCGTAAAGCCGCCCCAGCCTTTCTTCAACCGACATCGTTGCAATGGCGCCGCCGAGCGGCGGCTGCCATGAGAGGAGGAGCCATGCCTACGATCCTGGACAAGGCGCAGGAACTCGACGAACTGCTCGCCAACGCGGTGCAGGATGACCACGAAGCCGGCGTGTTCCGCTGCCGCCGCGACATCTTCACCAACGCCGACCTGTTCGAACTGGAGATGAAGTACATCTTCGAAAGCAACTGGGTCTATCTCGCCCACGAAAGCCAGATCCCCGACAACAACGACTATTACACCACCACTATCGGCCGCCAGCCGGTGGTCATCACCCGCGACAAGGCCGGCGTCCTGCACGCGATGATCAATGCCTGCGCCCACCGTGGCGCGATGCTCTGCCGACGCAAACATGGCAACAAGGGCAGCTTTACCTGTCCCTTCCACGGCTGGACCTTTTCCAACGGCGGCAGGCTGCTGAAGGTCAAGGACGGCAAGACCACGCAATATCCCCCGCAGTTCGACACGGATGGCTCGCATGATCTGAAGCGCGTGCCGCGCTTCGAGAACTACCGCGGCTTCCTTTTCGGCAGCCTCAATGCGGACGTACTGCCACTTGCCGACTATCTCGGCGAGACCAGGGCGATCATCGACCAGATTGTCGACCAGGCACCCGACGGGCTGGAGGTTCTGCGCGGCAATTCCTCCTACATCTATGACGGGAACTGGAAGCTGCAGATGGAGAACGGCTGCGACGGCTACCATGTCAGCAGCGTGCACTGGAACTATGCCGCCACCATGGGTCGCCGGGCTGAGGAAGGCACCAAGGCGGTCGATGCCAACAGCTGGAGCAAGTCGGTCGCCGGAGTCTACGGCTTCGACCATGGGCATATCCTGCTCTGGACGACCACGATGAACCCGGAGGTGCGGCCGGTCTACAGCAACCGCGAGGAGATCAAGACCCGCGTTGGTGCTGACAGGGCGGATGTCATCGTCAACCAGACGCGCAATCTCTGCCTCTATCCGAATGTCTTCCTGATGGACCAGTTTTCCACGCAGATCCGCGTGACGCGCCCGATCAGCGTCGACAAGACGGAGATCAGCATCTTCTGCTTCGCCCCGAAGGGCGAGAGCGCCGAAAACCGCGCGCTGCGCATCCGCCAGTACGAGGATTTCTTCAATGTCTCCGGCATGGGCACGGCCGATGATCTCGAGGAATTCCGCGCCTGTCAGGCCGGCTATGCCGGGATCACGGCCCTCTGGAACGACATGTCGCGCGGTGCCCCGCTCTGGATCGATGGACCTGACGACAATGCAAAACGCATGGGCATCACGCCGCTGCTCTCGGGAGAGCGCAGCGAGGACGAAGGCCTGTTCGTCCGCCAGCATGAATATTGGGCCAGGGTGATGCGCAAGGCGCTCGCCGCGGAAGCGGAAGGAGCGGCGGCATGAGCATCTCTTACGACACCATTTGCGCCTTCCTCTACAAGGAGGCACGCCTTCTGGACGATCGCCAGTGGGACGAGTGGCTGACCTGTTATGCCCCCGACGTCACCTACTGGATGCCCGCCTGGGACGACGACGACCAGATCACTGAGGATCCGCACGCGCAGATCTCGCTGATCTACTACCCAAGCCGCGATGGCCTTGAAGACCGTGTCTTCCGCATCAAGACCGAGCGTTCGGGCGCTTCCACGCCCGAGCCGCGCACCTGCCACATGATCGCCAATGTCGAGGTGGTGACCGCGCGCGGCGGGGAGGTCGATGTACGCTACAACTTCCACACCCTCAACCATCGCTACAAGGTCACCGACCACTTCTTCGGCACCGTATTCGTCACGCTGCGCGAGAGCGGCGGTGACCTCGTGATCGCCAACAAGAAGATCGTGTTGAAGGACGATTACATCCGCCAGGTCATCGACGTCTACCACATCTGACGACCGGGCAGTCCGGCACCCTGAGGAGGAGGAGCCATGTGCTACAAGATCGCTTTGAACTTCGAGGACGGCGTTACCCGTTTCATCGGCTGCAACAGCGGCGAGAAGGTCCTCGACGCCGCCTATCGTGCCAAGATCAACCTGCCGATGGACTGTTCCGACGGCGTGTGCGGCACCTGCAAGTGCCGCGCCGAAAGTGGCAGCTACGACCTCGGTGACGACTATATCGAGGACGCGTTGACGGCCGAAGAGGCAGAAGGCGGCCTGGTGTTGACCTGCCAGATGAAGCCGACATCGGATTGCGTGCTGTCGGTGCCGATGACCTCGCTCGCCTGCAAGACGGGCCAGCAGAGTTTCGCCGCGACGGTAGCGAAGATCGCCCCGCACAACGACGCCGCGATCGTGCTGGAACTCGACATGGACGGGGGAGGGGCCGCGCCTGTGTTCCTCTCCGGACAATATGTCAACATCGCCGTTCCGGGCAGTGGCCAGAGCCGCTCCTACTCCTTCAGCACGGTACCGGGCGCCGGGCGTGTCGGCTTCCTGATCAAGAAGATCCCCGGCGGCGTCATGAGCACCTGGCTCGAACAGGCCGCTATCGGTGAACGGCTCGACATCACCGGCCCCCTCGGCAGTTTCTACCTCCGCGAGGTCAAGCGCCCGCTGCTGCTGCTTGCCGGCGGCACCGGCCTCGCACCGTTCCTCTCCATGCTGGAGGGGTTGGTGCAGGACAGATCCGAAGAGCGCATCCATCTCATCTACGGCGTGACGCGCGACCTTGATCTCGTGCTCGTCGAGGAGATCGAGGCCTATACCCGGCGCCTGCCGAACTTCAGCTACAGCACGGTCGTGGCCGAGGAGGCCTCCAGCCATCCGCGCAAAGGCTGGGTGACGCAGCACATGCCTGCGGAACTTCTGAACGGCGGCAATGTCGACGTCTATCTCTGCGGCCCGCCGCCGATGGTCGATGCCGTGCGCCGGCATTTCGACGAAACCGGCGTGAAGCCGAACAGCTTCCACTACGAAAAGTTCACGCCCAATGCGGCGGCGGGAGCAGGCGCATGAGCGCGTCCTGTTTCCCGGGCCGCTTTGCCGGCAAGGTGCTGGTGGTGACCGGCGCGGCCCAGGGCATCGGGCGGGCGGTGGCGCTGCGCGCCGCGGCAGAAGGCGGCAAGGTGCTGTTCGTCGATCGCGCCGACTTCGTCGCAGATGTTGCCAGCGAAGCGAGTGGCGGAGAGGCGGCAGCGTTCACCGCCGACCTTGAAACCTATGAAGGCGCGGCAGCCGCAATGCAGGCCGCCACCGAAAAATTCGGCGGCATCGACATCCTCATCAACAATGTCGGCGGCGCGATCCGCATGCGGCCCTATGCCGAATTCGAGCCGGCGCAGATCGATGCGGAAATCCGTCGCTCGCTGATGCCGACGCTCTACTGCTGCCACGCCGTGCTGCCGATCCTGTCGGCGCGGGGCGGCGGCACCATCGTCAACGTCTCGTCGAACGCCACGCGCGGCATTCACCGCGTGCCCTATTCGGCGGCCAAGGGTGGGGTGAATGCCCTCACGCAATCGCTGGCGATGGAAGTGGCCGGTCTCGGCATCCGTGTCGTCGCTACCGCTCCCGGCGGCACCGAAGCGCCGTCACGTCGCATCCCGCGAAACGCGGAAGGCGACACTGCGCGCGAAAAGGCCTGGATGGCCGAGGTCGTCGAACAGGTGAAGGGTTCGAGCTTCCTGAAGCGCTACGGCAGCATCGACGAACAGGTCGCGCCGATCCTGTTCCTGGCCTCCGACGAGGCCGCCTACATCACCGGGAACATCCTGCCGGTCGCCGGCGGCGATCTCGGCTGACAACATTTCAACCGCACTCTGGGAGGGGTGACCATGCGCAAGATCGATGTGAACGAGGCGATCGACAAGGCTCGCTTCGGCAGTTTTCAATGGACGGTGGTGGTACTCTGCGCGCTGCTGCTGATCGCCGACGGCTATGACGTCTTCATCGCCGGCACGGTGTTGCCGACGCTGATCAAGGAATGGGGGCTGAGCAAACCTCAGGCCGGCGCGCTGCAGGCCTGGGCGCTGTTCGGCATGATGTTCGGCGCGCTGATCTTCGGACCGCTCGCCGACAAGATCGGGCGCAAGAAGGGCATTGCGATCAGCTTCGTGCTGTTCACGGTCTCGACGCTGCTGACGGGCTTTGCCGCCTCGCCGGGCGAATTTACGGTCTGTCGTTTCTTCGCAGGCCTCGGCTGTGGCGGCCTCATGCCGAACGTCGTCGCCCTCATGAACGAATATGCGCCGAAACGGCTGCGCAGCACGATGGTGGCGTTGATGTTTTCCGGCTACTCGGTCGGCGGCATGGTCGCCGCAAGCCTCGGCATCTGGATGATCCCGCAATATGGCTGGCAGCCGATGTTCTTCGTCGCCGCCGTTCCCTTGCTGATCCTGCCTCTCATCCTGTGGAAACTGCCGGAATCGCTCGGCTTCCTGCTGCGCCAGGGCCGGCAGGACGAGGCGCGGCGCATCTATGCCCGCATCGAAACGGGGGAACGCCTGATGAGCGACGACACGCTCGTCTTCACGGAGACAAAAGGCGCCGCCGCATCGGTCGCGGAACTCTTCCGCCACCAGCGGGCAACGCGGACAGTTCTGCTCTGGGCCGCCTTCTTCTGCTGCCTTCTGCTCGTCTATCTGCTTTCCTCCTGGCTGCCGAAGGTCATGCAGGAAGCCGGCTATGCGGAAAAGGCCAGCCTGATGACGCTCTTCTCGCTCAACTTCGGCGGCATGGCCGGCGCGATTGCCGGCGGCTGGCTCGGTGACCGGTTCGGCCTGCCGAAGGTGGTAATCGGATACTTCGCCGCGGCCACGCTGTCGATCGCGCTCGTCGGTTTCGGCCTGCCGGTAACACTGCTGTTCCTTGTGGTCTTCATCGCCGGTGCCACCACGATCGGCACGCAGATCCTGCTCTATGCCAGCGTCGCCCAGCTCTACAACCTCTCGGTCCGCTCCACCGGCCTTGGTTGGGCATCCGGCGTCGGCCGCATCGGTGCCATTGTCGGGCCGACGCTTGGCGGCATGCTGCTGGCAAAGGAACTGCCCTTGCAGCAGAACTTCCTGATCTTTGCCGTACCGGCAGCGATCTCGACACTTGCCATGCTGGCCTTCGCCTTCAGCCATGCACGCCGCGCGGAGGCGGCCACGCTCGTCACGGCCTAAGCGCAGAGGGGCTCACGAGGATAAAGACGATTGTTCGGAAGATCCTCTCCGGGTCAACCACACAGGCACGGCGGCGTTTTCACGCCGCCGTGCCTGTGTTAGGGAGCGCAGCACTTCGACCGGAATTTCAAAGGTGAGCCTTCCATGAACGCTGCGCTGTACGCAGACTATGTCGCCGACCTGAGAGGTCTGTTTACGGAGCTGGATCGCCATCCCGAACGCTTCCAGACTTTCAGCGCCCATCTGGAGCTGGCGGTGGCAGGCGGCCTCGTCGTCTATGAAACGGCGCGTCGCAAGGGCCAGACCGATAACCTCTATTACGGCCGCCCCGCCGGGGCCGGCACAAACCAGCAGATGTCGCAAGCCTCGGCCTTTGCCGCCATCGATCGGTTCTTTGCTCTCGGCCAGTTCGTTGCGCTCACCGGCGAGAGCAGCGAAGGCAAAGGCACACTGGATACGCAGTATCCGCATTGCGCCATCCGTTTTTCCTACCGCCGGAAGGGTCATCCGGCTGCCCGCGCCATGCTCATGGTCTTTGTCGGCTTCAACGACGATGCGGATGCCATGCACTATGTCGCCGGCCACGCCCCGTCGCTCTTTGTTGCCGAGCGGCCTTACCGAACGGAGCGGGCACACGAATGGACCTGACAAGGGCCCACCTCACACGGCGGATACCCTCGATGTGTTGAGGGCGGCACGGCGCCGAAGGATCTTCGGCGCCGCACAAACCCTGCAAAGGCTACCGGCAGCCCGCAGGGGCTGCCGTACTCCGTTTCAGCCGGCGGTCCGGAAGGAACGCGCCGCATCCACGATGGCATGTGTATCGATGCCGAAATGCGCATAGAGATCGGCAATCGTGCCTGTCTGGCCGAAATGCTCGACACCGAGCGAAACCGTCCGGTTCCCTTCCACCGCGCCGAGCCAGCCGAGCGTCGCCGGATGGCCATCGGTGGCGGTGATGAGGCCCGCATCGCGCGGAACGGTGGAAAGCAGCGTCTCGATATGACTGCGGGCGCTGGCATCCCCCTGGCGGCGGGCGCGCTGCGCCGCCGTCCAGCCGGCATTGAGCCTGTCGGCCGATGTCACCGCCAGCACCGAAACATCGCCATGCGTCTCGGCGAGACGCCCGGCCGCCATCAAGACTTCCGGCGCGATGCACCCCTGATAGGCAAGCACGATGCGGGTGCGTGCCGAAGGCGGGCGCAGCCAGTAGGCGCCGTCGATCACGCCTTGCCGGAAGGCCGGATCCTCGCGGCGAAGCGCGATCTGCTCCAGCGGCCGCGTCGTCAGGCGCAGATAGACAGACCCGCCGGTCTCGTCGCGGAGCCAGGTGCGCCTGTCGTGCGTGCCGTCGCCGTCGCGCTGCATGTAGTCGAAGGACCAGTCCATGATGACGGACAGCTCGTCGAGGAAAGCCGGCTCGAAGCTTGCCAACCCGTCCTGGCTCATGCCGATGAGCTGCGAGCCGATCGACTGGTGCGCTCCGCCTTCCGGCGCCAGCGTCACGCCGGACGGCGTACCGATGATCATGAAGCGGGCATCCTGGTAGCAGGCATAGTTCAACGCGTCGAGGCCACGTGCAACAAAGGGATCGTAGACCGTGCCGATGGGCAGCAGCCGCTCGCCGAACAGCGAATGCGACAGGCCGGCGGCACCGAGCAGCAGGAACAGGTTCATCTCGGCAATGCCGAGCTCGATATGCTGCCCTGCCGGACCGAACTCCCATTTCTGCGCCGAGGGCACGCGCTCGTCCCGGAAGGTGTCAGCCATCCGCTCACGGGCGAAAAGGCCGCGGCGGTTGACCCAGGGCCCGAGATTCGTGGAAACCGTCACATCCGGCGCCGTGGTGACGATACGTGCCGAAAGGGCATCGTCACGCTTGGCGATCGCATCGAGGATCTTGCCGAAACCCGCCTGCGTCGACAATTCGCGGTCATCGAGGAAAACCGGGCCGGAGGAGGGCACGGCAGGGGAGGTGAAGCGTCGCGCACCCTTGGCGAAGAACGGCACCGTCTTCAGGAACGTGCGTACGGGGGCAGGCGAGGGGATTGCCCCGAACGTCTCCCACTCCGTACCCGGCACGACACCGACGCGCTCCTGGAACGTCTCCATCTGCGCCTTGGTCATCAGGCCGGCATGATTGTCCTTGTGGCCGGCAAGCGGCGTGCCCCAGCCCTTGATCGTATAGGCGAGAAAGACGGTGGGCCGGTCGTGATCGATACTCTCGAACGTATCGATCAGCGTTTCGAGGCAATGGCCACCAAGGTTGCCCATGAGATCGGAAAGCGCGGTGTCGCTGCGCGCCGCCAGGAGGTCGGCGACACCCGGCTGCGTGCCGATCTCGTCTGTGAGACGCTTGCGCCATGCAGCTCCGCCCTGAAAAGTCAGCGCGGAATAGAGCTGGTTCGGACAACGGTCGATCCAGTCGCGCAACGTCTCGCCGCCCGGTTCCCGGAAGGCGGCCTGCTGGAGCGCGCCGTATTTCAGCACCTTCACATCCCAGCCGAAAGCGGTGAAAATGCCTTCAATGCGCTGCCACAGGCCTTCATGCACCACGCCGTCCAGGCTCTGCCTGTTGTAGTCGATCACCCACCAGGTGTTGCGCAGATCGTGTTTCCAGCCTTCCTGCAGGCATTCATAGATGTTGCCCTCGTCGAGCTCCGCATCGCCGACCAGCGCGATCATGCGCCCGCCGGGCTGCGTCTTCGCCCAGGGCTTGGCAGCAATGTAGTCCTGCACGATCGAGGCAAAGGCGGTGATCGCCACGCCAAGCCCGACGGAACCGGTGGAAAAATCGACGTCGTCGATGTCCTTGGTGCGGCTGGGATAGGATTGCGCGCCGCCGAACCCACGGAAATTCTCGAGTTTTTCGCGTGTCTGGTTGCCCATCAGATACTGGATGGCATGGAAGACCGGCGAGGCATGCGGCTTGACGGCAACACGGTCCTCCGGCCGCATCACATGGAAGTAGAGTGCCGTCATGATCGAGGCGAGCGAGGCCGAGGAGGCCTGGTGGCCGCCGACCTTCACCTCGCCCTTTTCGCGCAGGTGGTTGGCATTGTGGATCATCCAGCAGGCATGCCACAGCACCTGCCGCTCCAGGTCCTTCAGGCATTCCAGCTGCGCTGGCGTCAAGGCCGCCTCGTTCATGCTCGTCTCACTCCCCGTCCTCAAATGACCAGGAATGCTACACCGGCACAAACGGGAAAACTGACCGCAGTTGACCGGCAATCACGAAATTGCGAAACAGAATTCCGATAACTCCTCTTTCTGCGGTCAGTCATGCCGATTTCCAAACCAGGCCTCGATGCGGCCTCCATCCGCATCCTCGATCTCCTGCAGCAGAATGCCGAAATGAGCATTTCGGAACTGGCGGAGGCAACGGGCCTGTCGGCCTCGCCCTGCTGGCGGCGGGTCAACGACCTCAAGGAAAACGGCGTCATCAAGGGTTCGGTCGCGCTGGTCGATGCCCAGGCGCTGGGGCTGGCGGTCAATGTCTTCGTGCAGGTTTCGCTGAAACAGCAGGACCGGGAATCGCTCGACGTCTTCAACGCCGCCATCCGCACCAAGCCGGAAATCGTCGAGTGCTACCTGATGACCGGGGAAGCGGACTACATGCTTCGCGTGGTGGTCGAGGACCTGATGAAATTCCAGGCCCTCGTCGTCGACTTCCTCACGCTCATCCCTGGTGTCGCCAATATTCGCTCGAGTTTCGCGCTCAGTCAGATCAAGTATACGACGGCGCTTCCGACTGGCCATCTCAAAGGGCGGCCCTGAGCGGCGAGGACTCCTCCGTCCGGCTCAGGACGGGATGATCTCGTGGGTCTGCTGCGCCTCTGTCAGCAGCGCGACCATCTCCGCCTCCGCCGAGGCCTCGTCGCGCGCGAAGACCGCGTCCGCAACCCGCTTGTGGCGCCGGATCCAGCGGTCATCCTCCTCGCTCGTGGCCCGTAGGCCTGCGTGGAAGAGGTGGCGCAGGCCGACCGAAATCAGCTCGCCGAGCGAGAAGAAGAGGCGATTTCCCGACGCGCGCAGGATGGCGATGTGGAAGGCGACATCCTGCTCGACCCGGTCGTTCTCGTCGAGATAGGTCGCCATGCCGCGCAGCGCGCGCCGGACCGTCGCTTCATTGGCCTGATCGTGGTTGCGCGCCGCCATACGCGCCGCCTTCGGCTCGATCGCCATGCGCAGAGCATAGAGGTCCGAGATCGCCTTTTCCGCCTGGTTTGCATCCTGCAGCGCCCAGTCGAGCACCAGAGAATCCATCATGTTCCACCGTTCGGTGGACCGTACGACGACGCCGATCTTGGGTTTGCCTTCGATCAGGCCCTTTGAGCTCAGGATTTTCAGGGCTTCACGCGTCGCGGTACGCGAGGCGCTGAAGGTCTGGCCGATATCGGTCTCGCTGCCGATCACCGCACCCGGCTTGTAGTGCCCGGAAACGATACGTTTTCCCATGGTGGTGACGATCGTCTCGTGGACGCTGACCGATGCTGCGTCCGGCGTCTCCATCTCGTGCTGCTGCGTCAAACCTGGCCCCCCGCCGTCTCTTGTTCCCGCTGGCATAGCGGAAATGACCCCGACGCGCAAACAGTCGCACACAAAATCCAATAGTACTACACTTGACACAAACAATAGTATCGATATGTTCGCGCCATCGTGAGCGAGGCCGGAGGAGCCCGATCCCAGCCCTATGGGATCCAAACGTCGCGGCCACACCGGATCTGAAGAGGAGGAGAGCATGATGAACAGAGAGATACGCCTGAGCCGGCGCCAACTGATGACTGGCGCCGCGGCGGCGGCCTTCGGGCTGACCGTCGCGCCGCGGCTGAGCTTCGCGCAGACGGCAGAAGAAGCGCGCGCAGGTTTTGCCGGCGCCGATGTCGACTGGATCGCCTTCAAGGGCGAGAGCCTGACGATCGAGGCGATGACGCATCCGTGGAGCGCGGCGATCGAGCCCCTGCTGCCACTCTTCACAGAGCTGACCGGCATTTCCGTCAAGCTGAACACCCAGTCCGAGACGGAATACACCTCACAGATGCCAATCAAGCTCGGCGCCAAGTCGGCCGAGCCCGACGTGATGATGATCCACGCGCTCGGCCAGTTCGTCTCCGCCGGCTGGGCTGAGCCGCTCGACGCCTATTATGCCGACAAGGCACTGTTCGATGCCGCCTGGTACGATCAGGACGACATCTTCGCCATGGCACGCGACTTCCCCGCCCAGACAGACGGGCAGAACTATTCGATGTCGATCACCGCCGAGGCGCAGACGCTGTTTGCCAACAAGGCGATGCTCGGCGAAGCCGGCCTTGCCGTTCCCGCGACGATGGACGACCTTCTCGCTACGGCACTGAAGCTGAAGACCGACACCGTAGCGGGTATCGCGATGCGCGCGAAGTCCGACAGCTCCGCCGGTCCCTGGACCTGCGGCGGCTTCGTCTTCTCCTATGGCGGCGAGATCATCGACGGGGAAGGGCGCTGCGTGCTCGACAGCGATGCGGCAATTGCCGGCGTCGAGATGTATGGCCGCCTGCTGCGCGAGGCGGGACCGATCGGCGTCGGCAATTATCACTGGTACGAAGCCCTGAACGACTTTTCCAGCGGCGCCGCGGCGCTCGGCTGCGACAGCTCGAACTTCGCCACCGACATTTCCAATCCGGAAAAGAGCCTGGTGGCGGGCGATGCTGTCTATGCTGCTCTGCCGCGTGCCGGCGAACACCCCATCAAGCCGAACATCTGGGCCTGGCAGGCCGGCATCAACGCCTATTCGAAGAAGAAGAAGGCGGCGTTCCTGCTCCTCAGCTTCCTCAACTCCAAACCGGGTTGCCTGATGAGTGCGGCCGGCGGGCTCGCCACCGTGCGCAATTCCGCCTGGAAGAGCGAGGCGTTCCAGAAGCGCTTCGGTGCCGAGGCATCGGCAGCCGCCCTCCTCAACCTCAATTCCGGTGACGCCAAAATCTTCAAGGCGGCCTGGTTCCACAAGAAGTCCAGCGAGATCCTCGACCCCTTCGCCGTGGCAATCAACCAGGTCGTCACCGGCCAGGCCGACGCCAGGGCCGCGCTGACCGCGGCCACGACGAAGATCAATGCTGCCCTCAAGGGCTGACACGGATTTCAAGCCCCCCGAGCGTTTCGGTCGGGGGGCTCCCGATCAGAAAGGCAGGCCCGTGCCCCTCCGCCAGACCACAATCCAACGCGCCGAGCGCAGCTTCATCCTGTGGATGCTTGCGCCGGCGACGATCCTCATGCTGTCGCTGACGCTCGTCCCCTTCCTCGTCAGCGTCTATCTCTCCTTCACCGATTATTCGCTGACCGCGCCGGACACGATCAACTGGGTCGGCCTCAAGAACTATTCCGACCTGCTCTCTTCCGCCGACTTCTGGGATGCCGCACGCATAACGGCGATCTTCACCATCGTCGCGGTCGGCATCGAGACGGTGCTGGGCGTCGGCATCGCTGCCCTTTTGCATCACGAGGTCCGGCAGGCGTCGTGGCTGCGCGTCATCTATCTCCTGCCGATGGCGATCACCCCGATTGCCGCCACCTTCACCTTCCGGCTGATGTTCAACCCCACGCAGGGTGTGTTGAACTACATGCTCGGCCTGATGGGCGTTTCTCCCAGCGCCTGGACGGCTGCGCCCGAGACTGCGCTCCTGTCACTCATCCTCGTCGACGTCTGGCAATGGACGCCTTTTATCCTGCTCATCGTGATGGGCGGCATGGCAGCGCTGCCGCCGGAGCCGGAAGAGGCGAGCCAGATGGACGGCGCCGGCCCGTTCCGCACCTTCTTCCTCGTCACCCTGCCGCGGCTGAAGCCCTATCTCGCCCTCGCCCTTCTGTTCCGGCTGATCGATGCCTTCAAGACCTTCGACATCATCTTCGTCCTGACCGGCGGCGGGCCGGGCGTCGCCACGCGCACGCTGAACCTGCTCGCCTACAAATACGGCATCGAGTTCCTGTCGATGGGCTACGCCTCGGCACTGGCCATCGTCATGCTCGTCTTCACCCTTGTGGCAGGCCAGGTTTTCCTTCGCCGGCTCGGCCTGTTCGACCTGAAGGATTAAGCGCCATGAAGCTGTTCACCTCCGTCTGGCTGCGCCGGCTGATCCTCTACGTCTTCGCGATCTGGTGCATATTTCCGCTCTACTGGATCTTCATGACCGCGCTGAAGACGCCGATCCAGGCTATGGCTCGACCACCGCTCTTCCTGTTCGAGCCGACCTTCGCCAATTTCGCCAAGGTCATCGGCAACCCGGACATCTGGGCCTATTTCGCCTCTTCGACGATCGTGGCGGCCGGCTCCAGCCTACTGACACTCGCGCTTGGCGCACCGGCCGCCTACATCCTCGCGCGATACTCCTTCCGCGGGCGCGGCGATTTCGGCTTCTGGCTGCTCTCCTCGCGCATGACGCCGCCCGTCGCCATGCTGATCCCGTTCTTCGTGCTCTACTACCAACTCGGTCTGCTCGATACGCATCTGGGTCTGATCCTCGCCCATGTCACGCTCAACCTGTCGATCGTGGTCTGGCTGCTGCGCGGCTTCTTCTCCGAACTGCCCCGCGAGATCGAGGAGGCGGCAAGCCTCGACGGCGACAACCATTTCCAGGTTTTCGCCCGCATCACCCTGCCGCTCGCCATGCCCGGACTCATCTCGGTCGGCATCCTGATCTTCCTCCTCTCGTGGAACGAGTTCCTCTTCGCACTGGTGCTGGGGGATTCGGCGGTGCGCACCGTGCCGGTCGGCCTCTATGGCTTCATCGGCTACCAGACGATCGCCTGGGCAGAGCTCTCGGCTTCCGCCAGCCTGCTCATCATCCCCATCATCCTCTTCATCCTTGTCTTCCAGCGCCACCTCATCCGTGGCCTGACCATGGGGGCCTATCGCTGACATGACCGAAATCACGCTTCAATCCGTCACCAAGAGCTGGGGTGCGCTGACCGCGCTGAAGCCCATCGATCTCCATATCCCCCACGGCGAGTTCCTCGTCCTGCTCGGCCCCTCAGGCTGCGGCAAGACAACAACCATGCGCATCATCGCCGGGCTGGAGACCGCCTCCACCGGCACTGTGCTGAAGGACGGCGCCGACATCACCAACCGCCTGCCGCGCGAACGCAACATGGCGATGGTGTTCCAGAACTACGCGCTCTATCCGCATATGAAAGTGCTGGACAATGTCGCCTATCCGCTGCGCGCCCGCGGCATGGCTAAGGCCGAGCGGGAAAAGACCGCCCTTGCCGCACTGGAGAAAGTGGGCCTTGCACCCTATGCGAACCGGCTGCCGAAGAACCTCTCGGGCGGCCAGCGCCAACGCGTAGCACTCGCCCGTGCGCTCGTGCGCTCGCCGGATGTCTTCCTGATGGACGAGCCGCTGTCGAACCTCGACGCCAAGCTGCGCGGCGCGATGCGGGCCGAGATCAAGCACATCCAGCGCGAGACCGGCATCACGACCATCTACGTCACCCACGACCAGATCGAGGCGATGACGCTGGCCGACCGCGTGATCATCATGGAGGCCGGCGAAATCCGCCAGATCGGCACGCCGGACCAGATCTACGACGATCCCGACAACCTGTTCGTCGCCGGCTTCCTCGGCTCGCCGCCGATGAACTTCATTCCCGGCGACATCCAGGGCGGTGCCTTCCGCTCCGGCAAGGCCAGCATCGCGGCGGCGGGCATAGCCGACGCGAAAGAAGCCCAGCTCGGCATTCGCGCCGAGGATATCACGGTCGCCGCCGAGGGCGAGGCGGGTGACCTCACGGTCACCGTCTACTCCGTGGAGCCGACGGGCGATGCGACGCTTGTCGTCGCCGACCACGGCAAGGGCCGGCTGGTGCTCAAGGCCGACAAGCACTTCCGTCCGGAGATCGGCGCCACCGTCAACCTCCGGCTCTCCCCCAATGGCATCCGTTACTTCGACAGCGCATCCGGCGCCCGGCTGAGGACTTCCCAATGAAAATCACCAAACTCGAAACCTTCGTCGTCGCCCCGCGCTGGCTGTTCCTCAAGGTTTCCACGGACGAGGGCATTTCCGGTTGGGGCGAGCCGGTGCTCGAGGGTCATGCGGAAACGCTGGCGGCGAAGATACGCGAGTTGGAAACCCTTCTCATTGGCCGCGATCCACTGCTGATCGAAGACACCTGGCAGATGATCTACCGCAACGGTTGCTACCGCGGCGGCCCCGTCCTGATGAGCGCCATGTCGGGCGTCGACATGGCGCTGTGGGACATCAAGGGCAAGGCCTTCGGCCAGCCGGTGCATGCACTGATGGGCGGCAAGGTGCGCGACAAGGTGCGCACCTATCGCTGGATCGGCGGCGACCGGCCCGACAATCTCGTCGCCGATGCGACAGCGCTTATCGAGGCCGGTTATGACGCGTGCAAGCTGAATGCGACCGAGGAGGTCCAGTTCCTCGACAGCTACACCAAGATCGACCGGATCGTCGCCAAGCTCGGCGAACTGCGCGATGCGGTCGGCACCCGCATGGATCTCGCCTTCGACTTCCACGGCCGCCTGCATGCGCCTATGGCAAAAATCCTGCTGAAGGAAATCGAGCCGCTCCGGCCGATGTTCATCGAGGATGCGGTGGTCTCGGCTCAGGTCGACCACATGGCGGACCTTGCGCGCACCACGTCCATTCCCCTCGTCATCGGTGAGCGCCTGCACAGCCGCTACGATTTCCGCGCCGTCTTCGAAAAGCGCGCGGCCGGCATTATCAATCCGGATACCGCCCATGTCGGCGGCATCTCCGAAATGGTGCGTATAGGCCATATGGCGGAAAGCTATGACATCGCCATGGCACCCCATTGCCCGCTCGGGCCGATCGCGCTGGCCGCCAGCCTCCAGGTCGATGCGATCTGCTACAACGCCGTCATCCAGGAGCAGTCCCTCGGCATCCACTACAACAAGGGCGGCGACCTCAACGACTACCTGAAGCCGGAAAGCCGCTTCAAGATCGAAGCCGGCTTCCTGCCGATCCCGATGGGTCCCGGTCTCGGCATCGACGTGGACGAGGACATGGTGCGCGCCCGCGCCGTGGAAGGTCACGCCTGGCGGGCGCCGGTCTGGCGCCATGCGGACGGCTCGATTGCGGAATGGTGAGATGACGGACTTCGACTACATCATCGTCGGCGGCGGCTCCTCCGGCTGCGTGACCGCGGCAAAACTGGTTGGCGAACATGGCGCCCGCGTCGCACTCATCGAGGAAGGGCCGTCGAACCGCCATCCGCTGCTGCGCATGCCGGCCGGCTTCGTGAAGATGCTGAAGGGCAGCAAATACCTGACCTTCCACAAGACGGAACCGCAACCGCAGCTCGACGGCCGGTCGCACGACCTGCCGCAGGGCCGCGTGCTCGGCGGCGGCTCGACCGTCAATGCCATGGTCTACATGCGTGGCCGGCGGTCCGACTACGACGAATGGAACCACATGACGGAGGCCGGCCCCAACGGCATCGGCTGGAGTTGGGACGATATCCTGCCACACTACTGCCGGCAGGAAGGCAACCAGTCGCTCGCCGGCCCTGCGCATGGGACGGACGGGCCGCTGAAGGTCTCCAACCCGCGCCATATCGCCGAAATCTCCCATGTCTTCGTCAAGACGCTACAGGAGATGGGGCTGCCGCTGCGCAACGATTTCAACGACGGCACGCAGGCCGGCGTCGGCTACATGCAGACGACGATCGGCGGCGCCCGCCGCTGCGGGGCGGTCGAGGCCTTCATCGAGCCCGTGGCCACCAATCCGAAACTGACCGCCATGACCGGCGTGCGCGTCCTGCGTCTCCTCATCGAAGGCGGCAGGGCGGTGGGCGTCGAAATCGCAGAAGGCGGCCAGATCCGCAAGCTTCGGGCGGCAAACGAGGTCATCCTCACAGCCGGCGCCTTCGGCACGCCGAAAATCCTGATGCTCTCGGGCATCGGCCCGGCACGCGACCTGCGCCGACACGGCATCGCCATCGAGGCGGACCTTGCCGGCGTCGGCGAGAACCTGATGGACCACCACGAGGTTCCGCTGGTCGCTGCCACCCACGAAAAGCTCGGCTATTACGGCGAGGACCGCGGCCTGCGCATGCTCCGCAATGGCCTTCAATACATGCTGTTCGGCTCCGGCCCCGTTTCGACGAACGGCTGCGAGACCTGCGCCTTCATCAATCCGCTCGACCCCGCGGGCGAGCCGATGATCCAGTTTTACTGCGTTCCGACCGTCTATCTCGACCGCGACGTCATGGGTGTCGCGCCCACGGACGGCGTCACGCTCAACTCCTGCCTGCTGCAGCCGAAGGCGCGCGGCACGGTGCGCCTTCGCTCGGCCGATCCGGCAGCCCTGCCGATGATCAATTCCAATTATCTCGGCCATGAGGACGATATCCGCCACGAGATCGCCGGCCTGCGCTTTGCCCGCGAGGTGCTGAAAACCGGGCCGATGGCGAAGGTGATCAAGGGTGAGTTTTTCCCCGGTGAGGCCTTCCGCTCCGATGCCGAGCTGCTTGCCCATTGCAAGCGCACGGTCAAGACCAATTACCACCCCTGCGGCACCGCCCGCATGGGAGCCGAGGACGATCCGCTCGCCGTGCTGACGCCGGACCTGCGCGTCAAGGGCATCGAGGGCCTGCGCGTCTTCGACGTTTCCATGATGCCCCGCATTACCAGCGGAAACACCAACGCGCCCGCCATGGCGGTCGCAGATCGCGGCGTTGACATCATGATGGGTGCAGCATGACAAGAACCAACATTCACGACGGCGTCTACGCCGTGCTCTTTGCCCTGTTCGACGCGCAAGAGGCGCTCGATCACGGTGCGATGAAGGCGCAGGTCGAGTACTGCGTCGAGACCGGTTGCCACGGCATCACCGTCCTGGGACTGGCGACCGAGGTGCTCAAGCTCACCTTCGCCGAACGCTGCGCACTGGTCGAAACGACAGCACGCGCCAATGCGGGCCGGTTGCCGTTTTCGGTGACCATCGCCGGCAATTCGGTGGGCGAGCAGGTGGAGCTTGCAGCCTGCGCAGCAGCCGCAGGCGCGGACTGGCTCATCCTCCAGCCCCCGATGGTCGGCAGCTATGGCGCGGATGTCTATCTCGACTTTTTCGCCCGTGTCGCGACATCGACCACGCTGCCCGTCGCCGTGCAAAACGCACCGCAATATCTCGGCCGCGCCCTTTCCAGCGAAGACCTCGTCCGCCTGAAGCAACGGGCTCCCAACCTTGCCGCCGTGAAAGCCGAGGACGCGGCGCTCGGCCTGGCCCGCATCATCGACGTGGCGGGCGACAGCCTTGCGGTCGTCGGCGGGCGGGGCGGGCTGGAAATGACCGATGCCCTTCGCATCGGTTGCCGCGGTTTCGTGCTCGCACCCGACATCGCACCGGTCGCGGCCCGTATCCTCGACCTGTGGCAAGCGGACCGCCACGTGGAGGCCGAGGCGCTCTATGCCGCAGCGCTTCCCGCCGCCACCTTCGTCATGCAGTCGCTCGAACATCTCATCACCTACGGCAAGCGCATCCTCGGCGAAAATGCCGGTATCGCGATCCACGACCGAGCCCCGTGTCTGCCCGTCCAGCCCGTCGGGCTGTCGATCGCCCGGCAATGGTCCGAAACCCTTTCCCGTCTGCAACAGGAGCGGCCATGAGCGGCATCGTCCTCGACAATGGAACCCTTCGCCTGCGCCTCGAGCCTGATTTCGGCGGACGGGTAAGCGAACTCACCGATCTTACGACCGGCCGCAACTGGCTGGTTCCGGGGCCTGCAGTCGGCTCGCCCGCCCAGGATGCGACCTTTGGCGTCGAACAGGCACGCGGCTGGGACGAATGTTTTCCCTCCGCCGCGGCATGCGAGGTGAGCGCCTGGCCGATGACGCTTCGCGACCACGGCGAATTCTGGGGCCGCCAGGTCGACATGGAAGCGACGGACGAAAGCATCACGACAACCGGCCGGGCCGGCCCGCTCAGTTTCCAGCGTACCCTGACGCTCGATGGCAATCGCCTCACCCTCGTCTATCGCACCTCGAACGAAGGTTCGCTTGCGATGCCCTATCTGTGGTCCCAGCATCTTCTCATCGCACCGGAAGAGGGCGACCGGCTCCGCTTGCCGGGTATCGAAGCCCTGGACGCGGCCTTCCTCAGCCACAACGGGCACCTTCTTGCGAAGGGCCCCGTCACCTTCCCGGACCCGGGTCGGGATGGCCTGCCAGCCCTTGACCGGATCCATCCCCTGAAAACCCGTTTCGCCGCAAAATTCTTTGCCTCCGTGGAAGGGCTGGCCGAGGCGCGTATCGTCGGAGATCGCGGAACCTTCACTCTGCGCTGGAATGCGGAGGCTGCCGGGCATCTCGGCCTCTGGCTGGATTATGGCGGCTGGCCTGCCGAGGCGCCCGTCAGCCAGATTTCCCTCGCCCCCACCACGGCACCGATGGAGAGCCTTGCCGATGCGGTCGCCGGCGGCAAGGCCGTTTGGCTCCAGCCGGGCGAAACGCGGGAATGGAGCTTATCCATCAGCATCGAAGCGGCAAGGGAGAGCTGACATGTCAGAGGCGATCTATCCGGACCTCGAAGGTGCGTCCGTCTTCATCACCGGCGGCGGCTCGGGCATCGGCGCCGCCCTCACCGAGGGCTTCCTCCGGCAGGGCGCGCGGGTCGCCTTCTGCCAGCGCTCCGACGCCACCGCCTTCTGCGCCGCGATGGAGCAGAAGACCGGTCGGCGCCCTCTGTTCCTGCCCGCCGACATCAGCGATCTCGCCTCCCTGGAACAGGCGCTGGCTGCCGCCGCACAGGTTCACGGCCCGATCACCGTCCTCGTCAACAATGCCGCCAACGATCAGCGGCACGATACGCTCGCGGTCGACGAGATTTTCTGGGAACAGACGATGGCCATCAACCTGAAGGCCTATTTCTTCGCCTGCCGGGCCGTGCTTCCAGGCATGAAGGCGATGAACGGCGGCGCCATCGTGAATTTCACCTCGATCAGCTACATGATGGGCAACGCCGGCTATCCCGTCTATGTGACTGCAAATTCCGGCATCAACGGCATGACGCGGGCACTCGCCCGGGAGTTCGGGCCGGACCGAATCCGCGTCAACGCGCTCGCGCCGGGCTGGGTGCTGACCGACAAGCAGAAAGAGAAATGGGTCACCCCCGAGGCGCTTTCGGCCCATCTCGACCGGCAGTGCCTCAAGGACGCGCTGGCGCCGGAGGATATTGTTGGCGGCTGCCTGTTCCTCTCTTCGTCGGCGAACCGCATGATGACCGGTCAGGCCCTCGTCATCGACGGCGGTGTCGTCACCACCGGCTAGTTGCCATTGCACCCTGCTGGCGCGGCGTCTCCATCGGGGAGAAGCCGAAGCGCTTCTTGTAGCAGGTGGCGAAATACTGGCTGGAGGAAAAGCCGCAGTCATAGGCAACATTGGTGACGGATTGCTGGCCGCTCTCCAGGAGCTGCCGGGCAGCATTGAGCCGCAGCATCTGCAGGTAGCGCACCGGCGTCATGTTGGTCAGCACCTGGCAGTGCTGGGTGAACTGGGTGCGCGAGAGGTTGCACTCCGCTGCCATGTTCTCCAGCGTCCAGTCCTCCTCCAGCGCATGCCGAAGCCGCTTCAGGAAAATCTCCACCGTACGCTTGGAGCTTGCAAGCGCAAGGTCGAGCACGGGCGCCTCGTTCTCCAGCATCTGGCGGAACTGCAGCAACATCATCGAGATCAGCAGGCGCAGTCGCGCCTCGCCGCCCTCGATATCACCCGCGGCGACCACGTCATGGATATCCAGGAAGGTGCGGGCAACCTCGCGTGACGCAAGGTAGGAGATTTGCTCGTTTTTCGACAGGAGCTCGCTCAGCCGCTTGCGGTCCCGCTCCGGCCAGCCGATCCAGTCAGGCCAGAGCCAAGTCTCGTGCGGCCGACGCACACCCATGTCCATCAGCACCCAGATGATGTGGCTGGCACCAATGGTCGGGTCGCCGAGCGCATGGAGTTGCCACGGCCGCACCACGAACATCTGCCCCTCGTTGATCACCGTCTTGCGGCCATCCATCGTTATCGCAAGCGAGCCGCGCGCGAGATAGGCGATCTTGACGCCCTCGTTGCAATGCTCGCGCAGCCCCCAGTCCTGCGGCGTCGTCGCGTCCCAGCCACCGACCGAACAGACCTGCGGCAGCGCCTTGCCAAGATCGGTTCCGGGGTAACCGCGGCGCGTCCAGGCATTGAGTGCGACCTGCCCGGCAAGCGAGGCCTTCATCAGGTCCTGGCAATTTCCGGCATAGAGCAGGGCGCCCGGCTCGCGGAAAACTGCCGGCCGATTGACGGCCCGTTCGTTGCTGGCCTTGCTCATGGCTTCCCTCGGTATGTTTAAAATTTACCAGTCGTCCATTTCGAACGCCGGAAGCGATTTATTGCGCAATGCTGCGCCATCATCAAGCGTTAAACGGAGGCGCTGGTGATTTGCCATTGAAACTCAATGGCATGGAGGAAGAATCGGGAGGACAGCCAGTGCGGATAGGGTTCCACACGGACGCATTCAACTCGGCCTATTGGTCGTTCGAAAAATGCCTGCAGTGGGCGAGCGACAATGATGTGCACTTCATCGAGTGCGGCCTGATCGATGGCGTGAGCTGGATCCACGGCCTCGGCTACCAGCCCCATGTCGCCCTCTATGAGGACCCGGTTCTGCTGCGCCGGAAGATGGAACGGTATGATGTGCGCTTCTCTCAGGTCGATGCCGCCTATCCGCTCTCCGGCGCGGACGGCCCGCTCCGGGGCGTGCCCTATGTACTGAAATCGATCGCCTGGGCCGCGCAAGCCGGCAGTCCCTGCGTCGACACAACCGATGGCCTGCATATGCCGCCCGGGCTTACCGAAGAGGAAGCGATGGCGCTCATGAAGCGCAGCTACGAGACGATCATCGAGGTCGCCGAAGCGCACGAGATCGTCGTCAACATCGAACCGCACGGCCATTTCACGACACGTCCCGAATTCATGGCGCGCATGCTTTCCTTCGTGGATTCCCCATGGCTGCGCATGAACATGGATACCGGCAACACCTTCATCGCCGGCCAGGAGCCGGCGGAGTTCCTGCCGCTCTTCATCGACAAAGTCAGCCACGTTCATGTGAAGGATGTGTCGCAATCGTTGGCGGCAGCCGCGCGCGGCGGGCAGACGGGCATCGCGGTCAGCCATTGCGCGCTCGGCGACGGGGTCAATGCCGACAATATCAGGGCCTGCCTCGCCCAGTTGCGGGATCATGGATATGCCGGCGTCCTCAGTCTCGAATGCGAGGGGGCGGCGGGGCCGATGATCGAAAAATCACTGTCCTGGATTCGCGTAACCTGCCGCGACCTCGGCATCACATTGCATTGAGCATCTCATGAAACTTGGCATCAATCTCCTTTGCCTGACCGATTTCGTCGAGGACAGGCACCTAGCAAGCATCAGACGCTTGCAGTATCTCGGCTATGACGGCGTCGAAATCCCCGTCCTCAAGGGCAACGTCGCACATTACGAACGTCTCGGCCGGGAACTGGATGCCCTGGGCCTTGGCCGGTCGACCACATCGATCGTGCCGACGCCGGAGGCCAACCCCGTCAGCCCCGATGCCGAAATACGGGCGCGCGGCCTCACCCATCTCGACTGGGCGCTGGATTGCGCCATCGCGCTCGGCGCCGAAAGCATGGGCGGCCCGTTCCACGCGCCGATCGGCGTCTTCACCGGGAGCGGCCCCAGCGAGGACGAGTTGAAATACGGGGCGGACGCACACCGCGCGCTGGCCGAGCGGGCAGCAGCCCACGGCATGCATCTCAGCCTCGAGCCGCTGAACCGCTTCGAAACCTACTATCTCAACACGATGGAGCAGGCGCACGCCTACGTCGATCGGGTCGGGCATCCCGCCTTCAGGATCATGTACGACACCTTTCACGCCAATGTGGAGGAAAGCCGGCCGGAGGCGGCGATCCGTCTGATCGGTCGCGACATCGGCGTCTTCCATGTATCGGAGAACGACCGTGGTATCCCCGGGCGCGGGCACATAGACTTTCCCGCTATGTTCAGGGTGTTGAAGGAGATCGGGTATGACGGCTGGCTGACTCTGGAGGCATTCGGCGCGGGTCTGCCAGCCATCGCGACGGCGACCCGCGTCTGGCGGCCGCTGTTTCCCGACTTCGAGACGCTTTTCAGCGAAAGCGCAACGTTCATCCGCAAGACATGGGCAGCAGCATGAACCAGAACGTCCCTGCCATCGAGATGCGCGGCATCACCAAGAGCTTTCCCGGCGTGAAGGCGCTGAAAGGCGTCAGTTTCCTCGCCCGTTCCGGCGAGGTCCATGCCCTTGCCGGCGAAAACGGTGCCGGCAAGTCGACATTGATGAAGATCCTCTCCGGCCTCTACCGGCCGGATGACGGCGCTGTCGTCGTGGCGGGCGAGGAACGGCATTTCCTCCATCCGCTGGAAGCCATCCGCGCGGGCATCGCCGTCATCTATCAGGAATTCTCCCTGCTTCCGGAACGCACCGTCGCGCAGAACATCTTCCTCGGCCGGGAGCCGACCCGTCGTGGCTTCATCGACATCAGGGCGATGAACGAGGAGGCGCGGCGCGTGCTGGCGCTGTTCGGCTCGGCACACCGCATCGAGCCGGACACGGTCGTGGCCGATCTCGATGTTGCGAGCCAGCAACTCGTCGAGATCGCCAAGGCCGTGTCGCTCGAAGCGCGGGTCATCGTGATGGACGAGCCGACCGCAGCGCTCAACGAGGCCGAATGCGAGGTGCTGTTCGATCTCGTCGATACGCTGAAGGACCGCGGCGTCGCAATCATCTACATCACCCATCGCATGCGCGAGATCACCCGGCTTGCCGATCGCGTGACCGTGCTCAAGGACGGCGAGACGGCGGCGAGCTTCGACCATGTACCGGAACCCGACACGATCGTACGCGCCATGGTCGGCCGCGATATCGGCGACTTCTATGCAGAACCGGCAAGGCCGGAGGAAATCGGCGACATCGTGCTCTCCGTACGCAATGCCGGGAATGATCGGCTGAAAAACATCTCCTTCGCGCTACGCGTCGGCGAGATTGTCGGCTTTGCCGGTCTGCAAGGGGCAGGGCGGGTGGCACTCGCCCAGGCGATCTTCGGCCTTGCCCCCTTTGCCGAGGGCGAAGTCGTGTTTGCCGGAAAGCCGGCCCGCTTCACAAATCCGCGCGATGCGATCCGCGCCGGCATTGGCCTTCTGCCCGGCGACCGCAAGGCCGAAGCGCTCCTCCTGATGCAGTCGGTCATCGACAACGGCATGCTGACGGCACGCGCGCTTTCCGGCCTCGCCGGCAATGCCGATGCGACGCCGTTCGTCTCCACCGGGGCGATGGAAACACTGATGCGTGATCTCGACGTGCGTGCCGGCAGCCTTTCCCAGGACATCAAGGTGCTCTCCGGCGGCAACCAGCAGAAGGCCATCGTGGCACGCTGGCTGGCACTCGCGCCCCGACTGTTGATCTTCATCGAGCCGACACGCGGCATCGACGTCAACGCAAAGGCCGGCATCTACCATCTCATGCGAAACCTCGCCCGCAAGGGGGCGGCGATCATGATGGTCTCGTCCGACCTGCCGGAAGTGTTGGGCGTTGCCGACCGCATTCTCGTCATGCGCGCCGGCGAACTCGTTGCCGGCTTTGCCCGCGGGGTGACGGAAGCCGATGTCATGCTCGCCGCAACAGGCGAAGAGGCGGTGGCGGCATGAGCACGGCAAGCGTCACAAAGCGCCCGGCCTGGCGCATGGAACGGTACGCCCCGGCGCTGCTGCTGGGCGTGGCGCTTCTCGTCTATGTCGCGATCGCGCTCGGCCTCGGCCTGACGCGTTTCCTGACGCCCGAGGCCGGCATTGCGATCCTCAATCGATCCATCGCACTGGGCATCACCGCCGTTGGCCAGACCTTCGCCATCCTCGTCGGCTCGATCGACCTGTCAGTGGCGCACCTGATCTCCGCCTCGGCCGTCGTCGCCTCGGCCATCATGAACGGCGATCCGGCCATGATGCTGCCGGCCGTCCTCGCCGTTCTCGCAATGGGCGTGCTGGTCGGCACGCTGAACGGGCTGCTGATCACCCGGCTGGAGGTCAACCCGCTGATCGCCACGCTTGGCATGGCGCTCATCATCCAGGGCTGCCTTGCCTCCTTCCATGGGCGCTTCGGCGGCTCCGTACCGGATGCATTCCAGATTTTCGCCTATGGCACGGTGCTCGGCCTGCCGATCGGCCTGCTCGTGCTGGCGCTTCTCGTCGTTGCGGCTTGGGCGGTGCTGCGGTTCACCCGCTTCGGTTCCAACATCTATTCGGTCGGCGGCAACCGGGATACGGCACGCGCCGCCGGAATCAAGACGACCCGGGCGGTGATGGCCAGCCACATCATCTGCAGTCTCTGCGCTTCCCTGGCCGGCCTCTATCTCGCCAGCCGCCTCAAGTCCGGTTCGCCCTGGATCGGCACGGAGGGCGCCTACGACCTCGAGTCGATTGCGGTCGTCGTCATCGGCGGAACAATCCTCTCCGGCGGCAAGGGCGGGATCTGGGGCACCGTTGCCGGCGTCATCGTCTTCTCGCTGATCGACTCCATCTTCAATCTCGCCGGGGTCGACGCCTTCGCCAAGCAGGTCATGCGCGGCATCATCATCGTTGCGGCCGTCGCCTTCTACGCCGTGCGCTCCAAGAGGATAGTGGCATGATCCAGGATACCGCCGGCCCGGCAAGGACAGGTGGCGGCGCACGCCTGCCGAAGATCAATCCCGTCTTCTTCGTGCTCGCGGCGCTCATCGTCGCCATCACGCTGTCGAACCCGAATTTCGTCGAGCCTACAGGCTACATGAACTTCCTGAAGCGCGCGGCCCCGCTCGCCATCCTCGCCGCAGGGCAGATCTACGTCATTGTTTCCGGCGGCTTCGACCTCTCCGTCGGTTCGCTGATCACGCTGACCGTGGTCGGTTCGTCCATGCTGCTCAACAACAATGCCGATGCGACCTGGTGGGTCATCCCGGTCATGTACGCCATCGGACTTGCCGTCGGCGTGGTGAACGGCCTCGTCGTCAGCTTTCTGCGGGTGCCCTCGCTGATCGCGACGCTCGGCATGATGATCACGCTGAACGGGGCGGCCTTCATGTGGTCGAGCGGCTCACCGCGCGGCTATCTGCCGGAAACGTTCCGCTTCTTCGGGCGCACCAACATCCAGGGCATTCCGCTCATCCAGTTCCTGCCCATCGCTCTGCTTGTGTTGCTGGCCTTCGGGCTCTGCCTGTTCTGGCTCATGCACCGCACCAGCCTCGGCCGCATGCTGCACGCGATCGGCGACAACCCGCGGGCAGCGCAGATGTCGGGTGTTCCATTGGAACGGGTCCGGATCATCGCATTCGTCGTCTCGTCGCTGAGCGCGGTGACGGCCGGCATCCTGCTGGGCGGTTTCGCCGGTGTCTCGACCGATGTCGGCGTCGGCTACGAATTGCAGGCGATCACCGCCTGCGTCATCGGCGGGGCGCAGCTTCTTGGCGGGCGCGGCTCGGTGCCGGCCTCGATTGCCGGCGCGCTGACACTGACGGCCATCTTCACGCTGCTCAATTTCATCGGCTTGCCGAAGCCGATGCGCGACGTGGTGCAGGGCGTGATCCTGATCGTCGCCGTCGTGCTTGCCACCTACCGGCGCAACCGCGCCGGCGGGACCTGATTTCGCCGGCCGCAAGGCCGCCGGGAGGAACCTGAACATCATGATCAAATGGGAGTGAGACATGAAAAGACTGCTGACAGCCGCCCTTTCGGCGACCCTTATCGCCAGCACGGCACAGGCCCAACAGTTGAACTTCGACGACCCCGCCGAGTTCGACAAACAGCGCGCCCTACTGACGGCCAAGGCCAATGGCCCCGAGGGAGAGCCGTGGGCGCAATATTACGGTGACCAGATGGTCGACACCGCGCAGTACAAGAAGGAGGGCCCCTACACGATCTGCTTCTCCAATGCCGGCGTGAACAATGCCTGGCGCGTGACGGGCTGGACCAACATGCAGGCCGAGGTGAAGCTGCATCCCGAGATCAAGGAGCTCATCCATGTCGACGCCGAGGGCTCCGACGACAAGCAGATCTCCGACATCGACGACCTGATCAACGGCGGCAAGTGCTCGGTGCTGATCGTTTCGCCGAACACCACCGCGGCCCTGACCCCGGCCGTCGAGAAGGCCTGTGCCACGCTGCCGGTCATCGTCTTCGACCGCGGTGTCAACACCCGCTGCCCGGTGACCTTCATCCATCCGGTCGGCGGCTATGGCTTCGGCATCCAGGCTGGCGAATTCTTGGCGGCCAATGCCGCGGCCGGCGCCAACGTGCTGATGCTGCGCATCGTGCCCGGTGTCGACGTGCTCGAGACCCGGGCCTCGGCGGCAAAACGCGTCTTCAAGGAGAAAGGGCTGACGGTCATCGGCGAGGAATTCACCGAAGGCGACAATGCCAAGACCAAGTCGATCGTCGAGGACTACCTGCAGCGTGGAGCGATCGATGCTATCTGGATGGATGCCGGTGCGACGGCCGTCGCGGCGCTGGAGGCCTTCGAGGATTCCGGCCTGCCACTGCCGCTCATCACCGGCGAGGATCAGCAGGACTTTCTGGTGAAGTGGAAGCAGGAAGGCTTCAAGGCGATCGCCCCGACCTATCCCACCTATCAGTGGCGCACGCCGATTATCGCTGCAGTGAAGATCCTCAAGGGTGAGGCGGTGCCGGGCCCGGAATGGGTGATGCCGCAGCCGGCAATCACGGCCGAGACCCTCGACCAGTATGTCAACGACAAAATGCCGCCGCTGCATCATGCCATGTGCGGCTGCGAGAAACTGCCCGACTATCCGGCTGCCTGGGGCGGCCAGTAAGAGAAAGGGCGGGGCCGCGAACGCATGCGGCCCCGCCCGCCGAACACCACGGCGGAAACGCGTCGGGTATCGTACCCGGCGCGTCTTTGTGAGGCGGAAACAGCAGGGCATCCCTTGCGGACAGGCCTGATAATTGCTTCGCTCCCGGCACCATCATTCGGGAAAAGCGAGCAATGCTGTTAGAAAACCTTTCCCTCTTTCTGCGCATCGTCGAGAAGGGCGGCCTTGCGGTCGCGGGCCGCGAGGTCGGCCTATCACCTGCCACCGTCTCGGAGCGCCTGGCATCGCTGGAGGCCTACTATGGCGCGGCGCTTCTGACCCGCACGACACGGGCGATCAGCCTGACGGAGGAGGGCAGGGCCCTTGTCGAAGGCGCGCGGCGACTGCTTGCGGAGGCGGAAGAGTTGGAAAGCCGCGTGCGACGCGGCGCAAATGTCATCTCCGGGCCGGTCCGGCTCAGTGCGCCGGAAGATCTCGGCCGCCGTCTGCTCGTGCCGGTCATCGACGCCTTCCTGGCCGAACACCCCGCCGTCACCGTCGATCTCAACCTGACGGACGGCAATGTCGATATCGTCGGGCAGGGCATGGATTTCGCCATCCGGCACGGCGTGCTGGCTGACAGCAGCCTCAGGGCGAAGTCGCTCGGAGAGAACCGCCGTATCGTCTGTGCGGCGCCGGCCTACCTGGCCGCCCATGGCACGCCCGTCCATCCGGACGAGCTTGCTGCGCACGACTGCATCGTCATGCGTTTCGGACAGAATATCGACCGGGACTGGCCATTCCTCATCGACGGCGTGATGCGCAAGGTCACCGTACACGGGCAGCGTGTCGTGAACGATGGCGGACTGGTACGGCAATGGTGCCGGGAGGGAAGGGGCATCGCCCTGAAATCGATCCGGGACGTTGCCGACGACCTCGCCACCGGCGCCCTGGTGGAACTGCTTGAAGATTTTTCCACTGGCGGCACGGCATTGCAGATCGTCTATCCGCCGAGCGCCGTACAGCCACGGCGCGTGCGCATGCTCATCGACCGCATCGCCGCGACCCTTTCCAAGGGCCGCGGCGCCTGAGTCTCAGGAGGAGACCTGGTCGAGGAAGATCAGGCGCAAGGGTTCCTCCAGGAGATCATCGATCGTCTGAGCGAAAGCCTGGAAGTAGGCAGTTTCGAGATGCGCAGTGAGCGCGGCCTGACTAACGAAGGCCTCGCGCATGTAGAAGGTGCCCGGTTCGTCGCGCAGCTCGAAGAGCACATAATCGAGATTGCCGGGCTCGGCACGGGTCGGCTCGATAAGAGTGAGCAGTCCCTGTCGCAGCGCCTCGCGTTTACCGGCTTTCGCCTTCAGGACGGCGATGGAAATCAGTTTTTCGGGTTGTGTCGTCATCGGATCCTCTTTCCCTTCGAGGCGCGGATCGCCATCGGTGACCCGCGCTTGTCGTCTCAGAAACCGGCGAGCACAATCTTGCCCTTGGCCTTGCCGGATTCGATGAGCGCATGGGCACGCTTGAGGTTTTCCGCGTTGATGGTGCCGAAGTTCTCGTTGAGGGTCGTCTTGATCTTGCCGGCATCCACCAGGTCGCCGACCCGGTTCAGCAGCGCGTGCTGCTTTTCGATATCGGCGGTGGAAAACAGCGAGCGGGTGAACATCAGCTCCCAGTGCAGCGAGATCGACTTGCGCTTCAGCGGCAGGGCGTTCAGCACCTTCGGGTCGTCGATCAAACCGAAGCGGCCTTGCGGCGCAATCAGCTCCACAATGTCAGCGATATGATCATCGGTGTTGGTCGTGGAGAAGACGAAGGCCGGCTGGCCGATACCGAGGCTTTCCACCTGCGCAGCAAGCGGCTTGCGATGATCGATGACATGGTGGGCGCCGAGCGCCTTTACCCAATCCTGCGTTTCCGGCCGAGAGGCGGTGGCGATGACCGTAAGATCCGTCAATGCCCGGGCGATCTGGATGGCAATGGAACCGACACCGCCGGCACCGCCGATGATGAGGATGGCGTTTGCCGCACCGGCAACGGGCCGGGTCACGTCCAGCCTGTCGAACAGCATTTCCCAGGCGGTGATCGCCGTGAGAGGCAGAGCGGCAGCGGCCGGAAAGTCGAGCGACGCCGGCTTCCTGCCGACGATGCGTTCGTCGACCAGATGATATTCGGCATTGGTACCGGAACGGTTGATGGCCCCGGCATAGAAGACCGCGTCACCGGCTTTGAACAGGCTTGCCTGTGGACCGACGGCGGTGACGATACCGGCCGCATCCCAGCCCAGCACTTTCCACTGACCGGGGTCGGCCTTCGCCGAAGCGCGAATCTTGGTGTCGACCGGATTGACGGACACTGCCTTCACCTCGACGAGGATGTCGCGTCCCGTAGGCGCCGGGCGCGGCAGCTCAATGTCGACAAGGGCCGTTGGGGCGTCGATGGATTGCGGATTTTCGTAGCCGATGGCTCGCATCTTGAAACTCCTGAATATGCGGGACGGAAAGTAGGGCTTGCCGGACAGATGACCCAGCGAGATCGCCCTGCCGCCGGTATGAACAGGGAGAAGATATGTCGCGCACCCTTGGCCGATAATTGCCCGGTTATAAAATTGATAATTCGGATTTTCCGTAGTCTGCCCTGCTACATTCATCCAAAACGGCATTTGATCGAATGGTCTCCGCAGACAGGCCCATCCTGCGGTGAGCGTGGTCGCCTCGCCTTTTCGGTTTCGGCCATTGAAAGCCGCAATATATGACGCTATATTGCGTCATTATAAACGGCAACTTCGAAAGGAAATCGCCATGGGCCTTGCCCAATATGCTGACGGCGGGCTCTTCGTGCCGCGCAAGATCGCCGATGCTCTGCGCACGACGAGCGAAGAGATCGCGCGCACCGCCGGGCTTGGAAAGGATGCCGTCCAGCGCAAGGACCGTGTCCGCTCCGACAAGACGCAGCGGCGCTTGCGCGAGATGATCGAGATCGTCAACAAGGTCGAGCCTCGTTTCGGCTCGGCGCTGATGGCCTATGCCTGGTATCGCTCCGAGCCGCTTCCCGGCTTTTCCGGCCAGACGGCCATGCAGTTGGTTCGAAGTGGGCGCGCGGACGACGTGCTCGACTACATCGACGCCGTCGATGCCGGCATCCACGCATAGTCCCGCAGATGCACTACCAGGGAAAACTATACCGGGCACTGAACCCGGTCTATGCCCGCGAGCCGTTGTCCGGGCGTGGCGCCGAGCTCTATGGCGGCCGGTTCAATCCAAAGGGTACGCCCGCGCTCTACACATCGCTGTCGATCCTCACCGCACTGCGGGAGGCGAACCAGGTCGGCAATCTGCAGCCGACCACCCTCGTTTCCTATGATGCCGATATCGCCCGGATTTTCGACTGCCGCGATCCGGAAGCCATGCGTGCGGAGGGCATGGACGCAAGGGCCCTCGCCGATCCGACCTGGCGCGACCAGATGCGCACTTCCGGAATCTCCCGGACACAGGACTTCGCCCGTCGGCTTTCGGCCGCGGGCTATCACGGGCTGCTCGTGAAGAGTTTTGCGCCGGCCGCCGTGGATGACGACCTCAATCTCGTCCTGTGGGCGTGGGGCGATGTCCTGCCCAGCCGCCTCGCCCTGATCGATGACGAGAACCGCCTGTCGCGATAACCCGCAAAGCGATCGGCAGGCAACGACGTTGCCTGCCGACGGGGCGCACATCATATCGGAACGGACTACGGCCGTGTAAGCGAGAAGAGAACGACCTGCGTCGCAGGCGTCTCCTTCTTCGTCTTGTCGGTTACGGCCAGGTAGAGCGTGTCCGAGAGGCGGGCCAATCCTTCGAAATTGTCGTTGAGCAGCGTGCTTGACCCCGCGCTAAGATCGATTGCCGTGCAGGCCTCATCGGCACAACCCTTGCGATCGACGACACGCAGGCGCCCGACACTCGGCCCGCCCTTGGTCTCGCGGGTGCGTTCGAGCACCAGAAGCTCGCCGCCCGGCATGGTCTCGATGGCCTTCAGGTTGCTGCGCTTCGGCTGGAAGGTCGCGAACGTCCAGCGCCCGCCGTCAAGACCATAGATCGTATGGCTGTCACCCGGCTGGCCCTGCATCGCCTCCTCCGGGGCGGTCACGATGCCGCCGTCCTGCAGGACAGCCACCGCTTCCAGCCGGCTGTTCGGTTCATTGTACTGTGCGGCATCCGACAACGCTTCCGGCAGCGGCACGGCGGCGATTGCCGTACCGTCCGGCTTGAAGCGATGGATGGCGGGACCATCCTCGAAGGCGATGAGGAGCTCGCCATCAAAGGGCGTGCCGTTGTCGCCATTGATGACGGCCAGCCCCTCGGCATTGACGAGGGCAGGCGTCGTCCCGGTGGCGAGCCGCACGGAGAACACCGGTTCCATGCCTGTGATCTTGTCACCTTCGATCTGCAATCGGAAGTGATGCAGCACACCATCGTCCGAAACCGCATAAAGCAATTTGTCGTCAGCATCCCAGGCAAGACCGGACAATTCGCTGATCGTACGACCATCCGGATCCGTAGCGGCCACCGCCCGGCCGTCGAGCACGGTCAGGGCAAACGATGCCGGTTGCGCGAAGGCGATGGACGCCGGCATGAGGACGGAGCCGCAAAGAAGCAGCGCATTCAGGATTTTCTGGATCATCTCACTCACTCCTATCATTGTTTAGCCGGTGCAGGACATCGGACCCGGGAAGGCGGCCAAGCTTGCGCAATGCCGGCAGGAACTTGTTGTGCCGCGTACCGGGATTGAGCAGCGCCGTGCCGACGCAGTATTTCGAGCATCGTTTGGTCGGGTGCTGGTGCAGCGCCCTGAGAATGCCATCGGCAACGCCGTTGCCATTGGCCGATTTCGTCTCGAGGATGAACAGGCTCTCATCGACCGCATGCCGTGCATCCGGCGTGTAGAACTGCAGGCCGCAATCGATGGTCATGCGCTCCCCGCCCTGCTTGGCGACCAGCGTCATGCGCCGGTAGCGCATGTCGATCACACGGGTCAGCGTGTGGGGAAAGGGCTGGCCGTACTGGGCCCGGTACACGTCGTCAATATAGGCGAGCGCGGTGTCGTCGAGCATGCCGAAGGTTTCCGGATCCCGGTTGAGCCGCTTCTTCACGGTGATGCCGCGCTTGTCCTTCAGCTTCACTTCGAGGAAGCAGAGGCCGGCCTCGGCGTAGCGGCGCAGCCGCACCTTGGCACGCTGGCGCCGGCCCTGGTGATGGTCGAAATAGCTGCGCCGACCGGCATCGTCGAAATAGCAGGTCTCATAGGTAAAGGCCCGCAGACCGTCGATTTCCAGCATATCGAAGGCGTCCGCCAGGGCGCCGGCGGCGTGTTTCAGCACGGTGGCGTCGACGACATATTTGTTGTCCAGCCGCTCAAGCATTGCCGCCTTGCCATTCAGCGCAGCCAGGCTGATCGGCTGGAAGCCGTGCTCCAGCCAGGTGTCAGTGTTTACGATAATAGACATTGAGCTTCGCCATTTCGGTTATGTAGTCGAGTTGAAGGACCTGATAGGACAGCACGTCGACGCCAAGCCGCCGGGAGAGCTCCGCCCGCATGGCCGCCGGGTCCGCCAGAAGCGCATGGTGGATCTTGTCGAGCGAGATCTTCGTGCCGCTGACCGACTGGAGCATCTTCGGATGATCGATGACATAGGCGCCGACCAGCACGAACAGCACGGTGACGGCCGCAAAGGGTATCGTCGTTCCCTGCACGGACGAAATGACCGCGATGGCGACGCTGCCGAAGAAATAGGTCATCTCGGTCTTGCTGAGCGGTTCGGAGCGCAGCGTGAAAAGCGCCAGGATCGCAAACAACCCGAAGCCGGCCGCAACGCCGAAATCGACGACGGAAAGCACGGTGAGGACCGCGAAGACGAAGATGTTGAAGAGCGCCGCCGCCGTGACAAGTTCCTTGTCGCGGTAGCGCCGGTAGTACATGCCGAACATCAGGATCGACATGCCGGCAAGATCGATGCCGAAACGCATGAATTCCATCACGAAGAAGGTCTGCAGTATCTGGGGGGTCATCTCGGCCTCCCCTGGTTGACGCCGCGAGCGGGCGCAAACGGTCCTGACGGCAAGCCCAAAGGGCATGCCGGTTGAATAGGGATCAACATGTTCCACCTCCTGAATTTTCCGCCGCGATGGCGGTGACCTCAGGAAGAACGGAGGCGGTCGAACTCTATTCCAGCGTCGATGAAAAATTCTGAGCCGGGTAAAAAGGAACGGCCTTCCGTCAATGTGTCACATGCTGCTTCAGACGGATACCCAGCCGGATCGAGACCGCCGCGATGACGAGGAAGGCCAGCATGATCAGGCCGAAGCTGGCGACAAGGCTCGTCGCCTGGGCAAGAAAGCCGAGCAGGGCCGGACCGAGCAGCAGGCCGCTATAACCCATGGTGGTAACGATGGAGATCGCCTTGCCGGCCGCGTCGCCCCCCACACTCCCCGCACGGGCGAACATGGCGGGCACCATGTTCGCGACCCCGAGACCGCAGAGGGAAAGGGCGGCAAGGCAGAGAACCAGGTTGTCCGCAAGCAGCAGAACGGCGACCGACAGGGCGCAGAGAAGGCCGCCGGCCCTGATCACGGCCACATGGCCCACGCGCCGGCTCACCGCATCCCCGACAAGCCGCCCACCCGCCATGGCCGCGGCGAAGAGGGCAAAGGCATAGGCCCCGTGGCTGTCCGATGCGCCAAGGATGTCGATCATGTAGATCGCGGTCCAATCCATCATGCCACCTTCCGCCAGGAGCGCCAGGAAAGCGATGCTACCGAGCAGCAGGATGAGGGTTCGCTGTCGAACGTCGAGCACGGCAGCCCCGGCCGGGAAGGTTTCGGAACGGAGGCCTCGGGCTTCATGGCCAGGTTTGGCCGCCACCATCCGGGCGGACAGGGCGAGGAGCATGACGAGCACGCCGGAGGCCCCAAGGCAGATCTGCAGGTTGCCGCCATGGCTGATCAACTGCCCGACCAGAAATGCGCCCGCAAGATTGCCGATGCTGAACAGGGCATGGAACGACGACATCATGTGCCGCCCGGTTTCCCGCTCCGCCTGGGACGCTTCCGTGTTCATCGCCACGTCGAGCGTACCGAACGCCGCCCCGGCGAAAAAAACGACGGCGCCGAGAACGACCGGGCTGTCGATCAACGGTATGACGAGAAAGGAAGCACCGAACAACAGGCTGCCGCACAGGCTCAGCATCCGGCTGCCGATCACCCGGTCGATATTGATCATCAGCACGATGGCGCCGAAGGCGAAGCACAGAAGGACCAGTCCGAGCTGCCCCTTGTCGAGCCCCACACCGGCTGCAAGCAGCGGAAGGCTGGATGCCCATGCGCCGATGCCGATCCCGGCCGAAAGGAAGAACAGGCTGCAATGCAGCCGGCTCGCCCCAGACGACGGTTTCACTGCAATTGGATCGTCCAGCATTTCAACAAAACAACCTGTGCCTCACTGCTGCGTCGAAGTGCTCAACCGCCCGCCGCGTTCTGCCGCACGCGGACTGCGGCCTCCGCCAGGCGCTCCGGTGCCAGCCGCCCGGTACGGGCGGCATGGGCGATACCATCACACAGCGCGTCGAGATGCGGTCCGCCCCCCACGAGCAGCAGATCCGCGCCGGCACTGACGGAGGCAACCGCGGTTTCGAGCAGGGAACGGCCGCGCATTGTGGCCGGGGCATCGAGATCGTCGCTGACGATCAGCCCATTGAAGCCGAAATCGTTCCGCAGCATCGTGATGACCACCGGCGAGGTGCTGGCGGCGTTGTGTTTATCAAGCGTGGCAACGGGGGCAGGTCCTGTCATGATCGCCCGTGTTCCGGCGCCGATGGCAGCCGTGAACGGCAGGGCGTTGTGAAGAAGGCGGTCGCGCGATGTCTGGAGTAGGACATCTACGAGGGCCGGGTCACCTTCCAGGTCGTTGAAGCCGGGGAAATGTTTCGTCACCGCGCCAATTCCGGCGCTCTGGACACCCGTCACGAAAGCCGACACCAGCCGGGCCACGGCCTGCGGATAGCTACCCATCGTGCGGCCCTGCAACCAGGCATTCTGCCCGTCGATGACATCGGCGATCGGCGCCAGGAACAGCGAGACCCCGAGCGCGCGGGCAGCGGCGGCCGTTGCCCTGCAGCGTTCGACGAGTGCCACATCGCCAAGCGCGTGCGCCTCGTCAAGCGAGGGAAGCGGCGGCACCAGCCCCTGGAGCCGCTGGATGCCGCCCAGTTCTTGGTCGACGGCGACAATCAGGTGGGAGGTTACGGCCCTCAGCCGCCCAACGGCAGCGCGGAAGGCCTCCGGCGTTTCGCTCGCCAGCCGCTCTGCCGACATGCGCCGTGCGACATACTCCGCCCGGGTCTCGCCGAGGAGAACGGAACAGCCGCCCTTTTCCAGGAAGGGCAGCATGACATCCATGACGTCGAGCGTATCGAAGGCGGGCAGAAGGATCGCCCGGGCGTCCTCATCCGGTGAAAAGCGCATCATGGTCTCCGTTGTCAGACTGTCTCGACATCAACGCCGGCCTCGCCGATGGCCTTGAGGATGGCGGTGTCTCTGCTGCTGGTGAAAAGCGCCGATACGGCCGAGATCGGCGCCACTTCGTAGGTCGCTGCCTGGCCGAGCTTGTCCGCCGTCGCGAGAAGCAGGGTCTTGTTCGCGGCCCGGATCATCGCAGATTTCAGATGGGCGTCCTCGAAATCGTCAGCGCGGAGCGTCAGGCCGTGATCGACGCCGCAGGTACCGAGAATACAGTAATCGACCCGCATCGCCCGGATCGCATCGATCGCACCGGCGCCGGTGGCGCTGCGCGTCAGCCGGCTCAGGCGACCGCCGAGCATGACCACCTCGGCAAGCGGGTGATCGAGCGCAGCGGCGGCGACGTCGACCGCCGTCGTGATGATGCGCAGGGAGAGCGCAGGGGAGAGCGAACGCACGAAACGGACGACGGTCGTGCTCGAATCCACCAGCAGAGTCGCACCCTCGGGGATCGTCGCAGCCGCGGCACGGCCGATCGACTGCTTTTCCTCCGCATGCAGCGTTTCACGCCGATGGAAATCGAGCGCCGGCGTCACCAGCCGCGCCGCACCACCATGGAAGCGCTGCACGAGCCCTGCGTCCGAAAGGTCGCGCAGGTCGCGGCGGATCGAATCTTCCGACACGCCGAACTCCTGTGCAAGCCCGGCTGCAAGGACCCGGCCTGCCGCATTGACCTTTTCGAGAATGACGGCTTGCCGTTCCTCCGGAGACAGTGCCGCGAGTTCCTTCCTGTCCGCGGTCATCCCGCTGTCTCCGCGCTGGGCGCGAGCAGGCCGAGCGCCGCCAGGCGGGCTTCCAGCGCCTCGGCCGTGCTGAAATGTTCGGTATGAAAGCCGAGCGCCGCCGCCGCGGCAATGTTCGCCGGATTATCGTCGATGAAGATGCATTGCTCGGCGCGAACACCCGCCCGCTCCAGATAGCGCTCGAAGATGGGCGCATGCGGCTTTATCAACTTTTCCCGCCCAGAGACGATGAGCACATCAAAAAGACCGAGGAAGGGAAAGATCGCCTGCGCCCGCGGAAAGGTCTCCGCCGACCAGTTCGAAATCGCGTGCACGGGAACGCCATCCGCTTTCAGCCGCCCCAGAATGCCGGCGGTGCCCGGCACCTCGCCGCCCAGCATCTCGTGCCAACGCAGCCAGTAGGCCTCGATCAGGTTGGCCTGCTCGGGGTGACGCTGCACGAGTTCGGCTACGCCCTCGGCAAACGGCCGACCCGCATCGAACGCCTCGTTCCATGCCGGAGTGCAGACATCCGTCAGGAAGGTGGAAACAGCCGCGTCGTCCGGCAGGAGCTGGCGATAAAGATAAGCTGGATTCCAGTCGATCAACACGCCGCCGATATCGAAGACCACAACACTAGGATTCATTCTGTTTGCCTTTTTGTGCATTTATTGATTCTAATCATGCATGAACATGCACATTTACGCAACAAGAAGCACTACCTATTGACGCAGAAAATCGACCGCGCGTTCGCCAATCATGATGCAGACGGAATTCGGATTGCCGGAAATCAGCGTCGGCATGACCGAGGCATCGGCAACGCGCAGCCGCTCGATACCGTGCACGCGCAGCTTCGGGTCGACCACGGCCCGGTCGTCCACGCCCATTCGGCATGTTCCGGCAGGGTGCAGGGCGGCATGCGCGTCCTTCACACAGAAGGCGCGGATCTCCTCGCGGGTTTTCAGGGACGGCACCGGCGTATGCCGCGCTGCTACGAATTTCGAAATGGCCGGCTGCGCCATGATGTCGAGGGCCGCCATCGTACCGTCGGTAATGGCCTCAAGATCATAGGGATCGGAGAAATAGCGCGGCGCCACGCGCGGATTTGCCGCCGGATCCGCGCTCAGAAGCGTGACCTTCCCGCGCGACCGCGGCCGGATCTGCCCCAGATTGACCGTGCAGCCATTGCCGCCGGGTACCGCATCGACGCCCTCCTCGATACCGGCACCGACCACCATGAAATACTGGATATCCGGCGTCGCCTCGTTCCTGTCTCCCCACCAGAACGCCCCGCCCTCGATGAGGTTGGACGCGGCGGGACCGTTGCGGAAGAGCGCATAGTTCAGTCCGGCAAGGGCCTTCCAGTGCAGCTTCTTGTACTTGTCGTAGCTGTGCGGGCCATTCAGCTGATAGACCAGCGAAATCTCGATATGGTCCTGCAGGTTCTGGCCGACGCCCGGCAGGTCGGCATGGACCTCGACGCCGTGCCGCCCGATCTCATTCGCCGGGCCGATACCTGACAGCATCAGCAGCTTCGGCGTCGCGATCGCCCCGGTGGAAACAACCACTTCCTGATCCGCACGATAGACGACCTTGCGCTTGCCCCTGGTGCATTCCACGCCGACCGCCCTGCCCTTCTCGATGAGGATGCGGGTGACCATGGTCCCCGTCTCGATGCGCAGATTGGCGCGCTTGCGGGCCGGGTTGAGATAGGCAACGGCGGCCGAGCTGCGCCGGCCGTCCCGCGCGGTGATCTGGTAGAGCCCACAACCTGTGGGGTCGCCGGAATTGAAATCCGGGTTATAGGGCAACCCCGCCTGCTGGCAGGCTTGCAGCCAGGCGCGGGTCAGCGGATGAATGTAGTCGATGTCAGACACGCCGATGGGTCCGCCGACGCCGTGCGCCTCGTTGCAGAAACGGTTGTTGTCCTCCGCGCGCTTGAAGAACGGCAGGACATCGGCGTATCCCCAGCCCTCCGCGCCAAGGTCTGCCCAATGGTCATAGTCGCCGGGCACGCCGCGGATGTAGATCATCGCGTTGACCGAACTGCCGCCTCCGAGCACCCGGGCCTGCACCATGGTCGGCGTTTCCGTGCGCTCCTGTTCCGCCATCGGCTCCCAGGGAATACGCTTCAGGAGGTCGCCCTGCGCGGTCTTGTAGTAGGCGCCGGGGATGTGGATATACGGGTTGAGATCGCGCGGCCCCTCCTCGATGAGGAGAACGCGGATGGCGGGGTCCTCCGAAAGGCGCGCGGCGACGACGCAGCCGGTCGAGCCGCCACCGACAACGATATAGTCGAACGTGTCGACCTCCGCCGGATGCCGTGGGGAAATGCCGTAACGCGCCGAACCGCTATCGCGAATGCTCATGCCTTCCCTCCCGAAATGGCGGCGCCGGCCTTGATGGCGAGCGCGGCGATGGTGAGCGCCGGGTTGACGGCCGCCGATGTCGGCAGCACGGAGGCGTCCGTGATGTAGAGGTTTTCGACGTCATGGCTGCGGCAGTTGAGGTCGACGACCGATGTTTTCGGGTCGTCGCCAAGGCGCGCGGTGCCGCATTGGTGCGAGGTCGTCTTGCGGCCGAAAGTGTGCGTGAGGACGATGGGGAAACCCGCCTTGCGCATGACGGCGCGGGTTTTCCTGATCAGCGCCTCATGCGCCCGCATGTTCGACCGTATCCAGTGCATGACGATGCGGTTGTCGCGCACCATCACCCGGCTTTCCGGATTGGGGAGGTCTTCGCTCGTCAGGAACCAGCCATAGGCGTAGCGCGCCATGAGCCCCGCAAACCAGCCGGGCGCAGGAAACGGCAGATTGGCCTTCAGGATATTTCCGGTGATGTGGCCGAGGAGCTGCACGTTGCCCAGCGGAAAACCCGTCTCGTTGTCCGCGTTGTAGAAATCGTTGAAGGCGATGGTCTTCTGGTAGATGCAGCTATTGGCGGCGAAAGGATCGAAGGTCAGCATCGCCGTCGTGTTGTGGTTCATGAAATTGCGGCCGAGCTGATCCGAGGTGTTGCCGAGACCGGTCGGATGCGCCTTGCTGGCCGAGCGAAGAAGCAGCGCCGCGGACTGAACCGCACCCGCCGCCACGGCGAAGCGATCGGCCGAAATCCGGTATTCAACGCCATCCTTCTGATAGACGACGGCAACGACCCTGAGTCCCGCGCCGTCGGTTTCGAGACGCGTGACGCTGGCCCCTGTGACGAGGCTGACATTGGGATGGGCGAGCGCGCTGGCGAGCGGACCCACCTCCGCATCGATCTTGCCCGTTCCCGTGTTCGGGAAGGCATCCCAGCCCGTCTTCGCCCGCTTCAGCCAGGCGTCGATATCGATCGACAACGGCAAAGACGCCGGATGCACGCCCGCCTTCTCCAGCCGGCGGCGAACGGCGGCCATCGCCGGCTCGTCGGGAACCGGCGGATAGCCGTAAGGCTTTTCGTGCGACGGCTCCGTCGGATCGCCGATGGCGGAACCGCGCACGCGAAAAACCTGCTCGGCGGCGTCATACCAGGGAGAAAGCGCGTCATAGGAGAGCGGCCAGCCGGGCGATGCGCCGTCCATATGGCGACGCGGCGAAAAATCCTCGCGGCGATAGCGATACATGACCGCGCCGAAGAATTTCGAATTGCCGCCGACATAATAGTAGTTGCCGGGCAGGAAACTCTCGCCGTCCGTGCCCAGCCATTCCTCGGAGGATCGATAAAAACCCTTCTGGAAGATGGCGACGTCGTCGCGCGCCTCGGGCGTGTCCTTCAGATGCGCACCCCGTTCGAGAATGACGATGCTGAGGCCCGATGGCGCAAGGCTGTGCGCCAGGGAGGCTCCGCCGATGCCAGAGCCGATGATGACGATATCTGCCGTCTCGGTCATGAAAGGTCTTTCAGTCGATGCGCGTTTCGGTTTCCGCGTCGAAGAGCACGATCTTCGACGTATCGACGGCGAGCGCCGCCTCGCGGCCCGCATGGGCCTGCCGCGGCGGAAGACGGGCCGTGACCTCGACGCCGCCGAGCTGGAAGACGGCGAGCGTGTCAGGTCCCGTCGGCTCGACAACGTCGAAATCGACCGTCAACGACGGCGCGACACCATTTGCGGCGATGGAGAAGTTCTCCGGGCGAATGCCCGCCAGCACCTTCTTGCCCGCGTAGCGACGAAGCGCCTCCGCGGACAGGGCAACGCCGCCGACACGCGCCGCCGGGCGCCGCGCGACGTCGATCACCGCCGTCGCGCTACCGCCGTCGACCTCAAGCATGGCAGGCACGATGTTCATTGCCGGCGAACCGACGAAACGCGCGACATAGACGTTGGCCGGCCGATCATAGACGGCCTGCGGCTCGTCGAGCTGCTGCACCACGCCGTCCTTCATGACGGCAACGCGCGTCGCAAGCGTCATCGCCTCGATCTGGTCATGCGTGACATAGACGATGGTCGTGCCGAGCCGGGCGTGCAGGCGCTTGATCTCGGTGCGCATATCGACGCGCAGCTTCGCGTCAAGGTTCGACAGCGGTTCGTCGAACAGGAAAAGCTTCGGTTCCCGCACGATGGCCCGTCCCATGGCGACGCGCTGGCGCTGGCCGCCGGAGAGCTGCGAGGGTTTGCGGTCGAGGAGATGGGTGATCTGGAGAAGATCCGACGCCGTCTTCACGGCCTTGTCGCGATCCGTTTCGGCGACCCGGCGGATCTTCATGCCGAACTCGATGTTCTGCCGCACGGTCATCGTCGGGTAGAGGGCGTAGGACTGGAACACCATGGCGATGTCGCGGTCCTTCGGCGAAAGGTCGTTGACGGTCTTTCCGGCGATGCGGATCTCGCCGCCGGTAATCGTTTCCAACCCGGCGATCATGTTGAGCAGCGTGGACTTGCCGCAGCCGGAGGGGCCGAGCAGCACGAGGAAGTCGCCGGTTCCGATGGAGATCGATACCTCCTTCAGAACTTCGAGATGGCCATAGGCCTTGCGGACGCGATCGATTTCGAGAGTGGACATGGCTTCAGCCTTTCACGGCGCCGGCCGTCAGCCCGCGGACGAAATAGCGGCCCGCGACGATGTAGACGACCAGGGTTGGGATGGCGGCGATCATGGCGGCGGCCATGTCGACATTGTACTGCTTGCGGCCGGTGGTCACGTTGACGATGTTGTTGAGCGCCACAGTGACGGGGCTGCTGGAACCCGACGTGAAGGAGACGCCGAAGAGGAAATCGTTCCAGATCTGCGTGAACTGCCAGATGCAGGAGACGACGATGATCGGGATCGAGGTCGGCAGGATGACGCTCCAGAAGATGCGGAAGAAACCCGCCCCGTCGACCATCGCCGCCTTGGTCAGCTCATCCGGCAGCGACACGAAGTAATTGCGGAAGAACAGCGTCGTGAAACAGATGCCATAGGAGGCATGCACGGCGACGAGACCGGGAATGGAGCCGGCGAGGCCCAGAAGGCCGAGCGTGCGGGCCATGGGGATAAGGATCGCCTGGTAGGGCAGGAAGCAGCCGAACAGCAGGAGGCCGAAGACGAAGTTCGCGCCGGGAAACTTCCATTTCGTGAGGATGTAGCCATTGATCGCGCCGATACCGGTCGAGAGCGCCACCGCCGGGATCACCATCAGCAGCGAGTTGACGAAATAGGGTTTGAGGCCCGTACATTCGGTGCCGATGCAGGCCTCGGACCACGCCGCGCGCCAGGCTTCGAGCGTGATCGCCTTCGGCATGCCGATGAACGAGCCGCTGTAGATCTCGTCGAGCGGCTTGAGGGACGTCACGACCATGACCCAGAGGGGCATGAGGTAGACGAGTGCGACGACGATAAGGCAGCCGTAGACGACCAGGCGGCCGAGCCGCGCCTTGCCGGATTGGGAAAGGGCTTCAGCCATTGTTCTCACCCCGCAGTTCCGAATAGAGGTAGGGGACGATGATCGCGGCGACGGTCATCAGCATCATCACGGCACTCGCCGCACCGACGCCCATCTGGTTGCGGCGGAACGTGGCCGAGAACATGAAGGTCGACGGCAATTCGGTCGCCGTGCCGGGCCCGCCGTTCGTCAGCGCAAGCACCAGGTCGAAGCTCTTGATGGCGATGTAGCTGAGGAGCACGATGACGCTCAGCATGGCCGGGCGCAGCATGGGGATGATGATCTGGCGGTAGATCAGCGGCAGCGAGGCCCCTTCGATCTGCGCCGCCTTGATGACGGAATTGTCGATGCCGCGCAGGCCGGCGAGGAAGATCGCCATGGCAAACCCCGAGGATTGCCAGACGCCGGCGACGACGACGGTGTAGATCGCCATGTCAGGGTTGGTGATCCAGTCGAAGCGGAAGTCGGTCCAGCCGAGATCGTTGACGACCTTCTGGATGCCTAGGCCCGGATTCATGATCCATTTCCAGGCGGTTCCTGTCACGATGAAGGAGAGCGCCATCGGATAGAGGTAGATCGCGCGGAGCGCCCCTTCGGCCCGGATGTTCTGGTCGAGAAAAATCGCCATCAGCAATCCGAGGCCCGTCGAGAGCGCCAAGAACAGGGCGGAAAAGATGAAAAGATTGGCGACGGCGGTGTGCCAGCGCGGCGTCGCCCAGAGGCGCACATATTGTTCGAGACCGACGAAATCGTAGGTCGGCACGAATTTCGACGAGGTCACGGAAATCACGCCGGTCCAGAGAATGAACAGGTAGACCGTGACGATGACGACGAGCAGGCTGGGAGCGACGACGAGGCGCGGTAGCCAGCCTGCCAATCGCGAGGACATGCGCGTAGAGGCGCTCATGGGTCAGCTCCGATAGCGGGTCTTGCGGAGGAGCCGACGGGTGCGGCTCCTCCTTGTGGCGATTGGATTACCGGGCGTTGTCGATGCCGGAGACCAGCATCTTCACCGCATCTTCGGAGCTCATCTTGCCGACGAAGAACTGAGCGGCGACGTCGCTGAAGACCGAAGCGAATTCGGGTTTGGCGGCAAAACCGTGCGTCATCGCGCCCTGCATGCTGCCCTTCTCGATCGCTGCCGCGCGTTCCTGGTAGCCGAGCTTGGCGCAGTCGTCGAAGTCGTCGACCGAGACGTCGTTGCGCGCCGGGATGGAGCCCTTGATGAGGTTGAAGCCCTTCTGGACCTTCGAGTCCATGATGGTCTCGGCGAGCGCGACCTGCGCGTTCTGCACGTTCTCGTCCTTCACGGTGAACATGCCGAAGCTGTCGATAAGGTACTGGAAGGACGTCACCTGACCCGGCGTCGCAAAGCAGTAGAAGTCCTGGTTGGGCTTCAGGCCCTTGGCGAGGAATTCGCCCTTCGCCCAGTCGCCCATGAACTGCATGGCGGCCTTGCCGTCGATGACCATGCCTGTCGCCACGGCCCAGTCGCGGCCGACGAAATTGTCGTCGACGAGGCCGCGCACGTCGCGCAGCGCGTCGAACACCTTGACCATTTCAGCACTGCCGAGCGCTTCCGGATCGAGGTCGATCGCGGTCTTCTGGTAGAAGTCCGGCCCGTTGATGTCGGACAGCAGCGCATCGAAGATGATGCCGATCTGCCAGGGCTCGTCGCCCATCGCGACGGGAACGATACCCTTTTCCTTCAGCTTCTTGCCGGTCTCGATCAGTTCGGCCCAGCTCTTCGGCACCGAAACGCCGGCGTCGTCGAAGATCTTCTTGTTGGCCCAGACCCAGTTCTGGCGGTGCATGTTGATCGGCGCGGCGATGAAGGCCTCTCCCGAGGTCACGAAGGGCAGAAGCTGCGGGGCGAGCGCCTCACGCCAGCCGCCGGTCTTGGCGAGATCGTTCAGATCGCGCACGACACCCTGTTCGGCCCATTGCACGCCTTCCCAGCCGAGGAACTGCATGGCGCCCGGCGGATCGCCCGCAGTAAGACGCGCGCGAAGCGCCTGCTGCGCGTTCGCGCCGCTCATGCCGCCGACCGCCGAATCCTTCCACTGGAAGCCCTTGGCCTCAAGTTCCTTGCGGATGACATTGAGCGCATCGACTTCGCTCTGCGAAACCCAATGGTGCAGAACTTCGATCTGGCCTTCCGCCCGGGCGGCTATGGGCATCAGCATGGTCGCCGCAAGCGCTGTGGCGATGAATTTGGACATGGTTTCATCCTCTCTGGTTGGGTTTTTGATCGCGGCCCCTGGCGGGCTCTTGTGCGCCGTTGTCAGTTGGGCTCGACCGGCATGGCGTAACCGACATTCCTGCCGCCGTAGCGGCGGACGCGGATGTTGGCCTGCTCGGCGTGGCCGGAAAAACCTTCCATCAGGCAGAGCCGCGAGCCGTAGGCGCCGATCATCGCGGAGGCCTCGTCGGTCAGAACCTTCTGGTAGGTGCAGGTTTTCAGGAATTTTCCGACCCAGAGGCCGCCGGTGTAGCGGGCCGCCCTGTTGGTCGGCAGCGTGTGGTTCGTGCCGATCACCTTGTCGCCGAAAGCGACGTTGGTGCGGGCGCCAAGGAACAGCGCGCCGTAATTCGTCATGTTGTCGAGGAAGTAGTCCGGGTCGCGCGTCATGACCTGGACGTGCTCGGAAGCGACGCGATCGCCTTCCGCCAGCATCTCCTCGAGAGTATCGCACAGGATGATCTCGCCGTAATCCGCCCAGGCCTTGCCGGCGACGGCCGCCGTCGGCAGGATTTTCAGGAGGCGATCGATCTCGGCGAGCGTGTCGCGCGCCAGCTTTTCCGAGTTCGTGATGAGGACGGCCGGCGAATTGACGCCGTGCTCCGCCTGGCCGAGCAGGTCCGTCGCCACCAGTTCGCCGTCGACGCTGTCGTCGGCGATGACGAGCGTCTCCGTCGGGCCGGCGAAGAGATCGATGCCGACGCGGCCGAAGAGCAGGCGCTTGGCTTCCGCGACATAGGCATTGCCGGGGCCGGCGAGCATGTCGACGGGCTCGATCGTCTCGGTGCCATAGGCCATGGCGGCGATCGCCTGCACGCCGCCGAGGCAATAGATCTCATCCGCGCCGGCAAGCGCCTGTGCCGCGACGATCTTCTCGGCGATCTTGCCCTGGAACGGCGGCGCGCAGGTGATGATACGCTGGCAGCCGGCAACGCGTGCCGTCAGCACCGTCATATGGGCGGAGGCGAGCAGCGGGTATTTGCCGCCCGGCACATAGCAGCCGACATTCTGGATCGGCACGTTCTTGTGGCCGAGGATCACGCCCGGCAGGGTCTCGACCTCGATATCCCGCAGCGCCGCCTTCTGCACCTCGGCGAAACGGCGGATCTGCTCCTGCGCGAAGTCGAGGTCGGCACGCTCCTGCGCCGTCAGCGCATCGATGCAATCCGCGATTTCCTGCTTCGACAGGCGGTAGGTGTCGCGATCGAACGTGTCGAACTGAACGGAGAGTTCGCGGACCGCCTTGTCGCCGCCGGTCCTGACCTTTTCGAGAAGCGTCTCGACCGCCCTGGTGACCGCACTGTCGGCGCCGCCCTCTTCGATGGTGGCCGTGGCTGTTTTGATGTGCCGGATCATGACAAAGTCTCTTCGTTCACGGTCGCTGCGAGCGCCGCGTCATCAATGGGCTTGGGAGGAGATGGGGAGGCGGAGCCTCCCCTGCCGTCAGGTCAGAGGTGCTGTTCGCGGGCGCGCATGTCCGCGTAGGCCGCCTGTTCCTTCTCGTAGTAGGCCGGCGACGGGAAATCCCACCAGCCGGTGGCGAACGGGCCGGCGGCGTCCCGCGAGACGATCACTTCGACGAGAGCCGGGCCGCCGCAGTCGAGCGCCGCCTTCAGGCTGCTTTCGAGATCCTCGTTCTTCTCGACCTTCCAGGCCTGAAGGCCGAACGCCCGGGCGGAAGCCGCGATATCGGCCGAATAGGGGGCGCCGTTACCGGCGTGATGGTTGAACTCGGAGGCGATGTGGCGGCCCATGAACTTGCGCTGCCCGCCGCGGATCGACATGTAGCCCTGGTTGTTGAGAACGAGGAACACGACGTTGATGCCGTTCATGACGGCCGTGCCCATTTCCGGCAGCGACATCATGAAATCGCCGTCGCCGACGATGGCGACGACCTGCCGGTCCGGGCAGGCGAGCTTGGCGCCCATTGCCGCCGGCACCGCCCAGCCCATCGGCGAATAGGAACCGGAGGTCAGGTGCGTGCGCGGTTCGTAGACCGGAAAACTCTGCTTGACCGAGCCTTGCGTGTTGCCGGAGCCGACCACCACGATGCCGCTGCGATCCAGAACCTTGCGGAGCGCCATCAGCGGGCGCTGCGAGGTGAAGGGCGTCTCGCGGCTGTTTTCGCGCGGCGCGACCAGGGCGCGCCAATCGGCCTTGGCCTTCTGTACGTCGGCGAGGAAGTTTTCGCGGCGCGCCAGCATCTTCTGCGACTGCGCATCCGAGATGAGCGACAGGATCGCCTCCAGCGTCACCTTGGCATCGGCAACGATGCCGACCTCGGTTTCGTAGTTCTTGCCGATCTCGCGCGGGTCGAGGTCGATATGGATGAGCTTGGCCGAGGGGATCGAGAAGGAGACGCCCTTGGCGTAGGACGAGGCCGACCAGTCGGTGAAGCGGCAACCGACCGAGACGACGACGTCGGCGGAGGCGGTGATCTGGTTGCCGCAGGTGGTGCCCGTCTGGCCGACCGCGCCGATGAACAATTCGTGGTCTTCCGAAATCGCGCCCTTGCCGTTCCAAGTGATGGAGACGGCCGCGCCGAGCTTTTCGGCAAGGCGCGTCAGTTCGGCCGAAGCGTTCGCGGTGATCGCGCCGCCGCCGGCGACGATGACCGGGCGCTCGGCGGCAAGAAGAACCTTCAGCGCCGCTTCGATAGCCTTGGGGTCCGGATAGGCGACGCCGACCGGCAGACGCTTGCCGAGCGGATGGATGGTGACATCCGCCGCCTCGACCTGAACGTCCATCGGGACCTCGACATGAACCGGACCCGGGCGGCCTGTCAGAAGTTCGCTGAAGGCACGGTGCATGATGCTTGGGAGGACTTGCACCGAATTGGCCTGCCAGGCGCGCTTCGTCACCTGCTCGGTGATGCGCGGGAAGGCATTGTCCTGCTGGCGCTCCAGCTCCTGCATGGTGCCGTGGCCGTGCATGTAGGTCTGGGGCGAGCCGGAGACGTAGAAGAGCGAGGTGGAATCGCAATAGGCGGTGGCAAGGCCGATGATCGTGTTGGCCGCGCCCGGACCGACCGAGGTGGAGCAGGCCATCGGCTTGCCGGAGGCGCGATAGTAGCCATCGGCCATATGAACGGCGCTCTGCTCGTGCATCACCTGGATGAACGGGATTTCCGAGCCTTCCTGCAGGAACGCGTCGAACAGCGACCAGATGCCATGGCCCGGCACGCCCGCCACATATTCGACGCCGTATTCCTTCAACGCTTTCGCGACGACTTGGCCACCTGTCAGTTTCATGTGATCAACCCTCTGAAATCTCGTTATCTTGGGGCAGGAAGCATTGCCTTCCAGCGATAGGCTTATTCTTCAGCGGAGCAGTGCATCACTGCAAGTTCGCAGCCATCGAAACACTGACGCGAGATGACGCAGTTTAAAAGCAGGTCTGCGTCATAGTTTTCGCTCCCGCCCACCGCGCCGCCGCAGGTCCGGCCAATTTGGGGCAGCTCGCGCACGCCTCGATTGGGAAAGGTGGATAGGCCTGGAGAAAACCATCCTTCGCGAAGTGAAGCAGGTGTCGCATCATCACGCGAATAAATTAATTCCGGCGCGCACTTTTTTCACGATACGCGCTATGGCTTTCTCAGGACACGGACAGACAAAAGAGGCATCGCCGTGCAGAACCTGAGCAGAGATCTGGCTTTCGCAGACGACTTCATTTCGGCAAAGCTGGTTGAGAGCGTGATCGACTATGACGTGGCGGACGCCGTCGTGGTCAATATCAGCCCCTCCCCGATGGTGACGGGCGACGAGCACCCCGCCATCGTGCCGGCGTGGAAATCGACCTGGCTGAAGGGCGGCCGCATCCGCAAGGCGGAGCGGGCGGCGATCATCAAGGTCGTCAACCCGACCAATCTCGGCGGCTGCATGTTCCGCGGCTGGGACTGGCTGGGCAACCGCATCCGCAGCTTTCCGCGCGACACGCCGCTCTATATTTCGGCACAGGACGAGATCGGCACCGTCACGCTCGACCCCCGCGTCTTCACCAATGAACGCGCTGCAGCCGAAGCGTCGCAGACCTTCACACTGAAGCTCAATCTCTGGTGGTCGCCGGGCGATACGGACTGCTTCATCCACAACGAACACCCGTTCCTCGAAACACACACGCAGATCCATGGATCGGGCCGCATGCAGAAATTCAAGGCGCGCGACGCGGCAACGCTCTACGAGGACGTGGTGATGCCGATCGGCTATTCGCACGATCCCTTCTGCCGTGTGACCGGCGAAAAGCAGTGGACCTATCCCTGGCACCGCTACTATGCGGACAGCGACAGCGTCTGGCTCGCCGTCGAACTGCACCCCTAACGGGGCCGCCTCAGCTCATCTGGATCATGTCGGAGCCATCGCCAAGATACTGCAACGCCTCGCGCGGAATGCTCGGGTCGTTGCGGTCCAGCACCGTCAGCTCCTTGAGATGCTCGCGGCGCAGGAGGCCTGGCCCTCGGTAATGCAGCGCGACCTTCGTGGAATAGGGCTGGCGGAAGACGGTCGCTGCGATGCCGCTGGAAATACCGAACATGAAGCGCTTGGCGTTGCGCTTGACCTGCGCATAGACGCCGAAGGTCATCTCATTCGACTGGATACCCTCGAAATCCGCCGTGAAGAGGCGGTCGGCGACGGGGAAGCAGAAACCGTAATATTTGAAGACATATTCCGTCTTCTTGGGGTCATCGAAGCTCGGGAAGCGCTCGACATAGTAGTGCTGGAGGAATTCCCTGTTGCGGTAGATGCAGAAAGCCGACCGCAGCACGAAACCCTTGTAGATCGAGGAAAACTGGTAGCGGTCGTAGATCCCGACGATGTCGTTGTGATCGGCATTGTTCTCGACGATCATACCCGACACGAAGCGCGAGAATTCCGGCAGCTGGCGGGCCGTCGCCATCGCATGGAAGAAGTTCCCCTCCACCAGCGTGCGGAATTCCTCCGGGTCGGCAAAGAGCATGGGAACGCTGAGGCCGAAATAGTTCGCGATGATCCTGAGATTGGCGGGCGACGGCACATGGGCGCCCGACAGGTACTTGTTGAACTGCTGCCGGTTGACATTGATCTTGCGGCAAACAGCCGCAACCGAGCCGTGCTGCTCGCACAGCGTCCTGAGGTTCGCCGCCAATGCGGCCCCGTCTCTTCCCAGCTGATCCATTGTCACCCCTGCGCCTTATCCGACGCATTGTGACGCTAGTTCTACTTCATATCGCTAAAGACATCAATTGCCTGCGCAATTGCCGCGCCAGAGCCGGACGGTCAATCTGTGGAGCATAAAAGGGGAGGATCCGTGGTGCAGTCCAGCGGAGCGGTCGGGTGGTCCGTCATGGGGACCGGAACCATAACAACGGAGCACATGGTTGCGGCGATCCGGTCGGCCGGGCAGGAGCCACTGTGGGTCGTCAGCCGGAACCGGGAATATGCGGCACATTTCTCGCAGGACATGCAGATCCCCGGCATCTCCCTTGAGGCGCGGCGGGCACTGCGGGATCCGCGAGTCGGCTTCGCCTATGTCAGCGCCGTTCGCGACCGGCGCAGGCACTACATCCTGGCTGCGGCGGCGCAGCGCAAACACGTTCTGTGCGACGGTCCGATCGCCGGTAGCAGCCGTCTTGCCGCAAGCCTTGTCGAGACATGCCGGACGGCGGGCATAACGCTGGCCATCCACCAGCCCTTCCGCACCCTTTCGCCCCACCAGACCATGCGCCGGCTGCTGCTGGAAGGAGAGATCGGGACGCTACAGTCGCTCCTCATCGCGCGCGGCGCCCCCTTTCAACCGCCACCCAACCGCCATGTGGACGAGACGGTGGACCGTGCCAATGCGCTTTTCGGGGCGTCGATCGACAGCATCGACCTTGCGCGTTTCCTCACCGGCCAGGAGCCTGTCGCCGTCTCGGCCCTTTCAGCCTCGCCGGCGCAGGGCGATACCGACCAGCAGTCCTATGCGGCCGGCCTGTCCGGCGGGGCCGTGCTTCAATCCTACGAGAGTTTCACCACCGCGGAATTCGAAAGCATCGTCATGCTTGCCGGCGATCGCGGCACGCTGATCGCTCATGGCACGCTGAGCGGAAAAGGAGCGGGCACCCTGATCCGGCGGCTGAACGGGCGGAACGAACTCATCCCGGTACGCGAGCGCGACCCGCATGTCACGACGATCGAAACCTTCCTGGCCCTGCCGCACACGCCGGCAACATGGATGGCGCTCGGCGAGGACAACGTCATCGCACTGCGCGCCGCGGAAGCCATCCGCGCAGCCCGAAACAAGCGGCCCGTTTCCGTCGGATCCGCAGACACAAAGACGAGCACAGGAGGCTCGCATCCATGATCCGGACAGAAAACCAGCTCATCTATCATTCCATGGCCTCCCGGCCGAACACGCTGGCGATCGACATCGCAATCGCGCGCGAGCTGGGCTTCGACGGCCTCGAAACCTCCGGCCCGAAGATCGCCGCCTTCCTCGATGCCGGTTTCTCCACATCCGAACTGACGGCGCGACTCGGCGGCCTCACCCTCCCCGGCATCGGCTTCCTGATCGACCTCGAGCGGCAGGGTGACGCCCGGCGTCAGATGTTGCGAGAGGCCGAAGATCTCTGTGCCCTTGCATCGGCAGCCGGGGCGAAAGGGATAGAGGCCATTACCGGCCCGCTGGACATCCGGGTTTTCGAGGCGGGCGCTGCAGAGCGCTATCCCGCCCTCTACTGTGGCCTCATCGACCTACCGACAGATTCCCAGCTGGATCTCACCGCCGCCAATCTCCGGGCCGTCGCAGATATCGCCGCATCGCATGGTCTACTCGTCTATCTCGAAGCGCTATCCTGGACCCCGCTCAACACGATGGATGCCCAGATGCAGGTGCTCGAACGCTGCGACCGGGACAATGTGCGTCTCGTCATTGACTTCTGGCACGCCTATACCAGCGGTGACACGCCGGAACGGATCGCCCGGCTCGACAAGGCGCAGATCTATGGTGTGCACCTCTGCGATTCCCTGCACTATGCCGGTGGCATACCGAACGAGCCCATCCTCCGCGACGTGCCGACCGGAAAGGGCGTGCTCGACCTCCAAAGCTGGGTCGATGCCGTCAAGGCGACCGGCTATACCGGCTGGTGGAGCTGCGAACTCTTCTGCAGGCGCCAGCACCAGGACGACAGCTTCGCCGTGGCGAGAGACCTCAAGGCCCTCATGGAGCGCCTGATCCTGCGGTGACGCGCTTTTCAGCGTGGCGGCAGCCCGCTGGAAAGACGGAGGCCGGTTGCAAAGTCGATCAGCGCAGAGATATACGAGGATGTTCAGATGAGACAGAAACGTATATTCGCGGGCACCGATGAACACTCTCTCCAAAGCCGACATCAACACGCTGATTTCCTACCGCCACACCCTGCACGCCCATCCGGAGCTTTCGCTTGAGGAAGTCTGGACCGCAGGGTTCATCCGGGACCGGCTGGAAGCACTCGGCATCGCGGTTCACGAGAAGATCGGCGGCAACGGGCTCGTCGGCGTCATCGAAGGGGCCGCGCCCGGCCCGGCAGTGGCACTGCGCGCGGACATGGACGCCCTTGCGATCAGCGAGACGACGGGCCTCTCCTACACCTCGAAGAACCCCGGCAAAATGCATGCCTGCGGTCATAACGGACATGTCGCGATCCTGATCGGTGCAGCGACCCTCCTCGCCCGGGCGCGGGACTTTGCCGGTACCGTCTACCTCGTCTTCCAGCCGGCGGAGGAACGCTTCGGCGGCGCACGGCTGATGATCGAGGACGGGCTGCTTGAGCGCTTTCCTTTCGAACGGATCTTCGGCCTGCACAACTGGCCCGACATGCCGGCCGGCGAAGTCCTGCTGCATGACGGGCCGGTCATGGCCGGCACATCGGAATTCGACATCACCTTCCGCGCCGAGGGTGCGCATGCCGCGATGCCCCATCTTTCCGGCGATCCGCTGCTCGCCGGCGGGCATTTTCTCACCGGCCTCCAGCAGGCCGTCGCCCGGGCGGTCGATCCCTACGAGGCGGCCGTGGCGACCGTCGGCTCGTTCCACGGCGGGTACGCCCAGAACATCATTCCACAGTCCGCGGACCTGAAGGGCACCTTGCGGGCTTTCCGGATGGAGACCCTCACCCTGCTTCGGGAGCGTACGCGCGCCATCGCCGCCTCCGCGGCAGCCACCGCATCCTGTGCCGTCGATCTTATCTTCGACGATCCTATGTGCCCGCCGGTGGCAAACACGCCGGCGGAACGGGATCTCATGCGCGCGGTCGTGCATGAGGCAGGCCTTGCCGCCTATCGGGGAGACCCGCGTCCCACGATGGCCGGTGACGATTTCGGCTTCTTCCTGCTTCACCGCCCCGGCGCCTATGCCTGGATCGGCAACGGTCCGGCGGTCTTCGACGGCCGGCTGCATCAGCCGGCCTACGACTTCAACGACGCGATCATCGCCCCGGGAGCAACCCTTCTTGCTGGAGCGGCGATCGCAGCGCTCGCCGACATCAGCAATTAGACAAAAAAATCTATACTAGACAATTTGGTTTTATCTCCTATAGTACCCGGCAGGAATGAAGGCCAGTCGCGGAAACGCTGCGGTGCCCCACCTCCGGCAGCCGCGGCCAGACCTTCCGGTTGCCCGTAAACAAATCCACGCCACCTGCGGCCAGCCAGGTTTCCGCCGGGCACGACATGTCGTGCCCGAACGGAGCGGGCTGCAAACCTTGATTGCCTGAAAAGGCGGGAAGCCCATGATCCAGCTCTCACGTTCCGACATCCAGAACCTCATCAGCATCGACCCCGGAACGATCGCGGCGATACGGGACGCCTACATCGCGATATCGGACGGGCGCGCGGACGTGCCGCCGGTCGGCTATCTCGGCTTTCCCGGCAAAAACGGCGACTGCCACATCAAGTACGGCTACATCGCAGGCGATCCGGTCTTCGTCGTGAAGATCGCCGCAGGCTTCTACGACAACCCGTCCAGGGGATTGCCATCGAGCAACGGCATTATCGTCGCCGTCTCGGCCGAGACCGGCCGGGTGATCGCCACACTGAACGACGAGGGCTGGCTGACCGATCTGAGAACCGGCATCGGCGGCGCCGTTGCTACCTTCGCCCTCTGCCGCGACGATGCCGAAACCTTCTCCATCGTCGGCACCGGCACGCAGGCCCGCTTTCAGGCGAGGGCCATGGCCGCCCTCGCCGGCCGGCCGATCACGATCAATGTCTGGGGTCGCTCGCGTGCCAAGGCCGAAGCCCTCCAGGCAGATCTCGCGGCGATCGGGTTGCCGGTCCAGCTGGCAGACGATCTCGAAGCCATGTGCCGCACCTCCGATGTCATCGTCACCACGACGCCCTCGGCCCATCCGCTCATCGAGGCCGGCTGGATCCGGGAAGGCACGCATATCACCGCCATGGGCGCCGACGCGCCGGGCAAACAGGAGTTGGCGGTCGAGCTCGTCGCCCGCGCCAATGTGCTGGCGGTCGATCTCGCCCGTCAATGTCTGGAACACGGCGAGTTCGCCGGTGCCTTCGCCGCGGGGCTGATCAAGGCAGAGGACTGCATCGAGCTCGGCCTCATTCTTTCCGGGCGTACACGCGGACGCAAGGCCGTTTCGCAGATCACGATCGCCGATCTCACCGGGGTCGCCACCCAGGATATCGCCATGGCCAGAACCGTGCTGGAGCGGGTCGCCGGATTGGACATCCGGGCCGCGACCTGATCTTCGCCGGGCCGACCTAGAGAAACCGTCACTGAAAAGGGGAATGACATGAAAATCCTAGCAATCGCATCCGTCTTTGCCGCCATCGTCGCCGGGAGCGCCGGTGCAGAGCCGCTGCGCATCGGCACCAGCGCCGACTTCCCGCCATGGGGCTATACGAATACGGCAGGCGATATCGTCGGCTTCGACCGCGAGGTCGGTGACGAGATCTGCAAGCGCATCGGCGCAGACTGCGCCTGGACGAACCAGTCCTTCGATGGACTCTTGGCAAGCCTTCAGGTCGGCAAGTTCGACCTCGTGATTTCCGGCCTCTCGATCACCGCCGAGCGGGCAAAACAAGTGGATTTCTCAAAAGCCTATGCCGATGCGCCCTATCACATCGCAACCGTCAAGGGCGGCGCGCTCGCTGTCGCCAAGACGAAGGCGGAACTCGAGGCCGCGCTGGAAGGCAAGGCGATCGGCGTGCAGACCGGTTCGACCCACGAGGCCGTGGCCAACAAATACTTCAAGAATGCCGACGTTCGTCTCTATGAGCGCAACGAGCAGATCGCCGACGACCTGGCCGCTGGCCGCATCGATGCCGGCCTTCTCGAGCAGTCGGTTTGGGAGGAACTGATGAAGGCTCGCGAGGGCAAGCTTGAGCTTGCCGGCCCGATGCTGACCAGCGCCGACTATTCCGAATTCGGCAACGGGCAGGGCATCGCCCTGAAGCAGGGCCGGGAGGAGCTGAAAGCCCGCGTCGACAAGGCCATCGTCGACATGATCTCCGATGGAACGATCGGGAAGATCTCGACCAAATTCTTCGGCTACGATCTTTCCTTCAAGGGCTAACAGCGGACAGGGCCATGCCTCGCGCCAGATGCGGCGCATGGCCCCCAGGGTCGACCCATGTCTCTCATCCTCGCTTATCTTCCACATTTGCTGGAAGGGTTGCTCGTCACGCTCGAAGTGGCTTTCGGAAGTTTTGCCATCGGCCTCGTGATTGCCGTTGCGGCGGTGTTCGGTGCCGAGTTCGGCAATGCGCCGGTGCGCTGGTGCGTCTCCACCTATGTCACCGTCATCCGCGGCCTTCCGGAACTGCTCGTCATCTTCCTCGTCTTCTACGGCGGCACGGTTCTCCTCAGCAGGATGTTCGGCGCCTATGTCGAGGTGGATGCGCTGACCGCCGGTATCTGTGCACTCTCCTTCGTTTCCGGCGCCTATCTCACAGAGATTCTGCGCGGCGCGCTCCACACGATCCCGCCCGGCCAGGCGGAAGCGGCCAAGAGCCTCGGCCTTGGCGCCGGCGCAACATTCCGGCATGTCATCCTGCCGCAGATGTTCGCCTATGCCCTGCCCGGTCTCGGCAACCAATGGCTCATCATTCTCAAGGAAAGCGCGCTGGTTTCGATCGTCGGGCTTGAGGAGCTGATGCGCAAGGGCGTCGTGGCGGCAGGCGCGACGCAATCGCCCATGACCTTCTACCTCATCGTCGCCGGCCTCTATGTGGCCATCACCAGCATCTCTATGGCGATCTTCGCCTATGGCAATCGACGCCTGACGGTCGGACGGTGAGCACCATGTCCTCCGAGATCCTCCTGCAGTCCATCCCCATCGTCTATGCCGGCCTGAAGCTGACCCTGGTCGTCACCCTGGCCAGCTTCCTACTCGGCCAGATCCTCGCCCTGCCGCTCGGGCTGGGGCTAACAGCGAAATCCCCGTTGCTGCGCTGGCCGGTAACGATCTATACGTTCCTCGTGCGCGGCAGCCCCCTCCTCGTTCAGCTCTTCATCCTCTACTACGGCCTCGCCCAGTTCGATGCGGTGCGCGCCAGCGTGATCTGGCCGATCATCCGCGAGCCCGTGAACTGCGCCATCATCGCCATCGGCCTCAATTCCGCAGCCTATGTCGCCGTGATCGTCGCCGGCGGCCTGAGGCGGCTTCCACCCGGCCAGGCGGAGGCCTCCATCTCGCTCGGTCTTTCAAGCTTCAGCCGCATGCGCGATGTGCTCCTGCCGCAGGTCTACCGGGCGATCCTGCCTTCGATCGGCAACGAACTGATCCTTGTGCTGAAGGCCAGCTCGCTGGCGAGCGCCGTCACGGTCATGGAAATGTCGGGAGCGGCACGCGCCTTCACGGCGAAAACCTACGCACCCTTCGAGGTCTTCATCGTCGCCGGCATCCTCTATCTCGCGATCGGTTTCCTGTTCGGCCTCGCCTTCCGCTTTCTCGAACGTCGCATTCCGGGAGCCGCCGCTATCGGCAGGAGCGGCCGTACGGTGCATCCGCGCTCACCCACCCTTGGAGCCTCGTCATGATCATCGCGGAAAACCTGGTCAAATCCTATGGCGCGGCGCAAGTCCTGCACGGGGTCAGCTTGAAGGTTACAGCCGGCGAGCGCATCGTCCTATGCGGGCCTTCCGGTTCTGGCAAATCGACCTTGGTACGCTGCCTGAACGGGCTGGAGGAACGGCAGGGTGGCACCGTGGAAATCGCCGGCCACAGCCTTTCGGCCGACTGTGCCAACGTGCTGGCGCTTGCCGGCGACGTCGGTATGGTCTTCCAGCAGTTCAACCTCTTTCCACATCTGACGGTTCTGGACAACCTGACACTCGCCATGCGGCGGGTACGCCGGACACCACGCCTGGTAGCTGAAGAGGCGGCGCTGGCGATGCTGGCGCGCATGCAGCTGACAGAAAAGGCGGACAACTATCCGCGTCAGCTCAGCGGTGGACAACAGCAGCGCGTGGCGATCGCGCGCGCCCTGTGCATGAAGCCGAAGGTCATGCTGTTCGACGAGCCCACCTCCGCCCTCGACCCGGAAATGGTCAAGGAGGTACTTGACGTCATGACGGATCTTTCCCGCCAGGGCCTCACGATGATCGTCGTGACCCACGAAATGGGCTTCGCGCGAAGCGTGGCGGACCGCATCGTCTTCATGGACCGCGGAACGATCCTCGAAGAGGCGGATCCCGAAACGTTCTTCCGTCATCCATCCCATGCCCGTACGAAGGAATTCCTTCGACAAATCGGGCCGCAACACTGACCAGCGAGGAAACCATGCAGACCATCGTCTTCGAAACCGCGGCCGCCGCCGTCCGGGCAAGGGCCCGCATTCGTGACCATATCTACCAGACACCGCTCCTGCCCGCCCGCAAGGCCGGCAAGGCCGAAGGCGCGACGGTGCTCTTCAAGGCGGAGAACTTCCAGCTCACCGGATCCTTCAAGATCAGGGGTGCAATGTCGAAAATGTCCGCCCAGCCCGCGGGCGGGCGGCTGATCACCGCCTCGTCCGGCAACCACGGCATCGGTGCGGCGCACGCCTCCAAGGCGCTTTCCCGCAGCCTCACCGTCGTGCTGCCGCAGACCGTCGTGCCCGCCAAGCTTGAGAAGATCCGCTCCTACGGCGTCGAGGTCATCCTGCACGGCGAGGAGACCGGCCTTGCCGAACAGCACGCCCAGGAACGCGCTGCCTCCGAAGGGCACGCCTATGTCTCGCCGTACAACGATCCCGATATCGTCGCCGGCCAGGGCACGATCGCGCTCGAAATCCTCGAACAGTGTGCCGGCGTCGACAATGTCTTCGTCGCGATGGGCGGCGGCGGCCTGATCAGCGGCATCGGTGCGGTGCTCAAGGCCTTCAGCCCGCGCACGAAGCTCTACGGCGTCGCCGCGAGCCATTCGAAGGCGCTGGCGGCATCGATGGCGGCCGGCCGCGTGGTCGAGACCGAGCATCGCGAGACGCTCGCCGATGCCGTCGCCGGCGGCATCGATCTCGACACGATCACGCTGCCTCTTTCGATGGCGACCGTGGACGAGGTCGTGGAATGCGGCGAGGACGACATCCGCGCCGCCCTGAAAACACTCGCTCTCGAGGAGAACATGATCGTCGAGGGTTCGGCCGCCCTTGCGCTTGCCGGCTTCGAAAAGGTTGCAGCCAGCCTTTCCGGCCAGACGAGCGTGATCTTGCTTTGCGGCGCGAATTTTGACCGCGATCTCATCACACAGGCGATCTACGGCCGCTGATCAGCCCGCTCGACCGCCACCACAGAGGGCGCCCCGCGGGCGCCCCTTCTGCCGTTCGGGGCTCAGGCTTTCGTGTCGCGAAGGTAGTTGTAAACCGTCGCCCGGCCCATCTGCAGGATCTTCGAGATATAGGCAGCCGCATGCTTTCCGCTGAAGGCGCCGTCTTCGGCCAGCTCGCGCACAAGCTGCTGTTTCTGCGCCCGGGTGAGGTCAGCGATCATAAGGCCCCGCTTCGTCGTCCAGCCGTGCACATATTCGTTGACCCGCTCATGCCAGTCTTCCTTGAACAGGGCAGCGGGCTTGCCTTGGTCGATGGAGACAGTGGACATGGCGCTCAGCACCTGGATCGCAGACTGGATGTGCGAAACGTCGATGTTGATACACAGGATGGCGATCGCCCGGTCATCGGGCGCGCGCAACACCGCACTCACCGATTTCAGCCGCCTTCCATCGAAATTCACCTTTTCATAAGGCCCGATCGTCCGGTCGTTCGGCTTGAAGTCGATTTCGTGCAGCAGCGACGGTTCCCCGAGATCCCGCTTCGAGAAGTTGTTGGCGATGTAGCTCACCGTCTCGCTGGAGAGATCGTGGAGAACCACCTCCGCATAGGGCTGCAGGATGAGCGCAATCGCATCGCAGACCGGATGATATGTCCTCAGCGCATCGGAGGGCATGGCGACGTCTGCGTCTTTGTCTCGTTGCGGCATTTGAGTTCTCGCTTGGCTGGCGGCCGTCCGTCGGGGGGACCGGGATCTTCCCGAAATCCTTTTGCTCACGGACTATCGCATTTCGCAATGCGCCCCACCCCTAAAAATGCCGGCATGACCCAGACGCCACCGTTTTGCGCACGAGAGGCACTGCGTTGCTGGAAGCGCCGGAAAACGCAGAAAGCTTGGCCAGATGGAATCTGCGGGCGCTTAAGCCTTTTCTTACGTTAGGTGACTATCTTCGGGCACGGAAGGTCTCTGTGGCCTTGCACAGAGGACGATGGGTATCGGATCGCATGAGCAGTACAGCGTCGCAGCGAACCAAGACAGACGATGTTCCCTACGGCAGGTCCCGTGAGGACGTCGATTTCTGGATGGGCTGCGTTGGTGCACCGATGGTCCTTGTCGAGAAGGGCACGCTGCATGTGCGCCGGGCCAATTCCAATGCCGCGGTCCTGTTCGGACTGGGGTTGGAAGCCTTCGAGAACCTGCCCATCGAAGATCTCGTCGGTCGCGAGGCGAGCATTCTCCTCTCGCAGATATGGAGCGTCGCGCCGATCGGCGTGCCGGGCGAGCCTTTCCTGATCCGGGCCATGGTGCAGGCGCAGGAACGCGTGCTGATGGTGCAGGTCACCAAGATCGCGATCGAGGGCGAACTCGTGCGCCTGTTCACCTTCACGGATGCGCCGCCGCAGGGTTCCGTCTCCCTTGCCGGCTGGCAGGAACAGATGATCTCGCTTCTGGACTGGCTGCCCTTCGGCTTCGAAATCGCCAGCAGCGACGACCAGATCCAGTTCGCCAATTCGACGTTCAAGGCGCTTTTCGGCTATACTCAGGACGAGATCGAAAGCATCGAGGACTGGTGGCGCCTCGTCTATCCCGATCCGCAATACCGCGAATATGCCCGCACACAATGGCATTCCTCGATCGCAGACGCCCGGCGCGAGAACCGCGAGATGACGCCCTTCGATCTCGACGTCAGGACGGCCAGCGGCGCGACGAAGCGCATCCAGTTCCGGCAAAGGACGGTCGGCAACTTCAACGTCAATCTCTACATCGACGTGACGAAGGAGCGCGCCTATGCCGAGCAGCTCAAGGTGCTTGCCAATGCCGACCCGCTGACCGGGATCCTCAACCGCCGACGCTTCTTCGAGGAAGCGGAAGAGATATTCTCCAGATCGAGCGGCGCGGCGTCCATGGGCGTGCTCATGCTGGATATCGATCATTTCAAATCGATCAACGACACGCATGGCCACCGCGCAGGCGACCTTGTTCTCATGGAGTTCGCCCGTCGCTGCCAGGAGGTCGTGCGATCGGGCGACCGTTTTGCACGGCTTGGCGGCGAGGAATTCGCGGTCTTGCTGGCAGCCGAGGAGCCGGTAGCGGCCGTGACACTGGCTGAGCGCATCCGCATGGCGATCCATGCTTCGCCCTTCGATATCGAAGGCGCCGTGATCCCAGTCAGCGTCAGCATCGGCGCCACGCTTGCGGACCCATCGGAAGAACCCTTCGGCTCGGCGATCCTCAGGGCAGACAATGCACTCTATGAAGCCAAACGGACGGGCCGCAACCGTGTCGTGATGCTCGGCGCCTGATGGGCGGCTACGGCGCTGCCGGCCGTCCGCAACTGTCCGGGATCATCACACGATATGCCGATAGCTGCCGTCCGGCTCATGCAAATGCACCTGCGTTGCGGGAAGTGCCCGCAGCGCTGTCACGATCCCGTCGCCATCCATGAAGCTGAAGGCTGTGGAAAGAGCGTCGGCGGCTGTGGCGGTCGGCGCGACGACGCTGACGCTGTCATGACGGCCAGCCGAAACACCGGTCCGAGGATTAAGCAGATGGCTCGGGGAGCCCGGCCCGGCAAAGCGGAAACCGTTCGTTCCGGAGGTCGCGATCGCGCGGTTTACGAGATCGACGCGTATATCTGTCCCGGCGATACCAGCGTGCCAAGGTGTGCCGTTCTCACGCGGCCCGAGGGCGCGTATCTCACCGAGATCGGCGAGCGTATGTAACACACCGCCGGCGCGCAGGATGTCCACCGCCCGATCGGTGATATAGCCCTGCGCGACACCGTTCAGCGTCAGCCCCATGCCCGGCCTGCGAAAGGCGATACGGTTGCGGTCGAAGGCGACATGCTCGAAGCCTGTGCGCGCCAATACAGCCTCGATGCTCTCGCGCGGGGGGCCGGCCGGGTCGGCGTCGGGAGTCGAGAAGTGCCAGGCATGCAGCAGCCACAAGGGCTGGACGGTGGGATCGAACATGCCGCCGCTCAGCGCCCAGACGGTATGGCTCTGTTCCAGCAGTTCTATCAGTTCTACCGGCGGATCGGCGAGCGCACCCCGAGCATTCAGCGTCGCAAGCGCGGAATCCGGCCGGTACAGGCTGAAAATGCGCTCGAGGCGATCGATCTCGACGACGACACGCCGGATCAGCCGTTCGGCTTGTGCCCGGTCGGAATGATGCAGGATCATTTCCGCCGGGGCGCCAAGGGCACGGCCGCGCCAGCGGACAGCCGCAGACCCAGCGCGAGCGCCGAGCGGGCAGAGCGCCGTGCCGGCGGCCGCGGCTGAAAGGCTGATGAACCGGCGACGGGTCGGCCTTGCACCCATGATCATTGTTCCGCCTCCTCACGCTGCGGGTCGGCGCCGTCGTTCGCCTGACCGTCACCCAGCACATAGCCAGATGGAATATCCGGGAAGCCGACCACCTCGCCGCCATGTTTTCCGGCAAAGTCGCGCGCGTCCCTTTCCCTGGAAAAGGGAATGGTCTCGGCGACACCCATGCCACCACGCTGCGTGCTGCCGATCACATAAAAGGCGGTGCGGGCGTCGATCCAGTTTTCCGCACCGGGCTGCGCCCAGCTCGCAGCAGCGCCCATATCGGACACATAGATGGCGGCGATGGCTTTCGGCTCGTCCGGCAGGAGCGTGAAGGCGACCGCATCGCGCGCCGAGGAGAACCAGATCGGCTCGGGGATCTGCGACAGGATGATCTGGCCCTTGGGGCCTTCGTGCTCGAGCACGTTCATGCCGCAATAGCGACCGATCGCCTCCTGCGTCAGGGCGAAAGGCTGCGGCGTCTCGGCCTGCTGTTCCGAGCAGCCCGCGACGAGGACGAGAACAAGGGTAGCGAGGATGCGCTTCATGCCTCTCTCCTTGAAAAGACCAGCATGGCAGCAGCAAGCGGCAGCGCTACCCACAGCACGAGCGCAGCGGCAAGCGCTGGCGCACTGAGCGAGGCCGAGCCGGCCATGCCGGAGATCGCCCCCGCCTCACCGCCGAGATTGAGCAGGCGGTAGGCATCGGTCGGGTTGAGCAGAAGGAGGGCATTGAGCAGCCCGCCTGTGACCGTGCGCCCCTGGTCGGCGACCAGAAGGCCGAGCAGCGCCATGTCGTAGACCAGCACGAAGACGAGCCAGACACCGACGGCAATGCCGCCCGCAGTACCGCGCTCGCCGGCGAGCGTGCTGACGAGATAGCCGATGGCGATGAAGACCGCGCCGAGCAGCACCGAGGAGCCGATCAGGAGCACGAAGGCCGGCCAGCCGGCGACGAGCCCGGCGCTACCGCCAAGGCCGAGCGCCAGCGCCGCTGCGCCGTAACCGATGAATGTTGCGAAGGCGAGGATTGCCAGATGCCCGATGAACTTGCCGGCGATCACCTGGAAACGCGCCAGCGGATAGCTGAGCAGCAGGAGGAGCGTGCCCCGTTCCGCCTCCCCGACGATGGCGTCGTGCGAGATGAGGAGCGCGATAAGCGGCACGAGAAACACCGACAGGCTCGACAGGCTGACGACGATCACATCGAGCGCGCTTGCCCCGACATTGCCGGTGGGCGCGCTGCCGAGAAAGGTGAGGGTGAGCGCAAGCGTTGCCAGAAGCAGCGTGGTCGCGAGGACCCAACGATTGCGCAGGCCCTCCTGGATTTCCTTGCGCGCGATGACGAGGATGGTCCTCATTGGCCGGCCTCCCGCTGCCTGTCCTGGAAATGGGCGTAGAGTTCGTCGAGCGTCGGCGGCGTCACGTCGAGATCGGCGATGCGGGCACCGACGGCGGCGCGCAGCAGCGCCACCTTGTCCTCCGGCGCAGCCTCTATCTCCAGCATGTGGCCGTTGACCGGCCGCCAGTCCGCGTCCCCTTCAAGCCGTCTTTCTTCGCCCTCGGCAAGGCGCACACGAATGCGAGTCGGCAGCCGCGCGATGCTGCGCAGCGCATCCAGCGAACCATCCGCGATCTTGACGCCCTGCCCCATGATGACGATGTGGTCGGCCCGCCCCTCCAGCTCGCTGAGCGCATGGGAGGAAAGCAGGATCGTCGCGCCGCCTGCGCGCAGTTCGTCGAGGAAACCATAGAAATCGCGGCGGAGCGCCGGGTCGAGGCCGGTCGTCGGCTCGTCGAGCAGGAGGACCTGCGGCGCGCCGAGCAGCGCCTGCGCCAGCCCGAGCCGCTGCCGCATGCCCTTGGAATAGGTGCGCACGCGCCGGTCGGCGGCCTGTGCCAGGCCGACCCGTTCGAGCAGTTCGATGATTTGGCGGTGCGGCGCGCGCTTCAGCGCAGCATAGAAGGCCAGCGTCTCGCGGCCGGTCAGGGCCGGATTGAAGGACACGCTTTCCGGCAGGTAGCCGAGATGCGCCCGCACGGCAGGATCAGCCGCCGGATCGCCCCCGAGCACACGAACAGTGCCGGCGGTCGGGCGGAGAAGGCCGAGCATCAGCTTGATCAGCGTCGTCTTGCCCGCGCCGTTGTGGCCGACCAGCGCAACAATCTCGCCTTCGGCGAGCGAGAAGGAAACGTCGCGTACGGCCGTGAAGGCGCCGAAGGCCTTGGAAACAGCCTGGATGTCGATGCGGTGGGTCATGGCATTCACATTCCTTCGCCCGGCGGGGCCATCAGCGGACGGCTGTCGACCACGCCACCGGGCAGGAGCGCCGGAAACTGGCTCTGCGCCCAGCGGATAACCTGCACGGCCGGACTGTTGGTGAGGATTTTCGCCTGCGGCGCGGTCCACAGAACCCGGTCGACGAGATCGTTCGGCCGGTAAGGCGTATCGGCGATACCGTCGCCGTCGAGATCGAAGGCGGGGTTGTCGCTCCAGTAGTTGCCGCGCCCTTCCGCCGACCAGTCGAGGTAGCGCGTGCCGACATATTTGACCTGATTGCGATTGCGGATGAAGGCATTGCCACTCATGCGGTTACCCTCGGAACCCGCCGTGAAATGGATGCCGATCGCGCAATTCTCGAAGCGGTTGCCGGAAAAGCGGTTGCGGTTGGCATTGTAGATGAAGACGCATTTCTCCGGGCCGAGGCGCTGGTCCGCGACGTCGTGACCGGCATCGCTCTCCATGGTCACACCGTGTGTGTCGCTCTGGCGGCCGGCATTGATCCAGCGGGAAACCGGCTGCATCCGTCCCTTCACCCGGTTGCCGGAGACCGTCGAGCCCTTCGCGGTGTTGAGCAGCAGCCCGTGATCGCGATCGCCATCGGAGACATTGCCGGTGATGGTCAGGCGGTCGGAATACATGATGGCGTAACCGACGGAATTGCCGGTCGAGACGTTGTCGCTGATCTCGCTTTCATTCGTATACATGTAGTGGATGGCAAAACGCAGGTCGCGCATGCGGTTGCCGGAAAAGACGTTGCGACGGCTGGCATTGGTGAAGATGCCGTCACGGCCGAAACGGATATCGTTTCCGATCACCTTCGCCCCCGGCGCATTCCACAGGTGCACGCCGTTGCCGGCCTCCGCCGAGCGCCCCTCGCGCATGCCCTCGATCCGGTTGTCGCGCACCATCGCATCCTTGGCGCCCCGTATATAGACGCCGTAGAGATTGCCGATGATCCGATTGTTCTCGACAATCGCTCCGGTCGCGGTCTTGTCAAGGAAGACGCCGGAATCGAGCGCGCCGATATCCGTACCGGAACCCTGGATTTCAAGCCCGCGCACTACTGCGCCGGGCGCAGTGACAGTGACGACGCTGCCCGTGCCCGTACCCGAGAGCACCGCACCACCCTCGCCTTCCAGCGTCAATGCCGTGGCGATCCGCAGAGGACCGCGGTGCGCGCCCGCCTCCAGCCGGATTATATCCCCCGGCCGGGCGGCATCCAGAACCGCCTGCAGGTTCTCCGCGCCGGAGGGAACGGAGACGGTCTCCGCCCGCACGAAAACGGGTGCGAGGGCGGCCGCAAGGGCCGCCACCGCAATCCTCATCATGACGGAACAGGCTGTCACGTCAGGCCGCCTGCGGCTCGACGAACATGCGACCCTTCATCTCCATGTGCATGGCATGGCAGAACCACGAGCAGTAGTACCAGTAGACGCCGGGCTTGTCGGCGGTGAAGGTCACAGAAGCCGTCGCCTGCGGAGCCACCTCCATGTTGAGACCGTAGTTGATGATGGAGAAGCCGTGGCTGAGGTCTTCGACTTCGTCGATATTGGTGACGTAGACCGTCACCTCGTCGCCCTGCTTGACGGAGAAGGTCTCCAGCCCGAAGGCCGGTGCGGCGGAGGTCATGTAGACACGCACCTTGCTGCCGTCACGGATCACTTCGCTGTCGGCCATCAGGTCGATGCCGTCGGCGGCAGCCTGCTTCACCGCATCGGCGAAGAACGGGTCATCGCGCTTCCACACATGCACCGGATCGATCTTCGAGCGGTGGACGATGGTGGCGTCATGCGGTTCGGCGAAGGTCGGATTGTCGTGCACCAGCACCATCTCGTCGCCGGAGATATCGATGAGCTGGTCATTCTCCGGCTTCAGCGGGCCGACGTTGAGATACCGGTCCTTGGAGAACTTGTTGAGCGAGATCAGCCACTTGCCGTCCGCATCCTTGGTCTGGCCCATGGAGGTGTGGTTATGGCCGGGCTGGTAGTGCACGTCGAGCTTCTGGCGGATCGGATCGACCTTTTCGCCCTTGTAGGCGCGCTTGGCATCCTCGATGTTCCACTTGCAGATCTGGCTATCGATGAAGAGCGTCGTATAGGCATTGCCCCTGCCGTCATAGGCCGTGTGCAACGGGCCGAGACCGAGCTCCGGCGCGGCGACGATCGTCTCCTTCGGCTGGATCTTGTCTTCGAACAGATCGTCGAAGGTGCGCACATCCATGACGGTCACGGTCGGCGAGAGCTTGCCGTTGGCGACGATATGGATGCCGTCAGGCGCGGTGTTCATGCCGTGCGGGCCGTTGGAGATCGGGATGTAGCGGGTGAACGGCGAGCCCTTGCGCCCGTCGAGAACCGGCACCCCGCCCATCTCGGTGAAGTCGCCGCGGGCAACCGCCTCCTCGATGCGCTTCAGGTTGAACACGACGACCCAGTCCTGCTCGGCCTCCATCATCTCGGCAAGGTTCACGCCCTCCTCCGAATTATAGCAGGTGGAGAAGGCATATTTGCCCTGGTAGTCGGCATCGACATTGTCGAGGTTGCCATCCACCATGATCTGCCAGGCGACCTTCATCGTCTCGCCGTCCACGGCCGAGAAGATCGAGCGGTAATGCGACTTGTCGTCGAGCACCTTGCCGTCGTTCGGGATCGGCACGCGATCCTCGCCGTTGCAGAAGACATAGCCGGTCTTCGGATATTTCTGGACGCGCAGGCCATGGACCGTGTGCTGGTTGGGCAGCTGCACGATCTTGTCGCACTTCATCACGTCGAGGCGGATGCGGCAGACGCGGGTGTTCGCCTTGTCGTTGGCAAAGAGATAGCGGCCGTCATAGGTCCCCTCGGTGAAGGAGGGGTGCGGATGGTGCAGGTCACCGTTGAGATAGGCGGCGGCGCCCCGCTTGTTCATCAGTTCGCGATATTCCGGCAGCATGCCCTCTGTCAGGATCTTCAGGCTCTCGTTGGTCTGCCCCCAGCCGGTGGCGCTGCACCGGTTGAAGACCGGAATGCGCATCAGCTCACGCATCGAGGGAAGGCCGAGGATGCGCACCTCGCCCGTCTGGCCGGAGGAGAAGAAGACGTAATACTCGTCGAGTTCGCCCGGCTTGACCTCGTAATTGCCGCTGGCAGCGGCCTGTGCAAGCGCGGGCGCCGCGGTGATGCTGCCGAGGGCGAGCGCACCGGTTCCCACCGCCCCCGCCGCGACAGCCGTGGAACCGAGCAATTGGCGGCGGCTCAGACCTGCTTTCGTTTCATCCTGTGACATGGCACCTCTCCTTGTTCTGGTGTCAGTTCGGCGATCCGGCAGCCGGATCGGGTTTCTCGATGGCGACGCCCCTGTGGGTGATGACCGGCGGAGCCGGCCCCGGCCCGCGTGTTGCGGGCGAGGACAGCCGCTCGAACTTCTCCCGCTTCAGCCGCACCTGGATCATGTGCGGACAGCGGTGGTCGTCGTGGTAGAGTTCCTGGCAGTGCATGCAGTAGATGCACTCGTTGACGTTGATCTGCCCCTCGGGATGGATGGCCTGCACGGGGCATTCCTTGGCGCAGCGCTGGCAGGGAGAGCCGCATTCGGGCCACCGCTTCAGCCATTCGAACATGCGGATGCGGCCGGGAATGGCGAGCGCAGCGCCAAGTGGGCAGAGGTAGCGGCAATAGAAGCGCTCGATAAAGAGGCCGAGCGAGAGCAGCGTCAGCGCAAAGATCACGAAGGGCCAGTCACGGGCAAACTTCAGGATGATCGCCGTCTTGAACGGCTCGACCTCGGCAAAGACCTCTGCGAGCGCAACCGAGTAGAACGACAGGCCGAACAGGCCGAGGAAGAGAATGTACTTCACCGGCCACAGCCGCTCGTGCAGCCAGAACGGCACCTTGATCTGCGGCACTTTCAGCCATTGTGCGAAATTGTTGGTGAGTTCCTGCAGGGCGCCGAACGGGCAGAGCCAGCCGCAGAACGGCCCCCGCCCCCAGAAGAGGAGCCCCGCCGCAACTGTCGCCCAGAGGATGAAGATCAGTGGCGCGGAGAGGAAGAACTCCCAGTTGAAGCCGGTGATCAGCGCATTGGTGAAGGTCAGGACATTGACGACGGAAAGCTGCGCATTGGCATACCAGCCGAGCCAGACCAGAACGAAGGCGAGATAGGAGCGCCGCACCCAGACATGCAGCACGGGACGGCGGACGAGCCAGTCCTGGAAGAAGAAGATGACGGTGAGCAGCAGCAGCGCGAAGGCCGTGATACCGATCTCAACCGTGTTCATGCGCCACATCTGCATCCAGAGCGGCTCACTCTCGTCTGCGAACGGTGCGGCAGCCTGCGGTTCGGCTTCGGTCGTGGCGACCGGCACCGGCTTCGCCTTTTCGACCGTGACGTAGCGATCCGGCAGGCTGTAGCCGAGGTCGAAGGGTAGGACGGCCTTGTCGCGCACGCTCCAGGAGCGCTGCACCAGCAATTGCAGCTCCCAGGGCGCCGTTACGTCGAAGACGAGATCCTCCGGCACGGTGAAGAGCGCGATTTCCCGGAAGGGCGGCGCGCCTTCGGCGGCGATATCGGCAAGTCGCGTGTGCCCGCGGTCGCGGAACCGAACGCCCTGCCCGTCCTGCATCAGCTCGATGCGATCGAAGATGCCGCCGCGCACATAGCCCGAGCCCTTGAACGAATAGGCCCCGTCACCGGCAACGAGAATGGCCTGCTGGCCCGGCCGCAGCTTTGCGCGAAGCCGCTCATAGCCTTCCTTGCCGAGCAGGCTGAGGCCGATTTCCGGCACGCTGGCGGGCGCGATGTAGAGCGAGATGAAGCGGTCTTCGGGGCTGCGCGTTTCGGGATGCTGTGCGGCCTTGTCCTCGCCGGCGCGTGCGAAAGCCTCGCTCACCTCGCCGACGGACAGGCCGAGGCCGCGGATGGAGCCGTCACCGACGAGTTCTTCCCAGGAACGGGCCGCGCCGGCTTCCGTCTTGAGCTTGCGGATTTCGGCCGGCGGCGCTGCACCTACCGCAGCATCGCCCCCCAATCGCCCGCTGCGGATGAGCCGCACGGCCGAGCGCACGACGCTGTCGCCCATGACGAGCACCGTCACCGTCGCACCGCTGACGATGTCGACCTGGGGCGGGCGGTCCGCGCCTGCGGCGACACGGCCGATATCGCGGCCGATCAGTGTGTCGAGCGCGGCAACCACCTTCTCCTCGGGAATGCCGATGAGGACGATCGGTTCCTGGTGATGGACCAGCTTGAAGCCGTGCAGCACACCCTGCGGGTCGATGCCGGCGAGGATGTGGATCGGCTTGCCCGAATAGCCGGTCGCGCTGGTGAAATCGGAATTGAGGTAAGCGTAGCCGGCGAGAACTTCACCTCGCCAGACAGGGGCGATCGGTGGTTCGCCTGCCGGCTCGCCGAAGCGGTCAGCACCGGGAAAGAGATCCGATGGTTGCGCTTTCGGCAGGTACTCCGCTAGCCGGGAGGCGGCCTCTGCCATCGACACGGCCGGCATCGCCGCCAGCAGGGTGAACAGCACCACCAGGACCCGTCTCAACCAGACGGCGGGACGCATCGTTTTGCGGGATAGGGTCTGCGGGCAGTCCGTCAAGGTGTCGTATTCCGGCAAGCGAGTATCGATGCCGGCATTCTAGGCAAGATACCTGCGCGCAATTTGTTGCAGCACAAACACCGCAGCGATCCACGATGGGAGAGTGGCGCATGCAAGGGAGATGCTGCCGATGCCGCTACTCGGGAACGAGCCTTCGGGCACCGTTGAAACCATGGAAGAGCTTTTTGCGATCGCCGCGGCGATGGAGCAGGAGGCCATCGCGGGCTATGCCTCACTCGCCGATCGCATGAGGAGAGAAGGCCGGCCCGACCTTGCCGCGGTCTTTGAAAAGCTGGTGGAGGAGGAGAGCGACCACCTCGGCAATGTCGGCTACTGGTCGCAGCGCACGACCGGCAAGGAACCGGACCCGTCCGCGGTGCGCTGGAGCCTCGACCCGACCTTCGACGACGAAGGCGCTTCCCTTGTCGCACCGGAACTTCTCAGCGCCTACCGCGCCTTCTCGATCGCCGTGCGCAACGAGGAACGTGCTTTCGCCTTCTGGACCTATCTCGCCTCCCGCAGCCCCTCCGCCCCGCTGCGCGAGGCGGCCGAACAGATGGCGCGCGAGGAACTGTCGCATATCGCGACCTTGCGGCAGGAACGGCGGCGTGCCTTCCATCTCCAGCGCGAAGCAATATCCGGAAGGGCGCAGCAGTGGACGCTCGTCGCCTTTGAGGAGCACCTATCGACGCTGCTTGCCGCTAGGGCCGTCGAAGACGTGCCGGGATCAGCCGGGGCCACGCTCGCGGACCTGTCGGCTCAGGCCAGCGCCCGGGCAAAAGCCCTTACCCACCACCCGCTGTCGCCGGCACTCGTTTCACTGGACCCGGCCGTGCTGGAAGCACCGCGGGCTTTGAGCGAAGCCTTGCTCGACGCCTACCTCGATCTTGCCGAACGCCTTCCGGACGAAGCGGGCCGCGCCCGGGCGCAAACCTATGCCGCCCGGATCCTCGATTGCATATCTGCCCTTCGAACGGGCCGCTGAAAGAGCTGACAGGCCGAAGGACGCAGCCGGCGGGCAGAGGTCGATGGTTCGCCAACCTCGGCCCGGACAACCGTCGCCGCCACCACTCACCGAGCAGCAGCAGCGCCGGGCTTTCGCCCTCAGGCGGCAGGCGCCTCGAAACGCGGAAAGAGCACCGTGTTTTCCAGATGCATGTGCATCACGAGATCGTCGGTAAGCTTTCTCAGCCCGGTATAAAGCGCCGTCCACGAACCGCAGGCGCCCGATGGCAGGGCCATGCCGTGGGCGGCATGCTCGATATCGTGGAGAAGTCGCACGGCATCGTCGTGTTCGCGGCGCATCTGTGCGACCGGTTGGTTGATCCGCGCGGCCCCGCCCCGACGCATCATCGGGAAAACCACCTGTTCCTCGTTCATCATGTGACCTTCCAGCTCGTCGCGCAGCGCGGTCAGCGCCGCGGCAAGCCCCGAGGGCGCAGCCGGATGGTCCCCGTGGACCCGCTCGACCTTCTCGGCAAGCGGGATAAGGAAAGCCAGTTCCTGCCGATGGGTCTCGTGATAGCGGCTGAGGAGATGCTCGATGAGCGGCTCCGTCTCCTCCGGCGCATCCCGGCCGGCCGACCGTTCGAGCGCTTCCAGCGTGGCTAGCAGGTCTTCCGGCGAAAGCCCCGCCCGCTCGGCCGCGGCACGAAGCGGGATATCGCCCGCACAGCAGAAATTGATGGCCGATCGACGGAACAGATCGGCAGCGCCCGGCAGTTCCGCCGCAATCGACGTCACGGTCCGGTCAAGAGAAAGCGTTTGCATCCTGGCTCCTTTGCAAGGGTTGGCGTTTCCAGTTTTCGCCAACCCTTGCAGGAGAAGAGCAGCCGGTCTTTGCGCCGGGGCAAAGAAGAGGCGCCCCCCGGGCTCACGCCGCCACAGCCACCGAGAACCGGCTGCGATATTCGCCCGGAGAGAGACCGAGGATGCGGTGGAACACACGGCGGAACGCGGCCGCGTCCTCGTAGCCCACCGCAAAGGCGATCTGATCGACGGTGCGTCGCGTGAACTCCAGCAGCTCCCGCGCCTTGCCGATCCGCAGGTGCTGCACATATTCGATCGGCTTCATGCCGGTCGCCGTCTTGAAGCGGCGCAGGAAGGTGCGCTCCTCCAGCCGCGCATGGCCGGCCATATCGGCGATGCTGGTGGGCCGGCCGCCTCGTTCTTGCAGCCAGTGTTGCACTTTCAGCACCGCCTCATCGCCATGGGTGAGGCGGGGCGCGAAATTGCTGTAATGCCGCTGTTCGCGTCCGGACGGATCGACCAACAGGAACTTGCCCGTCTCGATTGTCACGGAGGGGCCGAGCAGGCGATCGACGATGCGCAAGCCGAGGTCGGTCCAGGCCATCAGCCCGCCGGCGGTGATGATGTCGCCATCCTCGATGACGATCTTGTCCGCCTCCAGTCGCACATCGGGAAATCGTTCGCGAAACCGCTCGGCAAACAGCCAGTGCGTGGTGGCGGGGCGGCCGGCAAGCAGGCCCGTCGCCGCCAGGATGAACGTCCCGCCACAAGTGGAGGCAAGCGTTGCCCCCTGGCCGTGGCGGTCCAGCAGCCAGCGGGCGTAAGGCGCCGCCTCCTCCGCTTCGGCCGGCCCTGTCAGCCGACCCGGCACGACGAGGATATCCGGCGTTCCGGGAGCACCGGGATCGGTGTCATGGCTGCGGGAAAAGCGCCCTTCCGCATCCATGCGCCAATGGCTGACCCGCACGGCGGGTCCGCCGCGATCACGCGAGAAGATCGACGCAATGGCGAAGAGGTCCGTGATGCCGTGCACCATCGCAGCCTGGCAATCCCGGTAGAGCATCAATCCGACTTCCATTGCGCATCTCCCGCCTTTTGTCAGTTTCGGCTCGCCTTCTGTCAGAAGCGCCCATCCAGCCCGGACACACGCCAGAGTATCTCTATTCACACGGGAGGCAATCAAGCCCTCGACAAAAGGAGACAGACCAATGAGCACGATCACAACCCGGGACGGCACGCATATCTTCTACAAGGACTGGGGTCCGCGCGACGGCCAGCCCATCCTGTTCTCTCACGGCTGGCCGCTCAGCGCCGATACCTGGGACGCACAGATGGTGTTCTTCGCCAATCAGGGTTTTCGCACCATCGCCCACGACCGCCGCAGCCACGGCCGGTCCGACCAGGTCTGGCACAACAACACCATGGACCAATATGCCGATGACCTGGCAGAGCTGATCGAGCAGCTGGACCTCCGCGCCGTCATCCTTGTCGGCCATTCCACGGGCGGCGGCGAAGTCACCCGCTATATCGGCCGCCACGGCACGGACCGCGTCGCCAAGGTCGCACTGATCGGCGCCGTTCCGCCGCTGATGCTGAAGACGGAAGCCAATCCCGGTGGCCTGCCTATCGATGTCTTCGACGGCATCCGCAAGGGCACCTATGACAATCGCAGCCAGTTCTTCAAGGACGTGACCATTCCTTTCTACGGCTACAATAGAGATGGTGCTGTCCTTTCCGAAGGTATTCGCGAGGAGTTCTGGCGGCAGGGCATGATGGGCGGCCTCAAGGGCCAGCTCGACAGCATCCGCGCTTTCTCCGAAAGCGATTTCCACCAGGATCTCAAGGCCTTCGACAAGCCGACGCTGGTGCTGCACGGCGATGACGACCAGATCGTGCCGATCGGCGCCTCCGCCCTGTCGACCGTCCGGATCGTCGAACATGCCGTGCTGAAGGTCTACGAGGGCGCCGATCACGGCTTGACGCAGACCCATCAGGACCGGTTCAACGGCGACCTTCTCGCCTTCATCAATGCCTGACCGCCTTCCGGCACGGGCCTCGGCGCCAGAGCGCGCCGGCCCGGCGCCGTTTCATCCAACGCGCTATCAAGGAGACAGACCATGAGCAAAGACACTTTCCTCATCACCGGCGCATCCGACGGCATCGGCGCGGTCTATGCGGACCGGCTTGCCCGCCGCGGCCACAACCTGCTGCTCGTCGCACGCCGTGCCGAAAGACTGGCGGCGCTTGCCGCGCGGCTGCAGGCGGCGCACGGCGTTGCCGTCGAAACTCTCGCTGCCGACCTTGCGCGGCCCGAAGGGCTGGCCGCGGTCGAAGCCCGCCTGCGCGAGGATGCCGCCATCACCGGCCTCGTCAACAATGCCGGCATCGCCGGGGAAGGCATGATCACCGAACTGGACCCCGTGAACGTCACCGGCATGATCAACCTCAACATCCTCGCCGTCACCCGCCTTGCCGCAGCGATCGCTCCGCGGCTTGCCGCCACAGGCAGGGGTACGATCATCAACATAACCTCGGTCACCGCACTCATGCCGGCCGCCTTCACCGCCGTCTATCCGGCCACGAAGGCCTTCGTCCTTGCTTTCACCGAGGCGCTGCAAGCGCAGCTTTCCCCGGCCGGCGTCCGGGTGCAGGGCGTTTTGCCGGGCATCACACGCACCGCGATCTGGGAGGAAGAAAAGCTTGAAACCCTGCCAGCAGCCATGGTCATGGACGTCGAGGAGATGGTCGATGCCGCACTGGCCGGCCTTGATCTCGGCGAGGCGCTGACCGTTCCCTCCCTTCCGGACACGGCCGATCTGGACGCCTACCTTGCCGCCCGTGACGCCCTGCGGCCGAACCTCTCGCTTGCCCGCGCCGCAGCCCGCTATGGGCTTGGCAGCGCATGAAACAGAAAGAGCGGAACATCTGTCCAAAAGCCCGCGCGTCCGGGGCAGCTTCGGAGGCGCAAGCTACCTCTCCGCCGCGGCGCTTTCGGCAAACGATCCCTACCACCGCAGCCAGCGGCGGCCGAGCAGTGCCCCGGCGCCAGTAACGATAGCGATACCGATCGTGTACCAGGTGGCAAGGAAAAGTGGGCTGTCGTCCGGGCAGTGCCAGGCATAGATTGCAGCGGCAATGGCGCCGGCAGCAAATCCGGCCGCCGCGCCCGCCATTGCCGGGTTCTCCGGCGCTCCCCGCCGAAGCGCCCAAAACAGGCCGGCCAGTGGGGCAAGCGACAGAACGGGCACGAAAAGCAGGCAGAAAAGCGCATTCTCGCCGACCATGCTGGCCGCCCATGTACCTTGAGGCAATACGGAAAGCTCCATCACGACGGCGGCTACGACCATCATCACCGGCAAGGCAAGCAGCAGGGCCGGCAGGCGGATCGCCACACCCGGTCGCCCGATGCGCATGGCCAGCCGCGCCGCAAGCACGGCAAGCACCAGCGTCACCCCTATCTTGAAACAGACCCGCGCCGTCTCGAAGACCGTCGCCATGTTGTGTCGCAGGCCGACGGTGGCAATGAGCAGCACGGCGGAGAACACGACACCCACCGCAAGCGCGGTGCCGATCGCCCGGCCATAGCGCAGGCGAACGGGCGCGTCTTGCGTCATCAGGGTGATCAGCTCATCGGTCTTCATGTCAGTCGCTCCGATAGAAGGCGGCCAGCGATTTCAGCGCCCGGTGGAGGGCGACGCGCACCGCGCCCTCCGTCATCTTCAACCGCGCCGCCGTCTCGCGGATACCTTCCCCTTCGATCGAGATCGAGCGGACGATATCGCGCTGTGGATCCTTCAGCCGCGCCAGCACCGTCTCCGTGTCGAGGCGGTCGGCGGCCTCGTGCGTCTCGTCCGCCGCCTCCAGGAAATCGGAAACGTCGTCAATCGGCACGCTGCCATGCCGGCCGCGACGGCGCAGGCTGTCAACCAGCTTGTTGCGCACGATCGTCGTCAGCCAGGGGCCGAGCGGCCGGGCGGGATCCCAGGTGCCGCGCTTCAGGTGAATGGCGAGCAGCACTTCCTGCACCACATCCTCCGCCTCGCTCGGCGGCGCGCCATATTGATCGCAACGCCGTCGCGCCATGGCACGCAGATGCGGCGTTACAGCCGTGAGAAAACGGTTGTAGGCCTGCGCATCGCCCTCGATGGCGAGCCGCAACCATGCTGCCCATTCCTCTTCACGCGCCGCTTGTTTCACCGTTTCCTTCTCTACGTTCGGGAACACGACTTTGTTACCGCGCGAAGGGAAAGAAATCCGCAACGCAACCAACCGCCTGATACGCCAGTCTTTTTCTTACACCCCCGCCTCTTCGGCAAGACCTTCGTCGTAAAAAGAACCCCTGTGCTGTCCCGACAAGGCATGTTTTCCGTATGAGCCCGCGTACCCCCTGGAGCCGGCCGATGTTCGGCGTGCACGCGACTGCTCATGCCACACCGCTCTTTGTGGCCTGCCAACGACGGCGCAAGAGGCATACGTCACGGACAGCCCAAACGCCTAGCCCGATAGAAGTTCACGACAAATCCTTTTCGATATCGCGCTATAATCGACTAGAGAATAGTATTTTTTTCTTACACTGTGGACATTACGGCATCAATGTGCCAAACAATGTCCATATTGCGACGCGCTATCGTTTTTGCGAAGCATCTTGGCCTGCGCGTATTCCATACCGCTGAGTGCGTCATCAGCTGACAATCAACAAAGGAGAGTGCCCCGCTTCCGGAGCCGGGCCCAGGACAATATGGCTTTTGCAACTGAGAGCGGTTCTTCGGCAAACGACCCGGAGATCAAGATCAGTATCAAGAACGTCTTCAAGGTTTTCGGCGAGCGGCCAGACAAGGCTCTTGCCCTTCTGAAGGCCGGCAAGACGAAGGCGGATATCCACGCGGCCACAGGCTGCACCATCGGCGTCAACAACGCCAGCTTCGATATCCGCACCGGCGAAATCTTCGTCATCATGGGACTTTCGGGCTCCGGAAAATCCACCATGCTGCGCCTCATCAACCGGCTGATCGAGCCGACATCGGGGGCGATCGAGATCGAGGGCCGCGACGTGGCGCGCATGCCGCGCAGCGAGCTGATCGCACTCCGCCGCCGCGACATCAGCATGGTCTTCCAATCCTTCGCGCTGCTGCCGAACCGCAACGTCATCGACAATGCTGCCTTCGGTCTGGAAGTTGCTGGCATTGGCGAGACCGAGCGCAGGCAGCGCGCCGGCGCGGCGCTGCGGGCTGTCGGGCTGGAAGGCTATGACGACAGCCGTACAGATCAGCTCTCCGGCGGCATGAAGCAGCGTGTCGGCCTCGCCCGGGCGCTTGCCGGCGAGCCAAGCGTTCTCCTGATGGACGAAGCCTTTTCCGCGCTTGACCCCCTTATCCGCACGGAAATGCAGGACGAGCTGGTGCGCCTTCAGGCCGAGCACAGCCGGACCATCGTCTTCGTCAGCCACGACCTCGACGAGGCCATGCGCATCGGCGACCGCATCTGCATCATGCAGAACGGCGCGGTCGTGCAGGTCGGCACACCCGACGAGATCGTGCTGAAGCCCGCCAACGATTACGTCCGCTCCTTCTTCCGCAATGTCGACGTCTCGCAGGTCTTCCGCGCCGGGGATGTCGCCCGCAAGACGCAGGTGACGATCATCGAGCGCCAGGGCGTCTCCGCCGCCGCTGCGTTGGAGCGCATGGAGCATTTCGACAGGGACGTCGCCATCATCCTCGGCCGCGACAAGACCTTCCACGGCATGGTCAGCCGCACCTCGCTGGTTTCGACCACCCGGGACGGCGCGAGCGATCCCTACCATCGCGCCTTCCTGCCGGGGGTAGAGCCAATCCCCGCATCGGAAAACCTCGCCAATGTCCTCGGCAAGGTCGCCGCCAGTGCCTTTCCGGTTCCGGTCGTCGACGAGGCCAACCGCTACCTCGGCTCCATCAGCAAGTCCGCGCTTCTCGAGGCGCTTGACCGCACCGCCTGATCCCGCCGACCCGGAGAAAATCCATGACATTCGATATCGGTGACGGCGTCGACAGTGCCGTCAATTACATCCTCGACAACTTCGCCCCGCTGCTCGATTTCATCGCCGCCGCGATCGGCACGGTGACGAACGGTATCCAGGCCGTACTGCTGGCGGTACCCATGCCCCTCGGCCTTGCCGTTTTTGTCCTGCTCTCGCTCTGGCGCGTCGGCTTCGGCTTTGCCGCTTTCACTGCCGCCTCGCTGTGGCTCGTCGAGCATATGGGCCTGTGGTCCGCGATGATGGAGACACTGTCGCTGGTTCTTGCCTCGACGCTGGTCGCCATGCTGATCGGCCTGCCGCTCGGCATCGCCATGGCGCGCAGCAACCGGGTCGCGGCGGTCGTGCGCCCCGTACTAGATCTCATGCAGACCATGCCCGCCTTCGTCTATCTGATCCCGGCAGCGATGTTCTTCGGCCTCGGCGCCGTACCCGGCACCATCGCGACCGTCATCTTCTCGATGCCGCCGGTCGTGCGCCTCACCAATCTCGGCATTCGTCAGGTGCATGTCGAATATATCGAGGCTGGCAATGCCTTCGGCTGCACGGCTCCGCAGCTGCTCTTCAAGGTACAGCTTCCCAACGCCATGCCCTCCATCATGGCCGGTATCAACCAGACGATCATGCTGTCGCTCTCGATGGTGGTGATTGCCTCGATGATCGGCGCGGGCGGCATCGGCAACACCGTGCTGACCGGGATCCAGCGTCTCGACGTCGGCACCGGATTCGAGGGCGGTATCGCCGTCGTCATTCTCGCGGTGATCCTCGACCGGATCACCCAGAGCCTCGGAAAGGCGCGCGCCAGCCTCTGGCGCACCGTCTTCCGACCCCGGGTACAGGCGCCGGCGGCTTCCACCGCCACGGCCTGATACCCGAAAGCCGGCGGCACACGCCGCCGAATGCGAACCCTCCCAAAGGAGCAAAGATGTTCAAGACACTCGCTACACTCGGCCTTGCGGCTGGAATGCTGGTCGGCGCGGCCGGCGCGACGCTGGCCGAAGGCAAGGCACCGGTAAAGATCGGCTGGTCGGCCTGGTCCGACGCCGAATTCGTGACGAAACTTGCCGCCAAGCTCATCAAGGACGAACTCGGCCGTGAGGTCGAGCTGGTTCAGACCGATGTCGCTCCGCTCTACCAGGGCGTCGGCCGCGGCGACCTCGACCTGATGATGATGGCCTGGCTGCCTGAGACCCACGCCGACTATTTCGCCAAGGTGAAGGACAAGGTGACGACGCTCGGCACCGTCTATGACGGGGCAAGGCTCGGCTGGGTGGTGCCTGCCTATGTGCCGGAAGACGCCATCGCCTCCATCGAGGACCTGAAGAAGGACGATGTGAAGGAGAAGCTGAAGGGCCGCGTCGAGGGCATCGATCCGGGCGCGGGCCTCACCCGTCTGTCGGAACAGGCGGTCAAGGACTATGGCCTTGACGGCTACAAGCTGCAGATCTCCAGCGAAGCCGGCATGCTGACGACGGTCGACCGGGCGATCCGCAAGGAGGAATGGTTCGTCGCCACCTCCTGGAGCCCGCACTGGATGTTCGGCAAATACAAGCTGCGCTACATCGACGACCCGAAGGGCGCGCTCGGCAAGGCCGAGCATGTCGACGTGATCGCCCGCAAGGATTTCGACAAGGACAACCCCGATGTCGCGGCCTTCCTGTCGCGCATGAAGCTGCCGATCGCCGATCTCGAGGCCGCGATGTTCAACGCGCAGGAGACCTCCTACGAGAAGGCCGTCGACAAGTACATCGCCGACCATCCCGATCAGATCAAGGCCTGGCTCGCCAAGGAAGACGGCTGACGCCGGCCCTCCATCGATGACCTGCCTCGCGCGCGGACCGCGCGGGGCATCTCTTTCACGAACTAAGGACACCGACATGCACACCGACGCCACACTCGCCCCGCGAACCGCCGTCGATACGGCCTACGACACGATCGGCGGGCGCATTTCGCTCGCGCGCGATGCCGTCGGCTTCACCGTCGAAGAAATCTCCGCCATTGCCGGCGTGACGGTCGAGACCTGGAGCAACTGGGAGAACGACCGCGCAGAGCCCCGCGCCAATCGCCTCGACATGCTCGCCCGTATCCTGCAGGTGAGCATCGCCTGGCTGCTCGACGGTCAGGGCAAGGGGCCGATGGAGAACGGCTAAGCTTCCTAGCTTGCGTCGAGCGCCTGCACCAGATCGGCCACCAGATCATCGGGATGTTCGATGCCGATGGAGAGGCGGATGGTCGATTCAAGCACGCCGATGCGCTGGCGCACCTCCACGGGGATACCCGAATGGGTCATCGTCGCGGGGTGCGAAGCGAGCGATTCCGTACCGCCAAGACTGACGGCGAGCTTGAAGATCTTCAGCGCGTTCAGGAACCGGAACGAGGCCGGCTGCCCGCCCTTGATATCGAAGGAAAAGGTCGAGCCGGCGCCGCTGCACTGGGTGGCGAAGGTCCGGCCGGCCGGCGAAGCGGGGTCGTAAAAGGGCAGATAGTGGATCGCCTCCACCTTGGGGTGCTCCCGCAGGAATGCGGCGACCGCCGCGGCATTGCTGTTGGCCCGTTCCATGCGGATCTGCAGTGTCTCCAGCGAGCGCCCGAGCATCCAGCAGGAATGCGGGTCGAGCTGCGTGCCGATCGCGCCGCGCAGCGCCTTGACCTGCTTCATCACGGCCTTGCGACCGAGCGCGGCCCCCGCGATCAGGTCCGAGTGACCGCCGACATACTTGGTCAGCGAATAGAGCGAGAGATCTGCTCCGTGCTCGATCGGCCGCTGGAAGACGGGGCCGAGCAGCGTATTGTCGCAGGCGACGATCGGCATGTGGCCCTGCCGCGCACCGATCGCATCGGCGACCCGGCGGATCATCGCGATATCGACAAGGCTGTTGGTGGGGTTTGCCGGCGTTTCGACGAGGATGACGGAAACCCGGCCCTTCTGCATTGCCGCCTCCGCCGCTGCCTGCACCGATGCCTCGCTGACGCCGTCGGCAAAACCCACGGCCGAGACGCCGAGATTGAGGAAGGTCTTTGCGAGCAGGGTCTCAGTACCGCCATAGAGGGGCTGCGAATGCAGCACGGCATCGCCTGGCCGCACGAGGGCGAGCAGCGTGGTGGCAATCGCCGACATGCCGGACGAAAACAGCGCACAGCTTTCCGTCCGCTCGTAGACGGCGAGGCGATCCTCGACGATCTCGCTGTTGGGATGGTTGAAGCGCGAATAGACGAGACCGGCCCCCCGGCCCTCCGGCGGTTCCTTGCGTCCGGACACATAGTCGAAGAAGTCCCGCCCGTCTTCGGCGGACTTGAAGACGAAGGTCGATGTCAGGAAAACCGGCGGCTTGACGGCGCCTTCGGAGAGTTCGGGATCATAGCCATAGTTCAGCATCTGCGTTTCGGGATGCAGGGCATGGTTGCCGATATGGGTTCTCGACGGATGCGGCGCGGTCATGAAACGTCTCCCTCGTTCGTGTAGCCAGCTCCAGACGCAAATTATATCAAACCCTGTGGCGTTTCCTTGCTATTTGATGCGACCTATTGTTTTCAGAAGAAACTTCTTGCAAGGATATCTAAAAATTGTCGCAGAAAATTGCAGATGAGATCGACCGGCGTATCCTGCGTGAACTCGCCGCGGATGCCCGTATCACCAACAACGAACTGGCCGAGCGGGTCGGCCTGTCCGCATCCGCATGCCTGCGCCGGCTGCGGCGCCTGGAGGAAACGGGAATCATCCGCGGCTATGCCGCGATCATCGACCCGATCGTGGAGGGCTGGACGATGACCGCCATCGCATCGATCCGCCTCAGCCGCCAACACGACGACGAAATCCGCATGTTCGAAGAGGCCGTCAAGGGCTGGGACGAGGTCATCGAATGCCAGCTGGTGACGGGCGCGAGGGACTATGTGCTGACCGTCATGAGCGCCGGCCTCGACCACTATGAGCGCTTCATCAAGGACAAGATCGCCAAACTGAAATGCGTCGACACGATCGAAACCAGCTTCGTGATGAACACGATCAAGGCGCGGCGATCCTAGCGCCGCGCCTTGAGGAGGCTGCAAGTTCGGAGCTCAGGGGAGAGCCGCGGTCACTCCGCCGGCTGCAGCGCCGGCGCCAGGACCGGCATCTCCTCGAGATCGCCGCTCAGCGCGGCGTTCAGCTTGGCGACGTCCAGCTCGTTTTCCCAGCGAGCGACGACGATCGTCGCAACGGCGTTGCCGATGAAGTTGGTCAGCGCCCGGCATTCCGACATGAAACGGTCGATACCGAGGATAAGCGCCATGCCGGCGACCGGCACGGAGGGCACGACGGAAAGCGTCGCGGCAAGCGTGATAAAACCTGCACCGGTGATGCCGGCTGCCCCCTTGGAGCTCAGCATCGCTACGAGCAGCAGCAGGATCTGGTCACCCATCGACAGCGGGATGTCGACTGCCTGCGCGATGAAGAGGGCGGCAAGTGTCATGTAGATGTTCGTGCCGTCGAGATTGAACGAATAGCCCGTCGGAATGACGAGGCCGACGACCGAGCGCTTGCAACCTGCCCGTTCCATCTTCTGCATCAGGCCCGGCAGCGCCGCTTCGGACGAAGACGTGCCGAGGACAAGCAGCAACTCTTCCTTGATGTAGCGGATCAGCGCGATGATCGAGAAGCCGTTGTACTTTGCGACGGCACCCAAAACGACGAAGACGAAGAGAAAGGCGGTCAGGTAGAAGGTGGCAATCAGGAAGGCAAGGTTGGCGACCGAGCCGATGCCGTATTTGCCGATGGTGAAGGCCATGGCACCGAAGGCGCCGATCGGCGCGGCCTTCATGAGGATGGCGACCAGCCGGAAGATCGGGGTCGTCAGGGCCTGCAGGAAATCGACGACCGGTTTGCCCTGCTCGCCGACCATGCCGAGCGCGATGCCAAACAGTACCGAGAAGAACAGAACCTGCAGGATATCACCCTCGGCGAATGCGCCGACGATGGTCTGCGGGATGATGTTCATCAGGAAGCCGGTGATGGTCGATTCATGCGCCTTGCTGGCATAGGTCGCCACGGCATTGGCGTCGAGCGAGGCCGGATCGATATGCATGCCCGCGCCCGGCTGCACGACATTGGCGACGACCATGCCCACCGCAAGCGCGAGCGTCGAGAAGGTGAGGAAGTAGATCATCGCCTTGCCGGCGACGCGCCCCACCTTCTTCAGATCGGACATGCCTGCAATGCCGGTCGCGACCGTCAGAAAGATGACCGGGGCGATGATCATCTTGACGAGCCGGATGAAGGCATCGCCGAGCGGTTTCAGGCCGGCACCGAAATCGGGATAGTAGTGACCGACGAGCATGCCGGCAACGATGGCCACGATCACCTGGACATAGAGATGACGGTAGAACGGCAACGGGCCACGGTCCGGCGTGGCGGCAGACGAAATGTGCATGGCTTCCTCCTTTGGCACCCCAACCAGCACGCTGGCTCTTCCCGGGGTGGTTTTGCTGCAATCGCAGAAGGCTTCGCAAAGGGCGTGCCAGTTCGTAAATCCAAAGATAACCGGTTGTTTTAAAAAGATTTCATGTGGTAGCGCCACCCGCGCCAGCCAGCCAAAGTGCGACATTCCGCACAAGCAGCATTGAGTATCGTGCGGTTTTATGCTCAAAATTACCGATGACCTCGGCCCCGCTGACGCGCAACCAGATCGCCCTCCACCGCGCGACGCGGCGGCAGTGGGCGGTGTTTACCGCCGCAGTCTTCGCTCTTGCCTTAGCCGCACTTTATACCGCCGGCCTCTATGGCCGAGCCACGGCCCTTTCGGCGCTGGAGGAGCAGGGCCGGACCGAGGCGAACCTCAAGGTCGCGCTGCTTCAGGCCGTTCTGGAGCGCCCGCGGGCCCTTCCCTTCCTGCTCTCCCGCGATCGTGACGTCACCGAAGCCCTGGCCGGTGTCGACGCTGCCAGGCGATCCCGGCTCGACCGCAAGCTGGAGGATCTGGTTGCCGGCACCAATGCGGCGGTCATCTATCTCATCGACGCAACGGGCGTGGCGATCGCGGCCAGCAACTGGCGCGAGCCGACGAGCTTCGTCGGAAACGACTATTCGTTCCGCGCCTATTTTTCCCGTGCGATGGCAGAGGGCACGGCGGAGCATTTCGCGCTCGGCTCGGTCAGCAAAAGACCCGGCCTCTACATCTCCCACCGTATCGGACCGGCCGCCGCACCCCTCGGCGTCGTCGTCGTCAAGATGGAATTCGACCAGCTGGAGCGCGACTGGCACGAAACGCAGCGCCCCTCCTATGTGGTCGATGCCAACCACGTGGTGCTGATCACCAGCATTCCTTCCTGGCGCTTCATGACGACGGAGCCGCTGCCGGCCGAAAGCCTCGCGGCCATTCGCGAAAGCCTGCAGTTCGGAGAAGCTCCGCTTGCCCCGCTTCCCTTCGAACCCATCGGAAATGGCCCGTTGTTGCGCGCCGTCCAGCCAGGCGGCGGCGCGGAGACCTATCTGCGCATAAGGACAGCCGTCACCACGACGCCATGGCATTTCGAATATCTCATGCCGACCGGCAGCGTCGTAGCCGCCAGCATGCGCGAAACACGCGTACTGGCCCTCCTTGCCGTCGGTGCGATCACGCTTGTCGCAGCTCTCTGGCTGCGCCGGCGTCAGGTGGCGCTCGCCAATGCCGCCCGCGATCAGGCGGCGCGGGAAGAACTCGAACGCCGCGTGGACGAGCGCACGCGCGACCTCAACCTTGCCCGCGACCACCTGCAGGCCGTGCAGCAAGATCTGGTACAGGCCAACCGGCTCGCCATCCTCGGCCAGGTCGCCGCCGGTGTGGCACATGAAATCAACCAACCGCTCGCCACCATTCGCGCCTATGCCGACAATGCCCGGGTCTTCCTGGCACGCAGCCAGCCGGAGCCGGCGCAGGAAAATCTGGGTCTCATCGCCGGCCTAACCGACCGGATCGCTGGCATAACGGAAGACCTGAAGGCACTTGCCCGCAAAGGGCGCACTGCCGAGGAGCCAGTCGTTCTCCGCGAGGTGATCGATGGTGCGATCCTTTTGCTGCGCAGCCGTTTTACCGGGCGGCTCGACCGCCTCGCCGTCGCCCCCCTGCCGGAGGGGCTACGCGTCGCCGGCAACCGGCTACGGCTGGAGCAGGTCTTCATCAACCTTTTCCAGAACGCACTCGAAGCCGTGGAGGAGCGCATGGACGGGCGCGTCGACGTCACGACCACCACGGAGAACGGTGGCGTCGTCATTTCCGTCACCGACAACGGCCCCGGCCTGCCGGCCGACATCCTCGCGTCACTCTTCGAACCGTTCAACACGTCGAAGGAAAAGGGTCTCGGCCTTGGCCTCGTTATCGCCAAGGACATCGTTTCCGATTATGGCGGCCGGCTGGAGGTCGAGACAGGCCCACAAGGCGCTGCGTTCCGCGTCCATCTGCGAAAGGCTGAAGAATGAGCGTGCCGGTTCTCCTCATCGACGACGACAGGCAACTCCTGCGCGCCACCGCCCAGACACTGGACCTCGCGGGATTTACCGTATCGCCACTCGGCTCGGCCGCCGAGGCGCTGGAGAGACTCGACAAGGATTTTGCCGGCGTCGTCGTGTCGGACATCCGCATGCCCGCCATGGATGGAATCCAGCTTTTCGCGCGCATTCGCGCACTGGATGCCGAGATTCCAGTCATTCTCGTCACCGGCCACGGCGATATCGCAACAGCGGTCAAGGCCATCCAGGAGGGCGTCTACGACTTCATCGCCAAACCCTTTCCCGCCGAGCGGCTGATCCAATGCGTCCAGCGCGCGGCGGAAAAACGCAGCCTGGTCCTGGAAAACCGCCGGCTTCGGGAAAACGCCCGCCAGGCAGAGGATGATTTCCCCCTGATCGGCCAGACACCCGCGATGGACCGCCTGCGCCAGACGCTGCGGCAGATCGCCGATACGGATGTCGACGTGCTCGTCACGGGCGAGACAGGCAGCGGCAAGGAGGTCGTGGCACGCCTGCTGCATGGCTGGAGCCGTCGGGCAAAGGGCAATTTCGTGGCGCTCAACTGCGGCGCCTTGCCCGAGCAGGTGATCGAAAGCGAGCTCTTCGGCCATGAGCCCGGCGCCTTCACCGGCGCCCAAAAGAAGCGCATTGGCCGCATCGAACATTCGAGCGGCGGCACGCTCTTCCTCGACGAACTGGAAAGCATGCCGCTGTCCACGCAGATCCAGATGCTGCGCGTGCTCGAACTGCGCGAGGTGACACCGCTCGGCACGAACGAGGTGCGCCCGGTGGATATCCGCATCGTCGCGGCCGCCAAGGTCGATCTTGCCGACCCCGCCCAGCGCAGGGCCTTTCGCGAGGACCTCTATTATCGCCTGAACGTCGTCTCCCTGACCATTCCGCCCCTGCGCGAGCGCCGTGAGGACATTCCGCTGCTGTTCAGCTATTTCGCCGAGCGTGCGGCGCGGCGTTTCCAGCGGACGACGCCCGGCCTTTCGGCCGAAATCCTGCGCCACCTGCGCGAACACGACTGGCCCGGCAATGTACGTGAGCTCTCCCACTTCGCCGAGCGGACGGTGCTGGGCATGACGGCGACGGCGCTCGCGCCGCAAAGCCCAGCCGCTGAAACGGGCGGAGGCGGCTCCCTGCCGGAACGGCTGGAGCGGCTCGAGGCCGAGATCATCCGCGACACGCTCAGCGCCCATGACGGCAACGTGCAGGAAACGATCGCCGCCCTCGGCATTCCGCGCAAAACCTTTTATGACAAGCTCCAGCGCCACGGCATCGTCAGGCGGGAGTTTTCCGCCGCGGGCGAAAAACCGAGCTCTTCGAAGCCGGGCCCCTGATGATCGCCACGCCGCATTTTTCCCGTTGGAAAAGAAGGCCGAGCGATCAAACCTGCCACGGGTTGACTTGTCGCAGCATTTACGTTGATATCAACATCAATGACAACGGGATCGACACCATTGTTCCGGGAACGACGCAAGGCGAGCGTGCCAGTCGGTTCTCGCCCTGCCTGTCATATCGGTTTCAACATCTGCGGCCGCCGCTCCGGCGGGAAGATCCCAACAACGAGGAGGAGTGAAGCATGAAGATCGTGACGAGCCTGAGTTTTCAGGGAGAATGTCGGGCGGCATTCGAATTCTACGCCAAGGTGCTGGGCGGCAAGATCACCGCTGCCTTTCCCTATGGCGAGGCCCCGCCGGACATGCCGATCACCGACCCGAAATACAAGGACTGGCTGATGCATTGCTGGCTGGAAGTCGGCGACCAGGCGCTGATGGGCGCCCAATATCGACAAGCCCAAGAACGGGTTCGACGTGACGCTGCACACCACGGACAAGGCCGAGGCCAAGCGCTGGTTCGACCAGCTCGCGGAAGGCGGCAAGATCGGCATGCCGTTCAGCGAAACGTTCTGGTCGCCCGGCTTCGGCTCCCTCGTCGACAAGTTCGGCATCCCGTGGATGATCAACAGCATTCCGTCGGCAGACTGGAAGCCGACACAGGGCTGACCGCGAACACCCAATGACCTCAGCGGCCCTGTCGATGGACGCACATGAAAGGCCACCGCCGCGACATCGGCGGTGGCCTTGTGCATCCACGATGGCAGTCCCTAGGCCTTGACGCGCGCAGCCTTCGGATCATAGGCCGGCGCAAGATGCACCGTCAGCGCGAACCGTTCGCCCGCAAGGTCGACTTCAAAGCGCCCGCTCTCCAGGAAGGCCTTGTCCACGCCGGCGGCATTCTCGATGAGCCCCAGGGCGACGGCGCGGCCGAGCGTGTGGCCATAGGCCGCCGAGCGGGCCTCGCCCACCGGCTTGCCGTCGCGAAGAATGAGCTCGCCGCCCCAGAGCATCGGCAGGGGATCATCGACCGTGAACTGCACGATACGCTTCGACGGCGTACCGCTCGCCTTTGCCGCAACCAGCGCTTCCCGGCCGATGAAACCACCCGCCTTGTCAAGAGATACCGCGAAGGAAAGACCCGCCTCATAGGGGGTGACGTCCGGTGTCAGCTCGCGGCTCCACGCACGATAGCCTTTTTCAAGCCGCAGCGCCTCCAGTGCATAATAGCCGCAATCCACCAACCCGGCATCGCGTCCCGCCTCCTGCAGCGCCTCATAGACGCCGACGGCGAATTCCGTCGGTACGATCAGCTCCCAGCCGAGCTCGCCGACATAGGTCATACGGTTCGCATAGGCGGTAGCATAGCCGATGTCGATCTCCCGGTTCGTGGCGAAGGGGAAGCCTTCGTTGGAAAGGTCTGCGCTGGTGAGGCGAGCCAGGATGTCCCGCGACTTCGGCCCCATCAGCGCCAGGACCGCATAGGCCGAGGTCACATCGGTGAGCGTCGCATGGGCACCGGCCGGTATGTTCCTGCCGATCCAGTCCGCATCATGAACGGCCTGCGCCGAGCCGGTGACGAGAAGGAAACGGTCGGCCGCAAGGCGCAGGACCGTCAGGTCGCTCTCATAGCCACCCCGCTCGTTGAGAAGCCCGGTATATACGGACCGGCCAATCTCCACATCAATCTCGGCCGCGCAGATCCGGTTGAGCACCGACACCGCATCCCGTCCCTGGACGAGAAGCTTGGCAAAGGACGTCTGGTCGAAAAGGCCGGCCGCCTCGCGCACCGCCTTCATCTCCCGTTTCACCGCCTCGTGCCAGTTCTGCCGGCCGAAGGCATAGGCGGTTACAGCCGCCTCGCCCGGGGCGGCAAACCAGTTGGCGCGCTCCCAGCCCATTTTCGAACCGAAGCAGGCGCCCTTGGCGGCAAGCCGGTCATAGAGCGGCGAACGGCGGAAAGGCCTGGCTGTGTCCAGCTCCCGGTTCGGCCAGGGCATAGCATAGTGCAGGCCGAGCGTTTCCTTGACGCGGTCGTGCAGCCAGCGGGGATTGTTGTTGAAAGTGGCGAAGCGGCGGATGTCGACGGGCCAGAGGTCCATGGTCGGTGCGCAGTTGACGATCCATTCCGCCAGCGCCCGTCCGGCGCCGCCGGCACTCGCGATGCCCATCGAATTGAAACCGGCGCCGACATAGAAATTCTTCAGCTCCGGCGCCTCCCCGAGGATGAAATTGTTGTCCGGCGTGAAGCTTTCAGGGCCGTTGTAGAATTTCTTGACCTCGGACGTGGCGAGCTGCGGCACGCGTTGCAGTGCGCTCTGCATGAGAATCTCGAACTGGTCCCAGTCGTCCGGCAGCAGGGCGAACTCGAAATCGTCGGGAATGCCGGCCATGCCCCAGGGCTTCGCCTCCGGCTCGAAGCCGCCCATGACGAGGCCTCCGACCTCCTCCTTGAAGTAGATGTAGCCGTCAGGATCCCGCATGACCGGCAGGTCCGGATGCACGCCCTCGATACGACCCGTGACGATATACATATGCTCGGCCGAATGGAGCGGCACGGAGACACCGCACATTTTCCCGACCTTGCGCGCCCATTGGCCGGCACAGTTGACGACGATCTCGGCCGAGATCGTCCCTCGATCCGTCTCCACGCCCGTGACGGCACCATTCGCCACGGAGACGCCGGTGACCCGGACACGCTCGAAAATACGCGCACCGCGGCTGCGCGCGCCCTTGGCAAGCGACTGCGTGAGATCCGTCGGATTGGCTTTGCCGTCGCCCGGCAACCAGACGGCGCCGACGAGGTCGTCGATCGCCATGACAGGCCAGAGGTCCTGCGCCTCCTTCGGCGAGATCACCTCGATGGCGACGCCCTGCGCCCGGGCGGAGGCGGCCGTGCGCTTCAGCACGGTCATGCGATCGACGGTGCGCGCGACCGAAAGCGAGCCGCAGTTCTTCCAGCCCGTGGCAAGCCCGGTCTCGGCCTCCAGCTCGGTATAGAGCTGCGTCGAGTATTTGATGAGGCTCGTCATGTTGGCATGGCTGCGCAACTGGCCGACGAGGCCTGCCGCGTGCCAGGTGGTGCCGCCGCTCAGCTGCCCCTGCTCCAGGAGCACGACGTCCCGCCAACCGAGTTTCGTCAGATGATATGCGACCGAGCAGCCGATGATCCCGCCGCCGATGATGACGACCTGTGCCTGCGTTGGAAATTCCTGTGCCATGAAACGACCTCCCGATGCCATGGAAGGCCGCACGGTAACAAAACACCGACAAAGAGCAAGACAAAAAGTTACAAAACCTTACATTTCATCACGTCGGAACGATCAGGACCGGTCCCTTTCGCTCCAGCGCCTCGCAGATCGCTTCCGGCGGCAGGCGATCGGTAATGATACCGGCGGCAAGTTCGAAACGCGGAATGCGCAAGGGCGTCAGCCGGCCGTACTTGGAGCTGTCGAGCACGAAATAGGCCTTGCCCGCCGTCGCCACCATGCGCGAACGCTGCTCGGCGCCATTGCGGGTGAAGTCGGTCACCTCGCCATCGGGCGACAGGCCGCCACCGCCGAGAAAGGCGACGTCGACGCGAAAATGGCGGATCGCTTCCAGCGCATCGACGCCGACGGCAGCTTCCTCGTCCGGATCGATCTCGCCGCCCAGCATGTGCACACGCACCAGCGGCTGGCGGCACATCAAAAGTGCAATCGACAGCGATGTGGTACAAACTGTTAGGTTTTTCCGCTCCGCCAGCGCCTGCGCCACCGCCAGGGTCGTGGTACCGGAATCGAGGAAGACCACCATTCCGTCCCGCACGAGACCGGCCGCCGCCCGGCCGATTGCCGCCTTGGCATCGGCATTTTCCTCCCGACGCTCCGTAAAGGCCGCCTCGGTCGGCTCGAACAGGGTCGCACCGCCATGGACGAGGTCGAGCTGCCCGCGATCGGCAAGCAGCTTCAGGTCCCGCCGGATCGTCTGCCGCGACACATCGAAGAATTCGGCGAGTTCGGTGATACCGACCGTTCCATCTGCCGCGAGGCGGCGCAGGATCTCAGTGTGGCGGCGGGGGGCTAGGGCACGGGCGCTTTGACTGTCGGACATGATGTTATCTGCGATCATTTTTGTCGCTTTGACAAGCTGGACGAAAAAATGCGGCTAAATCCGTCCGTTCCGCCACCGTCGCCATCGCGGTCGGGAAAAATCTGCATATAGTATGTCCGAATATGTTGCATAATGTAATGTTTTCTTTCATTTTGCATTTTCTCAACCCAAACCCGCTCAGGAGGAGACCATGCAACAGGCAGGCACATGCGGCCGTTCCTTCACCTTCTATCTGCTCGACGGTTTCTCGCTGCAGGCGTTTTCCGCGGCGGCCACGGTGCTGCGCCTTGCCAATGACGTGGAAGGCAGGCCGGTCTTTGGCTGGCGCACGGTCACAGCGGATGGTCGGCCAGCACTGTCATCCTGCGGCATGCGCGTTGCGGCGGACGGATCGCTCGCCGACGAACGGGAGGGGATGCTGCGGGCGGGGCAGACACGATGTGTCGTCGTTTGCGGTGGGCGACGGGTGCCATTGCCCGACCGGGCGCTGGAGGCCTGGCTTCGCCTGTGTGGCCGCAACCGGATAGTCGTCGGAGGTTTTGCCGGCGGGCTCTACCCACTGGCACGCGCCGGCCTTGCCGAAGGACGGCGCTGCGCCGTGCACTGGGAACACTTTCCGGACTTCTCGGAACGGTTTTTCGGTGCCAAGGCCTGCCAGACCGCCTTCGAGATCGACGGCGGGCTCTATACCTGCGCCGGTGGCAACGCCCCCTTCGACATGCTCCTGTGCGCCGTCATGGCAGACCTCGGCGCGGATGCCGCCAACCGCATCTGCGAGATCGCCCTGTGCGAGCGGTTACGCCAGACCGGTGAGCGCCAGCGCCTGCCATTGCAGGCCCGGCTCGGGATCGACAATGCCTTCCTGATCAAGGTCATTTCACAGATGGAGGCCAACCTTGCCGAGCCCTTGCGGCTGACCGACCTGTCGCCGGCAAGCGGCCTCTCCCGGCGCCAGATGGAGCGCCTGTTCCAGCGGGAGATGGGGCGTACGCCGGCGCGGTACTATCTCGACCTGCGGCTGGAGCGCGCCCATCTCCTGCTGCTCACCTCCTCGTTACCCGTCATCGAGATCGCCATGGCCTGCGGCTTCTCCACCGCCTCGCATTTTTCACGCACCTACCGCGAGCGCTACGGCTGCACGCCGCAGCGCTCGCGCATGGCGGAACAGGAGCGTCAACGTCAGCCGGGCCGTGATCAGAGGGCAATGGCGGAGTACCGCGTCGCCTGACGGGGTCACTTGCTGGTTTCCAGCCGGCGCGCGCCCTTACTCCGCCTGGAGGAAGGGCGCGTTTCGTTTGCGCTATCGCCAGGCCTGCGTGCGGGCGAGGAGACCACGGGCGATCAGCGCGTGAATCAGCTTGGCCGCGACATTGGTGTAGAAGATCATCATGCCCATCGCCGCCGCAGGAGCGATATCCCCGGCATCATCCATATTGAGCACGGCAACCGAAGCGAGCTTGGTGTCGGTGGAATAGAGGAAGACCACTGCCGAGACCGTCGTCATCGCGTTGACGAAAAGATAGATCGCGATGTTGAGGATCGCCGGCAGGCAGACGGGCACCGTGACGCGGAAGAACAGCCGGTGGAAGGGCTGCTTCAGCGACGCGGCAACGGATTCGAATTCCGGGTCCATCTGCTTCAGCGCGGTGAGCGCGGTCAGGTGCGCCACCGTGTAGAAATGCGTCACCGTCGAGACGACAAGGATCGCCATCGTGCCGTAGATCGGGTTGAGCGGATTGGCGGGATTGTTGAAGAAGAAGATGTAGGCAAGGCCGAGAACCATGCCCGGAACCGCCATCGGCATCATCGCCAGGAAGTGGAAGACACCGCGGCCCAACCGGAAGCCGTCCGCCTTCTCCACCATATAGGCGCCGGCGAAGACGACGAGCGAGCCGAAAAGCGCCGTCAGCAGGGCGAGCCGGATCGAGTTGCCATACGCCGCCCAGCCACCGCCATCCATCAGATCGAAGGCGAAGTTCTTCGTCGTCAGCGTCAGGTCATAGGGCCAGAACTTCACCACGGCGGCGATCTGGCACATGGCGATCATGCCAATGATGAAGAGGCTGACGAGACACGCGAAGGAGAAACACAGCGCATCCATCCGGGCATTCGGCTTTGGCGCATAGGGCACGGCGCGGGCGGATAGCAGCGCCACCTGCCGCCTCTGCATGCGCCGGTCAACGGCGAAGGCGAGCACGGCCGGCACGAGCAGGATGACGGAGACAACCGCCCCCATTTCGAAATTCTGCTGGCCGATGACCTGCTTGTAGATATCGACGGCGAGCATGCCATATTGCCCGCCGATCACCTTGGGCAGTCCGAAGTCCGTGATGACGAGCGTGAAGACGACGAAGGCGGCCGAGACGATGCCGTAGCGCGCGCCCGGCACCGTGACGGTCTTGAAGGTGCGCCATTTGCTCGCCTTCAGCGAGGCGGCCGCCTCGTAATGTCGCGCATCGGCGACCGAAAGCGCCGTGAGGATGATGAGGAAAGCGTGCGGCAGCGTGAAGAAGACGGAGCCGATGACGATACCGATCGGGCCATAGATCGAGTAACCGAACAGCCAGTCCTTGAAGACACCCTGATTGCCGAAGAGATAGACGAGCGCGATGCCGGGCAAAAGCGACGGAACGAGGATCGGGATGGTGAGGATGCCGCGGAAAAGGCCCTTCAGCGGCATGCAGCTTCGCGTCAACCCATAGGCGAGCGCAAACGCGATGGAAATGGTGACGACCGTGCTGATGGCGGCCATCAGCACGGAATTGGTGACCGACTGGGCAAGCGCCGGCGTCGAGAAGTAGGTCGCGAAATTCTCCAGGCCGAGGCTGCGCGCAGGGCGCAGCACGACGCGCCGGAAGGTGCCGGAATCATATTCACGCCACGCCGTGCCTTTTTCCAGCGTGGAGCCAACCAGGAAGGCCGCATCATCCGTGATGCCGCGGATGCGATAATGCACGGGGCTGCGGAACTTGAACTCCGGGAAGAATTTCGTCGCCGCAAGCCGGCCGTCCGAACTGGTGGAAAGCTCGGCCTCCGACACCGCGCCAAGCTGCCGGTTGATGTCCGCTGCGGTAACGGCCGGCCCCCAGTTCGCGCCGCTCTCGTCGCTCACCTGGAATTCGAAGGCGGCAAGGTCGAAATTATAGGTCGACAGCGACTTCGACAGCATGACGAAGAGTGGTGCACCAAGCGCGATGACGAGGTAGAGGCCGATGACGGCCATGAAGCCGAGCTTGATCCGGTCGTCGCGGGAGGTCTGCTGGCGCAGGCTTTTGCCGGCAAGCGGCAGGTGGGTCGCTTCGAGGGCGATCGTCATCCTCAAACACTCCTCGGATAGAGCAGCAGACGCTCGCGCGGGATCTCCACCTGGATGGCGCCTCCCGTTTCGATGCCGAGGCGGCGCACGGCATTGACGGAGAAATCGGCGACCAGCGTACGATCGCCGAGCCGGGGTGCCGTCAGCCGCGTGCGCCAGAACATGCCGAGAAACTCCATCTCCTGCACTTCGGCGTCGATGAGGTTCTGCGGCGTCGCCGGACGATCGACCGCATTGACGGCATGCGCATGCGCACCGTGCGGGATGATGTCGACGGGACGCACAACGGCGGTGGCGGTGTGGCCCGCCGAAAAACCCTCGGTCGAACAGCAGAAGGCCGAATGGCCGATCTCCACTTCGCCGTCCTTCAGCACCCGCGCCGAGAACTGGTTGGTTTCGCCGATGAAATCGGCGACGAACAATGTGCTCGGATGGCGGTAGATCTCGGTGGGCGAGCCGACCTGCTCGATGACGCCGTGGTTCATCACGACGATGCGGTCGGCCATGGCGAGCGCCTCCTCCTGGTCATGTGTGACCATGATCGTTGTGACACCGAGCTTGCGCTGCAAGGCCTTGATCTCGTGACGCAAATGGACGCGAACCTTGGCATCGAGCGCAGAGAGCGGCTCATCGAGCAGCAGCAGGCCGGGCGAAATGGCGATGGCGCGGGCGAGCGCGATGCGCTGCTGCTGGCCACCCGAAAGCTGGGCTGGATACTTCTTGCCATGCGCCGACAGACCGACCGTTTCCAGGAGTTCGGACACGCGCGAAGCCACCGCTGCCTTGGAGCGGCCGGTGTTTTCCAGGCCGAAGGCAATGTTCTGCTCGATGGTGAGATTCGGGAAGAGCGCGTAGGACTGGAAGACGATGCCGTAGTCGCGGCTGGAAGCCGGCAAGGTGGAGATATCGCGGCCGCCCTGCAGGATGGTGCCGCGCGATTGCAGGTCGAGGCCGGCGATCGCTCTCAGAAGGGTCGTCTTTCCGCAGCCGGAAGGGCCGAGGAAGCAGATGAACTCGCCCCTGGCAATGCTGAGCGAAATGTCGCGCAACGCGACGAAATCACCATACGCCTTCCAGAGATCGGCGACTTCCAGATAGGGGGCCGCGGCATCTGCGGAGCGGGGAAGGTTGGTGGGCGTCGGTTCGATCGACAGGGCATGTCTCATCTGCAAGCTCCGCTGGCTTCAGGAATTTCGGGACAATGCGAAGGGCGGAGCGCAGAAGCGCTCCGCCCGGCCGATCGGCTCAGCTCTTCGGCTCCGACTTGGAGTCGTAACGCTTCTGCCATTCCTTCAGGACGGTGGCCCGGTTGTTGGCGGCCCATTCGAAGTCGTTGTCGATCATCCTGGAGGCGATGTCGTCAGGCAGGTGCTCGACCTTCTTTGCGACCCCGGGATAGGCAACGACGGCATAGCCGACATTGTACATTTCGTTGGCCTCCTTGGTCACCGACCAGTCGACCAGCGTCTTGGCCGCCTCGATATTGGCGGTACCCGCGATGATCGCCGTCGCCTCGGCCTCCCAGCCGGAGCCCTCCGAGGGGAAGATGATGTCGATCGGCGCACCGGCGCTCTTGGCCTTGGCACCCGGGAACTCGAAGGAGACGCCGATGACGGCTTCGCCCGCACCCGCCATCTTGCAGGGCTTCGAGCCGGAATGGGTATAGGCCGAGATATTTTCGTGCAGCTTGTCCATGAAGGACCAGGCCTTCTCCTCGCCCCACATCTGCATCCAGCCGGAAACGTCGAGAAAGCCGGTGCCCGATGACGCCGGGTTCGGCATCACGACATGGCCCTTGTATTCGGGCTTTGTCAGGTCCTCCCAGCTCGTCGGTGCCTTCAGGCCGAGCTTTTCGCCCTCCACCGTGTTGTAGCAGAGCGCGGCGACATAAGCGTCCATGCCGACCCAGCTCGGCGGGTTGTCCTTGTCGACGAACTTCTTGTCAAGCGCTTCGACGCCCTTCGGCGCATAGCCTTCCAGCATGCCCTCGGTCTTGAGGAGGAGCAGCGAGGTCGCGGCAAGCCCCCAGACGACGTCGGCCTGCGGATTGTCCTTTTCGGCCAAAAGCTTGGCGGTCATCACGCCGGTGGAATCGCGCACCCAGTTGATCTTGATATCGGGATGGGCCTTTTCGAAGGTCGCCTTGTAGCGGTCAAGGTCGACGGCCTCGACGGCGGTGTAGACCGTAAGCTGGGTTTCAGCGGCGGCAAGGGTCGGAAGCACGGCGGAAACGGCACCGGCAAGCATAAAAAGCGTGCGTTTGTTCATGATTGAAAATCTCCTCTGAAGGCCTGGAAAAATCCGGGAAGCGCGGCGGGCGATCTAGATGTCACCCTTCATGTGGTCGGCTTCAGGAGGCATTCTGGCAGGGGTTTTTGGTAAGTAAAATTTATTATTCTTATCGTTTGGAAGATAAAAACTATAACAAACCTGCCACTTGAACAGGCGTCTCAAAGCCCCTTGCTGCCGGAATCGGCACGCTCCGCAAGAAAAGCAGGCAACAAAAAAGGGAGCCGCACGAAACGGCTCCCAGAAGGGGTGATCCCGCAGGGGATTGCTTCAGATCACCACGGCAAGGAGAAGGTCTTGACGTTGGTAAAGCTCTTCATCGCCTCGATGACGCCTTCCTTGTAGCCGTTGCCGCTGTCCTTGATGCCGCCGAACGGGCTCATCTCGATGCGGTAACCCGGCACTTCCCAGATGTTGACCGTACCGACCTTCAGCCCCGCGATATATTTCTGCATGCGACGGAAATCGTTGGTGCAGACGCCGGAGGAAAGGCCGAAGGCAGTGGAGTTGGAGAGCGCGATCAGCGCGTCGTCATCGTCGGGTGCACGGACAATCGGGATGATCGGCGCAAAGGTCTCCTCCATGACGAGCTCGCTCGAATGGGAGACGCGATCGACGACGATCGGCGGCAGCAGCGCGCCTTTGCGGCCGGGATTGTAGAGGATTTCCGCTCCCTCTTCCGCCGCCTGATGCACCCGGCGCTCGAAGACTTCGGCGGCCCTGGCGTGCACCACGGTGCCGAGCTCCGTCGCACGGTCCATGGGATCGCCGAACTTCAGCTTCTTCGCCCGCTCCAGCACCAGCGGCACGAAACGGTCGGCAACACGCTCCTGACAGAGGATGCGCTTGACGGCCGTGCAGCGCTGGCCGGAATTTTTTGTCGCGCCGGCAACGGCGAGGTCGGCCGCCCTGGCGAGATCGTCGTCGGAGAGATCGTTGAGGATGATCAGCGGGTCATTGCCGCCGAGTTCGAGGATCTGGCGCTTGTAATGGGCGTGCGCGGCGATCAGCTTGCCGACGGGCACACTGCCGGTGAAGGTGATCAGGTCAAAATTCGGATTGGTGATCATCTCCATACCGATATCGCCGGGCCAGCCGGTGACGACGGACAGCATTTCCGGCGGCAAACCAGCCTCATAGAGGATGTCGGCGAAGATGAGCGCCGTCATCGGCGTCAGCTCCGTCGGCTTCAGCACGACGCAGTTGTTGGTCGCGACGGCCGGCGCAACCTTGTGCGCCACCATGTTGAGCGGATGGTTGAAGGGTGTGATCGCCGAGATGGCGGTCAGCGGCTCGCGCGTTGTGAAAATCTTTCGCGCCTTGCCGTGCGGGGTGAGATCGCAGGAAAAAATCTCGCCATCGTCATGGATACACATCTGGCCGGACAGCGTCAGCACATCGAAGGCGCGGCCCACTTCGTAGAGCGAATCCTGCTTGGAAATGCCGAGCTCCAGCGTGATGAGATCGGAAATCTCCTCCTTGCGGGCGACCAGCAGTTCGGCCGCCTTCAGGAGAATGCGCTGACGCTCGTAGCGCGTCAGCTTCGGCTGGTAGGCGGCCGCGATCTCGAAGGCCTTTCTCGCGTGCTCGGCATTGCCGGCCGGGACGGTGCCGATGACGGCGTCGTTCCAGGGATAATGCACCTCGACCCGCCCCTCGGTATCGACCTTCTTGCCGGCGATCCGCATCGGCTCGTGGCGGATCGCGAATGTCGTTTCGACTTTTGTCATCGCTCCCTCCTCAATGCGCCGGCTGCGCGGCGGCGACGAGTGCATAGTAGAAAGCGTCGAAATTGCGCAGCGTGCCGGCGGAAGAGAGTTCCGGCAGGGTGCGGTTGGCGATGAAGGGTACTTCCTGTTCCGTGAGGCCACCATGCGAGCGCAGCGGCTCGTTGAGCGCGGCAAGATCGTGCCGGTGCTCGCTGGTGCCGAGCGTCTTGTTCTGCGAGGAGACGAGCACGATGTCGCCGATGCGGTCGTCCGGCAGCTCGAAGCGGACGCAGGCTTCCGGCCGCGACAGGACGACGTCGACGCCCTCGATCGCCTTCAGCCGCTCGATGATCTCTTCCTTGTCGGCCATCTCAGGCAGGTAGGCGGTGGCGAAGGAGCCGAGCGCGCCGTGGTGCACGACATAGGGGTCGGTGATCGGCAGGATGACGCGGGCGGCGTCCTTGCCGAGCCATTCGTCGAGCAGGTCCTGGACGTAGACGACGTCGGGCGTGCCGTCTGCCTTGTGCTTCGGCTTCATGCCGTGGTCGGCGGTAACGATGATTGCCGCACCAAGCGCGTCGAGTTCGGTCAGGTACTTGTCGAACATCTCGTAGAAGGAATTGGCCTCCGGCACGCCCGGCGCATATTTGTGCTGCACGTAGTCGGTCGTGGTCAGGTACATGACGTCGGGGCGGAACTCCTTGAGGAGCTTCACGCCCGCGGCGAAGACGAATTCCGAGAGGTCGGCGGAATAGACCTCCGGCACCGGCAGGCCAAGCCAGGCCGAGGCGTTGTCGATGCCGTGTTCCGCCTTGGTAGACGTGTCGGACTTTTCCGAAGAGAAGCAGACGGCGCGGCCCTCGTCGAACTTCAGGCCATGGCCGAGCAGTGCGCGCAGCTTGTCCTTCGCCGTCACCACGGCGACCTTGGCGCCGGCATCATAAAAAGCCTTGAAGACGGTCGGCGCGCGCAGGAACCGCGGGTCGTTCATCATCACCTCTTTGCCGGTCGCGGGCTCATAGAGATAGTTGCCGCAGATACCGTGGATCGCCGGCGGGCGGCCGGTGGCGATGGAGAGATTGTTCGGGTTGGTGAAGCTCGGGATGACGCTGAGCGCGGTGCGCTCCGTACCTGTCTTGCGGATGCGCTTGAGCGTCGGCATCAGCCCGGCCTTGATGGCCTCGTCGAGATAGGCCGGCTCGCAGCCGTCGAGGCAGATGGCGATGGCCGGGACATTCGGCCAGGGATAGGTGCGGCGGTTGGCGGTGACGGTGATCTTGGACATCTGGTTCATCGGGGATTCCATTCTCGTTAGGCCGCCAGGCGGCTGCGTTCTTCAAGGGCGATGGCCGGCGGGGCGGCGCTATCGACGCCCATTTCGGCAAGGGACGTGCGGGCGGCGTCCACCACACGGCGCATGACATGCTCGTCCATGCGGCCGATGCAGCCGACACGGAAACTGTCGACCACCGTCAGCTTGCCGGGATAGATGATGAAGCCCTTCTCCTTCATCAGTTCATAGAAGCGGTCAAAAGCGAAGGCCGGGTGGGCCGGGCTGAAGAAGGTGACGATAATGGGCGAGAGCCACTGGTCGGCGAGCAGCGTCTCGAAGCCGGCCTCGCGCATGCCTGCCACCATGACGTCGCGGTTGCGGGCATAGCGCGCGCCGCGGGCGGCAACCCCACCTTCTTCGCGGTGGATGCGCAGCGCCTCCAGGAACGCGGCGACGACATGGGTCGGCGGCGTGAAGCGCCACTGGCCGGTCTTGTTCATGTAATCCCACTGGGCATGCATATCGAGGCTCAGCGAATGGCTGCGGCCCTTGGCGGCCTCAAGTTCGCTCTTGCGGGCGATGACGAAGCCGAAGCCCGGTACGCCCTCGATACATTTGTTGGCCGAGGAGACGATCGCCTCGTAGCGGAAGTCGGAAAGGCTGGCCGGCACCGCACCGAAAGCGCTCATGGAATCCACGAGAAGCTTGCGACCACGGGCGTAGACGGTGTCGGAGATTTCCTTCAGCGGATTGAGGATGCCCGAACTGGTTTCGCAATGGACGACGACGACATGGCTGATGGCGGGGTCGGCATCCAGCGCCGCGGCGACTTCGACACCGCGCGGCGGCATGTAGTCACCCTTGTCGATGACGGCATGGTCGCGGCCGAGATAGGAGAGCGTCTGGGCGATACGCTTGCCATAGGCACCGTTGCTCAGCACCAGCACCTTGCCGTCCTTCGGCACGAAGCTGGCGAGCATCGCCTCCACCGAGAACGAGCCGCTGCCCTGCATCGGCACGCAGTCGAATTCACCGGCCGTATCGCCGGCGATCTCGAGCAGCTGGCGGCGCAGGTCCGCCGTCATGGCGCGGAAGTCGCCATCCCAGGAGCCCCAGTCCCGCAGCATGGCTTCCTTGACTTCGTAAGCCGTCGTCAGCGGGCCGGGTGTCAGGAGATAGGGCTCGCCGAGCCGTGGCGTCTCCAGCGGTGCGATGGTTCTGTCAGAAGCGGTGTTGGGCATGGTCCGTCCTCGCATTTGGCTTTTCCGGATGTGACAATGCGGTGGAAACACATATCTGTAAAATCGTTCTTTTGTATCAATCCATCGATTAAATTTATGCCTTTCAGGCAGCAGGGATCAGACGGCTTTCCAGGAGGTCTCCCGTCTCGCGCAGGCGCGGATAGGCCATGGTCGTGACCAGAGAATTGACCTCCTTCAGCGCACGTACGATCTCAAGATGCATGTCGCTGGACTGGATGCTCGCGCCTATGCCCTGGCGCAGCCGCTCCAGATGGCTCTTGCTGCTCTCCTCGACGAGACGGCGCACGTGCTCCTTCTGCCGCACCATCTCACGAGCAATGACCGGGTCCGGCGAGACAAGCAGATTGGCCGCAAGCCGGACATTCGAAGACACCGCAGCATGCAGCAGCGTCAGCTCGCGCCAGCCCTCCTGCGAGAAGGCACCCGCTCCGGCAAGCCGTTCCTCCGCCATCTGCAACAGGCTCTTCGCCACCACATCACCGGCATATTCAAGATGGATTGCCGCTTCGGTAAGCTCGATGCCGCGAGCAGACTGTTCTTCCGTCAGCACACCGCGGTTGACCGTAGCGATATAGAGCTTGATCTCGCTGTGAGCCCGGTGGATATCGCCATCGATGCGGCGGAGCGCCTTTACGGCTTCGGGCGTCGGTGCCTCGATCACCGTCATCACCGGTTCCAGCATACGGGTAATGAGGTTGCCCATGTACAACACCTCGCGCGCCGCAGCCGCCAGAGCCTGCGCCGGCTTGTCGATCAGCGCACGGTCCAGCGCGCTGGCATGGGCGGTAAAGTCGCCCTCCCGCGCCACCTCTGGCGTCAGCAGTCGAACCAGGCGCGCCATCGAGCCACAGGTGACGAGCCCGACGGCAACCAGCGCAGCATTGAACAGCACATGCAGGTTGACCAGCTTGCCGGCAGCGGTGTCGCCCGGCAGCCATGCAAAGGGTACATCCAGCGAAAACAGCGTGAAGATCGCCACGCTGAACAGCGCGCGGAAGAACAGATTGCCGAGCGGCAGGCGCCGTCCCTCGACCGGCAGGCCGCGCGTCAGCCAGAGCGCAATCAGCCCGCCGCCGAGATTGACACCGAGGACAAGCGGTATGCCGACATCGATTGGCACGATGCCCCTGGCCGCGAAGGTGAGAATGAGAAGAATGGCAGCGACGCTGGAATGCAGCACCCAGGTGAAGAGCGCGGCAAGGATCATCACTGTCAGTCCGTCCTTGCCGATGAAGGCGATGGCGGAGGGCAGCAGCGGGCTTTGCGCCAGTGGTGCCGTCGCGTGGCCGATCATCTGCAGCGACAGGAGCAGGAGGCCGATACCCAGCACGGCGCGACCGGCTTCGACAGTCTTGCGCTTACGCGCCTTCAGATGCAGCAGCCCGCCGGCGGCAATGAGCAGCGGCGCAAGCCAATGAAGGTCAAAGGACAGGATCTTGACCACCAGCGCCGAGCCGAGATCCGCCCCGAGCAGCACCGCGAGCCCAACATCGAGCGCCAGCGCACCGCTGATGGCAAAGCCGGCCGCGAGCATGGCGACCGCCGTGGAGCTCTGCAGGCCGATGGCGACGAGACACCCATAAAGCGCCGCCCGCAGCCGGCTGCCGCCTCCACCGACACTGCGTGCCACGAGATCACCCGAGGCCGCCTCGACGCCGGTCTTCACCAGTCTGACGGCGTAGAGCAGAAGAACGGTGGCGGCGGCAAGTTCGAGGGCGACGGCCGGCAGACTCATGGGCGTGCTCCGCAAGAGAATGGAAACCGAAAACTATCCGTCGCGGCTTTACATAAATCAAATCGTTCGTATTAATGAAAGCATAGATTCAATCTATCAATGGGGGTCGCCGCATGCGCTATGTCCAGCTTCGTGCCTTTCATAACGTTGCCATCCACGGCGGCTTTTCGCGTGCAGCGGAAGCACTGTTCCTGACCCAGCCGGCCATTTCCGATCAGGTACGCAAGCTGGAGGAGGAATACGACGTCCTGCTCTTCAACCGGAACAAGAAGCAGGTAACGCTGACCCAGGCCGGCCAGCAGCTTCTGGAAGTCACGCGGCGCATGTTCGACGTGGAGCAGCAGGCGCTCGACCTGCTGTCGGAATCCCGCGCGCTCCGGGCGGGCAAGCTGCGCATCGTCGCCGATGCCGCCCACCATCTCCTGCACATCCTCGCGGCCTTCCGTCGAGCCTATCCGACCGTGCAGGTCTCGATCGACGCCGGCAACACCGAGACGGTCATCACCAGCCTGCACGCCTATGAGGCGGATATCGGCGTGCTCGGCGAGGTGCCGCAATCCAGCGACTTCGAGATCCTGAAGCTCAATTCGACGCCGATCATCGCCTTTGCCAGCCGCGACTATCCCCTCGCCGGCCAGAGGACCGTGACATTCCCGGAACTGGCGACGCATCCTCTCGTCATGCGCGAGCGCGGCTCCAAGACCCGCCAGAAGCTGGAGGCGATGGCCGCCGTCTGCGGCGTGTCGCTGACGCCGCTCATCGAGGCGGAAGGCCGGGAGGCGGTCCGTGAGATCGTGGCGGCGGGCGGCGGGGTCGGCTTCGTCTCCTCCGCCGAGTTCGGGCAGGATAACCGCCTCGTCCCGATACCCATCGACGCGCCTGAAATGCTGATGGACGAGGCCCTTATCTGTCTGCGCGAGCGTGCCAACGGCAAACTGGTCAACGCCTTCTTCGACATTGCAAGAAAGCTTGCGCCGGCCGCGGGATGACACTAGTCCCGCGAAAGGGTGGCCTCAGCGGGGCTTGAACTCCACCAGCAGCGACTTGAGTTCGATTTCGCGCACGCGACGCGCCGCCTCGTCCGGGCTGACCCAGGCAAGCCGCCGCTCGCCCTTTTCCTTAAATTTCGTGGCAAGCTCGGTGGCTTCGATCTGGAACACATCGACGATGCAGGGCGCCACGTCGCCGTCGTCGAGCAGTTTCAGATAGGTATAACTGCCGACCGGTTTCTTGTGGACTTTTCCCCGAATGCCTGCCTCCTGGAAGGCTTCGATCGCGGCCGCCTCATAGGGTTTCCTGTCCTTCATCGGCCAGCCCTTGGGAATGATCCAGCGGCCGGTATCGCGCGAGGTTACCACGAGGACTTCGATCCCGGGGCCTTCAGGCGCAATGCGGAAACACAGGGCAGCATATTGCTGGCGAAACGCCCCCGAAAACAGCTTTTCGGGGGTAGCCGCCAGCTTCTGCAGAAGGGTCTTGGGCCTGCGGCTCTTCTGCGCCTTGGTCTTCTTGGTCGTTTTCAGGGTTCTTGCCGCCAAAGCATCGGAAAATGGGGGCGAAACCTATGACGAGTTGCCCACCATGTCAAAGGCGCGCCCTCAGCCGACGACCATCTGGAACCAGGCATCAAGAAACCGGCTGCGCTTGATCATGTCACGGAAGACCAGAAGCTCCGGCCCAAGCTCGATCTTCTGCAGCCCCTCGAAACCCGCAGGCTGCTGCGGGAGCGAAAAGCCTGCGGAGGAAAGTGCCGTCTGACCCTCCGGTGCCAGCAGCATGTGCAGCAGGATGCGGGCCTCGCGCAGGTTCGCAGCCCCCTTTGGCATCAGCACCGTCCACGGAACGGCGAGCACGTAATCCTGCGGGACGAGAACTTCCATGCCCTCGGGCAGGTCGCCGCCGGATCGCAGGGCCGAGAGCGGCACATTATAGGCAACGTCGAGATCACCGGCCTGCAACGCCTCCAGGAGATCGTCCGTCGTGTCATAGATCCTCGCCTTCGCCCCGCCGAGCGCCCGGATCAGCCGCCAATAGAGCGAGGTGCGGATCGAATCCTGCGAGGCGAGCAGATAGCCGATATCGTCAATGCCGACATTGACGACGCCGACGCGGCGGGCAAATCGACCGCTGTTCTGCTCGAGCGAGCGCACCAGTTCGATACGGGTGCGCGGCATGCGGTTCTCGAATGCCGCCTTGCGCACGACGATCACGGCAGGATCGGACCAGAAGCCAAAGACCTCGTTGCGCCACTGCACACCGGCCATCGCGCCGGCCGCCTCGTCGGGCACGGCATAACCCTCGTTGGCGATGGAAACGGCGACGTCGGGCGAGGACAGGAAGGCGATGTCGAACGGCGCATCCTGCGGGCGGCGGGCGGCTGCAGCGATCTGCGCGGAGGAGAGCCGGCTGTAGACGAGCCGCGTGCCGGGCAGGTTCACCGAGAGCGAGACGATCAACGGCGCCATGCGCACCTCGGAAACGACACCGGCCAGCCGCAGCGTGCGCTCCTGCGCCGCCGCGAAACCCGGCATCACCAAGGCCATGAGAAGGAGAAGGGCGCCGACGTTCCGCAACCGAAGGCCCTCAGGAAAAAGCCGCATCATTCCGTCCTTTCCCGAATGACCGGCAGAACGACCTCGACGACAAGCCCGCCGCCCTCTCGGTCGGCCACCGCGATCGCGCCGCCGAAGGCAACCGCCACGTCCTTCGCAATCGCCAGGCCAAGGCCTGAGCCGGCGGACCGGTGATCGGCGCGCACGAAGCGCTGGAACACCCGGCCCTTGGCACTATCCGGTATGCCCGGCCCCCGGTCCATCACCTGCAGCACGGCCTGCCCCTGCCGCTCGAAGAGCCGCACGAGCGTCGGGCCCGGCGCGTGGATGAAGGCATTCTCGACAATATTGCGTACCATTTCCCGCAGCACCACGGGTTCAGCCATGACGCGCAGGGCACTGCCCTCCATGTGAAGGGCAAGCGACTGCATCAGCCCGGCATAGGCACTCTCCGCCCGAAGCATCTGCAGCGCGTCCTGCACCGACTGCCCGACATCGACAACCTCCCGCTCCTGCGTTTCGAGGCGGTGCAGCGTCGTCGCGTCGGAGAGCAGCTGGTTGGCCAGGAGGCCCGCCTCGCGCGCATTGTGGTGGATGCGCGTCAGGCGCCGCTTCACCCGCTCGCCGGCCACCTCTTCCAGCGCCACCTCGGCCTGCGCCTGGATGGCTGCAAGCGGGGTCCTCAGCTGGTGAGCCGCATCCGCCGTCACGCGCTTGACACCGTCAAGCACCGAACCCAGCCGGTCCATGAAGTCGTTGAGTGCGGAAACGAGCGCCGAGACCTCGGCCGGAACTTCGGTCTCAATGCGGCTGAGATCGGACGGACGACGGGCCCTGAGATTGCTTTCGATGAGGCGCAGCGGCGAGAAGGCCGAGCGCACCGAGGCGAGGATGAGGCCGCAGGCAAGCAGCGCGATCGCCACCGCCGGTAGCATGCCGTTCAGCGTCAGCTGCCCTGCCAGCTCCCGGCGGGCCTCCCGCGTCTCGGCCACCTGGATGCCGATCCAGCCGCCCGTTCCGGTGACCGTGTCGGCGCGGTAGCGCTGCACGGCGGCGATGCGCACCGGCTCGCCGCGATAGACAGCGTCGTGCAGGTGCAGCGTCTCGTTCGGGTTCGCGGGTATGTCGAGGCCGAGCGTCGGCGAGCCGGTCACCAGGCTGCCGTCCGGTGCGGTGATCCGGTAGAAGACCCGGTTGAGACGGGACGTGCCGAGGATAGCGAAGGCCGAATAGGGAATGTCGACGGCGACGGCACCCTCCTCTATGGCGACCGTATCGGCAATCGAGAGGGCCGAGGCCGTCAGCACCCGGTCGAACGCCTCGTCGGCGGCCCGCCGCGCATAGGCACGCACCGTCAGCGCCAGGACGCTGCCGATGACCAGGAAGAGGCAAGCGGTCGTGATCAGCAGCCGGCGCTCGATCGACAGTCGTGCCATCAGGTCACCGTGCCGGCCTTGCTGCGCAGCACGTAACCGGCGCCGCGATGCGTGACGATCTCCACGTCGCTCGATTCCAGCTTCTTTCGAACGCGCGAGACCAACAGTTCCACGGCATTGGGCGTGCCCACGTCGTCATGGCCGAAGAGTTTCATGTAGAGCCGGTCCTTGCTCACCGTACTGCCGGCGTGGACCGCAAGCACCTCCAGCACCTCGAACTCACGGCGCCCCAGTTCGAGCAGCCGCCCGGTGACCCGCGCCGCCCGGGCGGACATGTCCACTTCAAGCGTACCAATCCGGATAAGCGACTTGGCAAGGCCCTGGTGCCGCCGCGTGACGGCGCGCAGCCGCGCCTCCAGCTCGCCGAGATCGAACGGCTTGACGATATAGTCATCGGCGCCGAGATCGAGCAGGCTGATCTTGTCGTCCAGCTGGTTGCGGGCGGTGATGACGAGCACGGGCGTCGGGGAATTGCGGCCGCGCATATGCGCCATCACGTCGAAACCGCTGCGCCCCGGCAGGTTGATGTCGAGCACCACCACGTCGAATTCGCCGTGGATGGCAAGCTCCTCGCCGGAGATACCGTCTTCGGCCAGCGTGACATGGTGGCCAGCCCGCGACAGTTTCGCGTCGATCGCCTCGGCGATGTCGATGGAATCTTCGATGACCAGGATGCGCATGATGCTGACAGGACTCTGACAGGAACTTTGGATTATTCCCTCATCCTATAGCAAGGGCTTTGCCGAACGCGAGACGGTAAAAACCCTTCGGGAGGATAAAATGAAACGCTACAGCGCCATAGCGGCCTGCATGATGCTGGTCGGCCTGCTGTTGGGCGGCGGCATGGCGGCCCGCGCCGAACCGTGCCAGCAGAGCTCCGGTCTGGACGAGGCCTATTGCGATGCCGATGGCGATCTCGTGGCAGACCTGCCGGCGGATCCGGCCAAGTGGCGCAATCCCGATACGCTCGTCTGGGCCTTCGCCCCCATCGAGGATCCGGCGGTCTATGCGCAACTGTTCCGGCCTTTCACACAGCACCTGTCGCACTGTCTCGATCGCCAGATCGTCTATTACCCCGTGCAGTCGAGCGCGGCCGAAATCAGCGCGATGCGCGCCGGTCGCCTGCATTTCGCGGGCTTCTCCACCGGCCCGACGGTGGAAGCCGTCAACAAGGCGGGGGCGGTTCCCTTTGCCGGCAAAGGCGAGAACGGGGCGTTGCGCGGCTATCATCTGGTCGCCATCGTGCGGGCGGATTCGCCCTACCAGACGCTCGCGGATCTCAAGGGCAAACGCGTCGCCCATGTTTCCGCGGCGTCGAACTCCGGTAATCTCGCGCCCCGGGCGCTCTTTCCCGTCGAAGGGCTGGTACCCGATACCGACTATAAGCCGATCCTCTCCGGAGCGCACGACAAGTCGGTGATGGGTGTGCTTTCCGGCGACTACGACATGGCGGCCGTCGCCTCCGACGTGCTCGAACGGCTGGAGGAGCGCGGCGCGGTGGATCGCCATGCCCTGCGGGTCCTCTATCAGAGCCCGCTGTTCCCGACATCGTCCTTCGCCCACGCTCATGATCTCGATCCAGCGCTGGCGAAGAAGCTGACAGCCTGCTTCTTCGCCTTCCGCTTCCCGCCGGAGATGACAGCGGCCTTCAACGGCGACGAGCAGTTCCTGCCGCTCCGCTACGACACCGCCTGGCAGGCAGTCCGCGACGTCATCGCCGCGGTCGGCGCCCTCCCGGACTGACACGCCCCCAACCTTTTTCGTTCCGAACGCAAAGTTGAGCCTATGACCCTGCAAATCCCTTTGCCGGAGGACCGTTTACGTCCTGAGCCGGCCTCGCCCTGGAGACGCTTCTCCTACCTCATCCGCGTCAACAGCGCGGATCCGACGCTGCTGCTCGGCCTGGCCCTGGTCGCTGTCTTCGCCTATCTCATCCTCGCGCCCGTCCTGCTTCTGCTCGCGGACGCCGTAACGGTGCATTTCGCCGATACCGCGCGCACCGGGCAGCAGCTCGGGACGTTCACGCTCTACTACCTCAACCGCGTCCTCCTCTCGCCCATCGCGCGGGATCTCTTCTGGTGGCCGCTCGCCAATACGGCGATCATCTCCGCCGGTGCCATCGCCATCGCTTTCCTCGTCGGCGGGCCAATCGGCTGGCTGCTCGCCCGCACCGACCTCATCGGCAAGAAGTGGCTCTCGACGGCCCTGCTTGTCCCCTACATGCTGCCGTCCTGGACCTTCGCGCTCGCCTGGCTGACCCTTTTCAAGAATCGCACGACAGGCGGGCTTCCCGGCTGGATGGAGACCTTCGGCGTCACCCCGCCGGATTGGCTGGCCTATGGCGCCCTGCCGATCGCGCTCATCCTCGCCCTGCACTATGCGCCCTTCGTCATCCTGCTCTTCGGCAATGCGCTGAAGCAGTTCGACACGCAGCTGGAGGATTCCGCCCGCAGTCTCGGCGCTAGCCCACTCGACGTGGCGCGCAAGATCATCCTGCCGCTGATGCTGCCCTCGCTCATTTCGGCCGCCACGCTGATCTTCGCCAAGTGCCTCGGCGATTTCGGTGTCGCCTATGTGCTCGGCGTGCCGGTAGGCTTCGACGTGCTCGCGACCTCCCTGTTCCGGGCGATCTCGACCAGCCAGGCCGGTGCTTCCGCCGTGCTTGCCGGCGTCATCGTGCTGCTCGGCGTCTTCTCCATCCTCATCGATATGCGCCTGCTGAAGGAAGCAAAGCGCTTTGTCACCATCGGCTCCAAGGGCGCGATGGTGCGCGCCACGCCGCTCGGCAAGTGGCGGACGCCGGCCTTCCTCTGGGCGCTTGCCGTCTTCGCCTTCAGCGCCGGCATTCCGCTTCTCGCGCTGGCGCTGACGACGGTCATGCGGGTGCCGGGCGCTTTCAGCCTCGACAATTTCACGCTCGACTACTGGATCGGCACCGATCTCGGTACGACCGCGCTGCGCCAGGGCATTCTCCTGACGGGCGAATTCTGGCTGGCGCTGTGGAACACGGTGTGGATGGTGGGCCTTGCCGCTCTCGGCGCCGGCGTGCTCGGCCTCCTCGTCGGCTATGCCGTCGTGCGCTCGCCCGTCCGCTTCGTCTCCGTCGCGCTGCGGCAAATCACCTTCCTGCCCTATCTTGTGCCGGGCATCGCCTTTGCCGCCGCCTATCTCTCGATGTTCGCCGTCGCCCGCCCGCCGCTGCCGGCGCTCTACGGCACGCCGATCATCCTCATGCTGGCGATCCTCGCGGACCAGATGCCCTTCGCCTCACGCGCCGGCATCGCCTCGATGATGCAGCTCGGCCGCGAGCCGGAGGAGGCCGGCCAGATCGTCGGCGCCGGCTGGCTGCGCCGCATGCGCTCCATCGTGCTGCCGATCCAGCGCGGAGCCCTCGTCTCGGCGATCCTCCTGCCCTTCATTTCCGGCATCAAGGGGCTCAGCCTCGTCGTCGTCCTTGCCGTTCCCGGCACGGACCTGCTCACCACCTACGCAATCCGCCTCGTCGACTACGGCTACAGCCAGGCTGCCAATGCGGTCGTCCTGATGCTCTGCGTCGTCGCCTTCACCGGCACGATGCTCGTCCAGAAGATCGGCCGGGCCAACCTCTCAGACGGCATGGGAAGCAAGTAATGTCCAGCATAACCTTGGAAAATATCCGCAAGACCTATGGCCGCGGCGGCCCCGCCGCCATCGGCGATCTGAGCATGGAAATCGGCAAGTCGGAATTCCTCTGCCTGCTCGGCCCTTCCGGCTGCGGCAAGACGACGACGCTGCGCATGATCGCCGGCCTCGAACACCCGACGGGCGGCCGCATCCTCGTCGACGGCGAACCGATCGTCTCCGTTGCCGACGGCGTCTTCACCGTGCCGGAAAAGCGCAACATGGGCCTCGTCTTCCAGAACTACGCCCTCTGGCCGCACATGACGATCCGCGAGAACGTCGCCTTCGGCCTGAAGCTGCGCAAGACGCCTGCCGCCGAGCGCGACGCCACCGTCGACCGGGTGATGACCAAACTTGGCATCGTCCGCTATGCCTCCCGCTACCCGGCGGAGCTTTCCGGCGGCCAGCAGCAGCGCGTGGCGCTTGCCCGCATGCTGGCGCTGAACCCGTCCGTCATCCTGCTCGACGAACCGCTTTCCAACCTCGACGCCAAGCTGCGGCTGGAAATGCGCGCGGAACTGAAACGCATCCACGCAGAGGCCGGCTCCACCATCGTCTTCGTCACCCACGACCAGTGGGAAGCGATGACGTTGGCGACGACCATCGCCGTGATGAGCGAGGGCGAATTGCAGCAGGTCGGCACGCCCGACGACATCTACGAGCGCCCCGCAAACCGCTTCGTCGCGGAATTCGTCGGCAGCCTGCCGATCAACATCGTCGAGCGCGGCGAGGCGCAGTCCGGCCCGCTGCATGGCTGGGTCGATCGGCTTCTCGCGCATTTCTCAGTCGATGGCACCCAGGTCGCCTCGGCCGGCATCCGGCCGGAGGCGGTGCGCCTTGGCGACCTCGACACGGCGGAGGCCGCGCGCTGCGCCGCCGGCCTGGGAACCATCGTCGACATCGTGCCCACTGGCGGCAGCTGGATTGTCGAGCTCGATGTCGATGGCAGCCGCTTCTTCGCGATCGCAACCGAAAACCCGCGCAAGGCCGCGGGCGAGACCACCCATTTCTGGGTCGAAAGGCAGCATCTGCACCTTTTCGACCGGGACAGGAATCGCATCGCCCTCTGACAGGGCATGCGCCATCAAGGCAACGGAGGAAATGATGCCTAAGACATTGATCAGCCTGTTCACGAGCGCATCCGTCCTGGCCATGGGCCTGACGGGCGCCATGGCCCAGGAGGCCAAGCAGATCGGCATTCCCGACAGCGACTATTCGCTGGAGGCGCTGATCGAGGCCGCCAAGAAGGAAGAGCCGATCACGGTCATCGACGCGACCGGCAAGATCGTCAGCATGGCCGAGAATTTCTCGGCGAAATACGGCCTGAAGGCGACGGGCGTGAAGATGAGCGGCCAGGATCAGGAACAGATCATCGCCCGGGAAGCGGCCGCCGGCAACGTACGCACCGACGTCTTCAACATGAGCAACCTGCCGTCGGTGACCAGCCAGATCCTGCCGCAAGGCTTCGGCATCTCCTGGCTCGCGCCTGATCTCAAGGACAAGATCCCGGCCGCCTACCAGAGCCCGGCGATCACCAGCAACAATCCCTGGGTCTTCGCCTACAACACCGACGTCAACGGCGAGACCTGCCCGGTCGACAACCTCTGGGCGCTGACGACGGAGGAGTGGAAGGGCCGCGTCGCCATTCCCGATCCGTTGCTGCGCAACGAGACGATGTTCTGGTTCAACCAGCTCGCGACACACGAAGACGCCGCGATGCGCGAGGCCTACAAGGCTCAGTTCGGCGAGGAGCTGACGACCGACGAGGCCAGCGCAACGGCCGAATGGGTCAAGCGTCTCGCCAGGAACCAAACGAAGGTCACGCGCAGCGACACCGATGTCGGCCCGATCGTCGGCGCGAAGGAGGAAAAGCCGCCGATCGGCTTCCTCTCCGTCGCGATCTTCCGCGACGCCAAGAAGGACGGCTACGGCATGGGCATCTGCAAGGAGATGAAGCCGTGGATCGGCCAGCTGACGCCGCGCGTCGCCGTCATCGCCGCCGGCACGAAGAGCCCGAACACAGCAAAGCTCTTCGCCCGCTTCATGATGACCGAGGAAGGCATGGCCCCGCAGCTCGGCGACGGCAAGATCTCGACGAATACGGAGGCCAAGATGCCCGAGAGCGAAGTCTCCGGCATCGCGAGCCATGTCGACAAGCTTTACGTCAACCACTCCGAAACGAGCCAGGACGATTTTGCCAAGCTGCAGGACTGGCAGGACTTCTGGCTGCAGCACTCCCGTTGATCTTTGCCCCGCACGCTTCGGCGCGCGGGGTTCTTCCGCCCGGCTGCCGACCGCGCATAACATCCAACGAGCACTCTCCAAGCCGGAGCTACGTCTCCTGCCGGAAGGCGATCTGGACGGCACGGTTCAGGGCAACTGGCAGAACGGACATATGGTTCTCGCCGGCATACTCCTCGAAATGGGCAACACCGGCGAGACCCGGGGACGCCTGCCAACGTTCCGCCATCGTCCGGGCCAGTTCCACCGTTCTGGTTTCGAGCGCACGGGCCTGTCTCTGTGCCTCGTCGGGCCGACCCTTGTGGAAGGGGGCGATGCGCGTCTCGCTTTCATATTGCCCGGCGGAAAGATGCAGTTCGATGCCCGGGGGCACGTGGGAACGCTCCAGAAACGCCTGCTCCGTCGCCAGAATGGCCGCATCCTCCCAGTAGATCGCCGGGCTTGCCGCGATCCAGCGCCGATACGCATGCGGCCTGGTAAAGAGCGCATGGAGCACGAACAGCCCCCCGAAGGAATGACCGAAAAGCGCCTGGCGAGACCGGTCGATCGGCACCTGCCGCTCGACCCAGGGCTTCACCTCGTCCTCGATCGCGGAGAGAAAGCCGTCACCGCCACCGGTCTTGACGTCAGGCGTATCGGGAAAGAACGGCGGATAGGTCCGGCCGGGCGGCGGGCTGAGATCCCAGGAACGGCGGAATGGATCGTAAGCATCGTCGGTGGGGTAGCCGATCGCCACGATCACACCGTCGCAGACGTTCGTGCCGCTCGGATAGGACATCTGCACCTTCTGCGCATCGACGGCCGTCGCAAAGCAGGCATTGCCGTCCGTCATGTAGAGCACTGGCCAGCCTTCAGGCGGAGCCGGTCTTGGCGGGCGGTAGAGGAAGATCCGGTGCGGCTGGTCGCCCGTGCCGAGTTTCATATCCGTGAATGTCGCACCGGCAAGCGTGACGGGCGATCCTGTAACGTCGGACGATGAATGGGACATGGTCTCTCCGGGCAGCCGAAAGGGCGATGCGAAATGCTGCCGTTGCCGCATAAAAGTTGACTGGGATTCCCCTGTTATATGATTCGTCACCCGGCAGACATGCCGCAAGGCGCCTCGCAAGCGCGGCAATCGGGCGACATCGCCACCCGATCACCCTGTGTTTATCAAGGCTGCACGACAGGCGGTCACTCCGGCTGCGGCCGGTTCGCATGCATCCGGTCCTCGATATCGCGGATGTGCTTATCAAGCTGCTCATCGCTCATGTAAGCGCTGAGGGAGCCGATCCGCTTGCCTCTGTAGAGATCATTGCCTTCGACAGCCTTGAGACGCGCCAGGAGATCGATGCGTTTCATGTCCCCTCCTTTTCGGTGATTTCAGATCAAGTGTTCAAGTCGCCTCGCAGCGGCGACAGAGCACCAGACGAGGACACGGAGCGAAAAGTCGGAACTGGCGGCGTGCCGATGCGACGGGCGACGACACCGGCGCTTTCCCAACGAACAGATTCCGACTTTTGATGTATTCATCCCGCCAAGGGACGCAGAACAGCGCTCGCCGCTAGCCGAGGGCCAGGCTGGAAAAGAATTCCATCATACGATTGACGACGATGACTGCCGGCATTCAACGGTTCCAAACTCTTCTGCTTCGTCTGCTCTTCCAGGAAATGCAGACGATGGCGGTGCCCGCAGCTCTACTGCTTCGGCATCACGGACGGGAAGAAGACACCGGCAAAGCGCGATGTCAACCGGTTTGCCCTGCCGGGCCGGAACGCAAAGCGATCTTCCGCCGGAGCGGCGCGCCGGACGCGTTCGCAAGGCGCCGGCAGGCACACGGGTGGTCTCAGATATCCTTGGCAAGACGCAGTGCATCATAGATCGCCGCATGCGTGTTGCGGGCGGCGACCGCATCGCCGATCCGGAAGAGTTGATAGGCGCCGTCCGCATTGCGCGCGATGGTCTGCGGCGTGCCGGTAAGCAGCGCGTCATAGGAGACCTCGCCGAGGTTCCGCGAGCCGGGCTTCAGCTCGAAATAGAGTTCGTCCAGCGGAATGGTGCCGTGGTTGACCACGATCTGATCGACCACGCGCTCCCGGGCGACGCCGCCATAATCGCTGCCGACATGGGCGATGAGCTGGTTGCCGCTCCTTTCCGCCGCTTCCAGCCGGTAGGTGACGGTGAAGGTCGTGTCGAGCTTTTGCAATGCGCGCATATAGGGGACGAGGTTCATCGCCATGACCTCCGGCGCGAAAGCGCGATCCGGGGTCATGATCTCCACCTTGCCACCCGCCTTGGCGATGAGTTCGGCCGCCTGCAGCCCGGCATGGTCGCCGGCATCGTCGTAGACAAGGACGTTGGTGCCCGGTTTCACATCGCCCGAAATGATGTCCCAGGAGGAGACCACCAGCTCGTTGCCCTTCGAAAGGACATCCGTATGCGGAAGGCCGCCCGTCGCGACGATCACGACATCGGGTTTTTCGGCAAGGATCGTGTCCGCCTCGGCCCAGCTGTTGAAACGGAAGGTGACGCCATGTTTTTCGCACTGGCTCATGCGCCAGTCGATGATGCTCATCATTTCGCGCCGGCGTTCGCTCTGTGCCGTCAGGCGGATCTGGCCGCCCGGATCGCTCGCCGCCTCGAACACCACCACCTCGTGGCCGCGTTCGGCGCAGACCCTTGCCGCTTCGAGGCCGGCCGGGCCGGCTCCGGCGATCACAACCTTCCTGCGCACATCCGCCTTCGGGATCACATGCGGCATCGTCTCCTCCCGGCCGGTTGCCGCGTTGTGGATACAGAAGGCAAGGCCGCCCTGGTAGATGCGATCGAGACAGTAGTTCGCGCCGACGCAGGGGCGGATGTCGTCCTCGCGCTTTTCGATGATCTTGCGCACGATATGCGGGTCGGTCATGTGCGCGCGGGTCATGCCGATCATATCGACCTTGCCGGCGGCGATCGCATGCCGCGCCGTCGCAACATCCTGGATTTTTGCCGCATGGAAGGTCGGAAACCTGGTTGCGGCGCGGATATCACCGGCGAAATCCAGATGCGGCGCGCTTGCCATGCCCTGGATCGGGATGACGTCGGTCAGGCCCGGATCCGTATCGATATGGCCACGGATGACGTTCAGGTAGTCGATGAGACCGCTTTCCTTGAGACGGCGGGAGATTTCAAGGCCCTCGGCCTTCCCGGTCCCGCCGGGAAGACATTCGTCGGCCGTGTAGCGCACGCCGAGAATGAAATCCTCGCCGACTCTTTCACGCATCGCCTTGAACACGTCGAAACAGAAACGCAGGCGGTTGTCGAGCGAACCACCATAGGGGCCATCGAGCTCATTGGTCAGTGGCGATGTGAACTGGTCGATGAGATGGCCATAGGCTTCCAGCTCGACGCCGTCCATGCCGCCCGCCTTCATGCGCTCGGCTGCATCGGCGAAGTCCTTGATGATGCGCGCGATATCCCAGTCTTCCAGCTTTTTCGGGAAGGCACGGTGCGCCGCCTCACGCTGGTGGGAGGGGGCGAGGACGGGCAGCCAGTCGCCCTTGTCCCAGCGTGTGCGGCGACCGAGATGGGTGAGCTGGATCATGATCGCAGCGCCGGCCTCGTGCACGGCATCGGTCATTTCCCGGATCCACGGCACGATCTCGTCCTTGTAGGCGAGCAGGTTGTTGAAGACCGGCGGACTGTCCTTCGAGACGGCAGCCGAGCCGGCCGTCATGGTCAGCGCCACGCCACCGCGCGCCCGCTCCACCGTATAGGCCCGATAACGGCCCTTGGGCATGCCGTCCTCCGGATAGGCCGGCTCGTGCGACGTGACGATGATGCGGTTGCGCAGGGTCAGATGCTTCAACTGATAGGGCTGAAGCAGAGGGTCGTTCGACATGCCACGGGCTCCGGACTGGGATCTTTTGCGAACGCTAAGGGAAAATGTACACTAGTGTCAATATCAATGACATCATAGTCAATATAGAGAACATGAATGCACATTCTGCTTGTCGTGACATATGGGATTCGTTAGATGGTCGGCATGGAACAGGCGACGAGCGACAACGGCTGGCGTGGCTCCCCTGAAGGGTGGCTGGAAGCCGCCTATGACTGCCTGCTCGAATCCGGCGTGGAATCGGTCAAGATCCTGCCGCTCGCCAAGCGGCTCAATCTGTCCCGCACCAGCTTCTACTGGTTCTTCAAGGATCGGGAGGAGCTGCTGAGCGCATTGATCGCGCGCTGGCGGGAGAAAAACACGGGCAATCTCGTCAAGCAGTCCGAGGCCTATGCGGAAACGCTCGCCGAAGCGATGCTCAATGTCTTCGACTGCTGGCTGAACAAGGACCTGTTCGATTCCCAGTTCGAGTTCGCGGTGCGCAGCTGGGCGCTGCAATCGCCTGACATCCTGGCTGAGGTGCAGGCAGCAGACCAGACAAGGATAGAGGCGATCGGCCGTATGTTCGTGCGGTTCGGCTATGACGAGGGCCCGGCGGATGTTCGCGCGCGGACGACCTATCTCGTCCAGATCGGATACATCTCGATGCAGTCCACCGAGGACACCGCGCTACGGATGAAGCGCATTCCCGACTACATCGCGATCTACACCGGAGAAACCCCGCAGAAACGGGAACTCGACCGCTTCTTCGCCCGGCATGGCTACAAGCCGGACTGAGGGCAGGAAAATTCCGCGAGCATGACGGACCCGGCCTATTTCACTTACAATCCGGGCAAATGCCGCCGCCTTAGGTGAGTGTTAACGAACTCCGTTCAATTTTACCGATCACGAGCGCGGTTCTCGCGCCGGCTGCCATGAAGGCGCGTTTTTTCCTGACATTTGCTGTGCCGAGCCCATGCGCGCAAGACGCGTGCCGTTCGGCAATGGAATACTGGGGGGTTTCCTTGAGCACACGTTTCAATCTCATGACCAAAATTCTTTTGGCCGCCTCGCTCGCCGTCATTGCGGCCTTCTGCGGCTTTTCGGTCTATATCGACAGCCTTCAGCGAAACACCCTCTCCAGGGAAGCAGCGGCCGAAATCGAATCCGCCGGCGAGCTGGCGGCTACCGGTATCGCCAACTGGCTGAATGCCCGCGTCATGCTGACCGAGCTCGCCGGCGCCGGCGTCACCCGGGCGGAAAATACCCAGGACATTCTCAAGGGTTTTGACAACGCGCTGCTCAGCCGCGAATTCGCCCTCGTCTATTTCGGCGGCGAGGACGGCACCATGACACGCATTCCCGCCGCGACGATGCCGAAGGGGTATGACCCGCGCAAGCGTGGCTGGTACAAGGATACCGTCAGGCTCGACGCCCCGGTGCTGACCGATCCCTATGTCGATTCCGCCTCGCAGAAGCTCGTGATCAGCGCCACCGCTCCGGTCAAGCGCGACGGCAAGCTGCTCGGCATCGCCGGCACCGACTTTCCCCTGCAGGGACTGCTCGGCATGATCGGCGAGGTTGATCTCGGCGGCATGGGGTCCGCCTTCCTCGTCAACAAGTCCGGCACGGTCCTCGTGCATCCCAACGGCGATCTCGTCGCCAAGCCGCTGACCGAGGTGTTCCCGCAGGAGACCCCGTCCATCGAGGCGGCCGGGCTGACGGAAACCGAACTCGACGGCAAGCGCGTCCTCGTACGCTTCGTGCAGGTCACCGGCCTGCCGGTGCTCGACAGCTGGTATCTCTGCCTGATCGTCGACCGCGACATGGCCTATGCCGGCATTTCCGAATTCCGCATCGCCGCCACCATCGCCACTGCCGTCGGCGTTCTCGCCATGATCGGCGTCCTTGCCCTTCTTCTGTCGAGCCTCGTCGTGCGGCCGGTGGTGCGCATGACCGGCATGATGAGCAAGCTGGCGCGCGGCGACGTTTCCGAGACCATCCCGGACGCCGGACGCACCGACGAAATCGGCCAGATGGCGGCCGCCGTCACCGTCTTCCGCGAAAACATCATCGAACGCGGGCGCCTTGCGCGTGCGGCGGAAGAGAACCAGGCGCTGAGCGAACAGGAACGCCGCGAGCGCGACGCGATCAAGGCACAGGAAGCAGAGACCGTCGCCCAGGCCGTCCAGACGGTCGCCGACGCGCTGGGCCGTCTTGCCGACGGTGACCTCGTTTCCCGCATCGACACGCCCTTCGCCGGCGACCTCGACCGCCTGCGGATCGACTTCAACAACTCCGTCACCCGTCTGCACCAGGCCATGTCGACGGTCGGCGAGAAGGCTCTGGCGATCGACGGCGGTGCCAACGAGATCCGCGGCTCCGCCGACGCGCTTGCCCGGCGGACCGAACAGCAGGCCGCCTCCGTGGAGGAAACCGCCGCCGCATTGGAAGAGATCACCACGACGGTGAAGGATTCCACCCGCCGCGCGGAAGAAGTCGGCTCGCTCGTCTCGCGCACCCGC
>NZ_SHMI01000014.1:0-168458 GCF_004284735.1 Shinella sp. JR1-6 | reverse complement strand
AGGTGGCCGGATTTTACTCCGCCCGCAGCAGCATTATGCCGCCGCTACCGTGGCCGACTTTTGCACCGCCGCTCTCATTTTCCGAATCCGGCTTCACGCGGACATAGAATTCCGCGGTGATGTCGGCGCGCATGCGGTCCTTGGTGATCAGCGATTCGTTCTCGGCGCGCTTGACCTCCAGCCGCAGCGTGCTGAGCGACACCCAGGAATAGGAATGGAAGATCGGCAGGATGACCGACCCGCCGTCGAGCACGACCTTCTTGCCGCCAAGGCCCGTGCGCACATAGGCCTTGTCGCGCGTGGCGCGGGTATAGAGCGAGGTCATGATGATGCCGATGACGACGACCGCCGTCACGATGACCCCGGCGATGATTCCTACCGAGAGGAAGTCCATGATCGTTTACCCTCCGTTGTTGGGATAGTGGCTGTCTTCGAGCACCGCGGGGGCGGGGATGGCTTCGAAGAGGCCGTCCTTCCCGTCGACGATGAGCACGGACGCGCCCGTCTCGATCACATGCCCGGGCACGGCCCGGGCACGCAGCGTGTGGATGTTGTCGTAGCGATCCTTGATCCGGACCGTGCCGGGATGGCCCTGGTCGAGCGGCCCGAGCGTCACCGTGCCGACGAGACCGATGAAATCGGCCTGTTCCTGCACGCTGGTCTCGTCGCGCGGGATGATCCGTGCCAACCCGCGCGACGACCAGCGGGTGACGGGAATGGCGACGGCAAGCGCGCCGGTGACGGCAGCGTAGAGCGGCAGCGGCTCGCGGAACTGCGAAATGACCGCCTGCAGGGCGAAGCCGGCAGCGGAAAAGGCGGAGAGCAGGATGACGGCGAGCACGAGGATCGGTACGCCGCCGGCATTGAGCCAGGACATCCACCCGCCGAGAAGACCTGATTCCGCATCACCCGGCCCGTTGAAGTCGAGGCCGTCCTCGATCAGTCCGGAGGCGGAGGCGCCGAGCAGCACCGAGATAAGTTCGACGATGCCGAGACCCGCCACCGTCAGAAGCGCGATCCAGAAGGGAGCGGTGCCCGGGTGGACGATGGAATCCATCAGCGCTCACCGTGCTTGAAGGCGGCCAGGCGTGCCTCGATCGCTTTCTGGCGTTGCAGGCGTCCCAGTTCCTCCACCTCCGCCGTGCCTTCCATGGCCGGCTTGGACGGAACGCCGGTGACGCGCTCGACGGCCTCCAGCGCATCGGCAAGGCGCCGGTCGTTGCGCTGGGAGGGCGTGGCGGCCGGTGGGACGGCGCGCTCGGCGCGGCGTGCGTCCTCCAGCCGTTTCATCGCATCGGCGCGGGCCGAGGCGATGCTGCGCAGCGTCGCTTCGGCATCGGCAATCTCGCCGGCATTTTCCAGGATGGCCTTAGAGAGGGCGTCTCGCTGGGCTTCGAGATCGATCTGGACGCCGGTGGCGGCACGGGCGAGGTCTTCCCGGCCGCTTTCCAGCCCGACCTTGATCTTCTCGTCGAGGTCGCGGATCTCCGCATCGAGGTCGTCGGCCTTGGCTTTCAGCCGGTGGCCGGCGGCCATGGCGACGCCGAGCGCGGCGCGGGCCTCCTCGGCGATCGTGCCGATCTCGCGGACGGCCTGCTGTGCCACGGCGACCGGGTTCGATGCCTCGGCGGCATCGACTGCGGTGTTGACGACGCCGGCGATGACGCGCCCGAGGCGGGCGAGGATACCTTCGTTGGACATGGAAGCCTCCTTCTTCGAATGGATGCCGGCCTGGATGCCGGCATAGAGACAGATGGACGACCCGGCAAAGACGAGCCGCGCTTCGGCAAAATCCGTCCAGCCGTCGCGATAACCGCTTGCCGCATAGGACAGGACGATACGCCCGCCGAGCGTTGCGATGCTCACGCTGTCCGGGCCCTTGACCGCGAAGAGCTTGGAGTCGAGCGGAATGTCCGCGACGATCTCTCCTGGCTTGCGGCGGCCGTGGTCGCGCAATGCGAGTGTCACGAGGCGGGCGGGAAGCCCTGTCGCGGTGCGGATGTCTTCATAGGCCGCCTGGTGCAGTGCCACGACATTGGCGCCCTTGGTCCGGTCCAGGATTGCCATGGCCTGCTGGTAGGCCGCCAGCGTCTCGGACAGTGCTCGACGCATGTCCGGGGTGGGCTGAAGGTCGAGCCTGAGGCTGGATGTGAACTTCGTTGCCATAGCTAAATATATAAAGCACTTCATTGGTGCTTTCAAGGCCGATTTCGCTTCGACTGCCTATTCAACGGATGAGGTCGGCAGTCTCTTCGGTGGGGCAGGCGTTGTTTTTCGTCCCGCCCGCGAGCGACACGATGCCATCTTGCCTGACTGCCTGCCGGAACCGCGAGCATGAAGACCGGCGGCTCGCCTGACCGTCGCCGAAAACGAAGAGCGAGATCCATTCCGGTCTTGAATTTGAAATAAGCCGGTTATGTTGATCGTCTTATCTGGGTCGCGCCCGCGACCGGCAAAGCCGTTCGATATCGTCAAGAAGTGTCCTCATGCAGCTTTCCCTCCGTATCGTTCTCTCCCTCGTCCTTTTCATCTTCCTCGCCATGCCGGCTTCTGCAAAGGCCCCGACGCAGGCGGCCATCGCGCGGTCGGACGTCATCGCGGCGGAGATGAAGGCGCTTGCGGAGGGCGGCGACCTGGAGGGCGCGCGCCGCAAGGCGGAGGCGGCGAGCGCCCGGTTCAAAACGGAGGGAGAGACCTGGCTTGCCGCAAGCTATGCGGTCTCGGCGGCCGATTATGCGATGCGCATGGGCGATGCGGCGCGCGTCGACGCCGACTACTATCCGCACATGGGGGAACTGCTCGCAACGCTCGAGCCGGTGGAGGAAACCCGGGCCAATCTCCTGCTTGAACTTTTGATGGACGCGAAAGGCCAGCTCGGCGACAAGGACCGGCAGGATGCGCTGGCGGAACTCTACGAAGAGCGGATTCGCAAGGTCCATGGCAGGGACAGCGCGGAGGACGTCGACGCCCGGGTGCGCACCGCCTACAGCCTGCTGGAGAGCCAGCGCCTGGAGGAGGGCCGCAAAAGGCTGCGCGCTGCGCTGGCCGCTTCGGCGAAGACGGAGCTGCATGCCGTGACGTTGCGGCACTATACGCAGGCCGCACGCAGCTTCCAGGCGAGCGGCCTCAACGACGACGCAGCGGAACTCTTCCGGGAGGCGGAGCAAACATCCGCCATCCGCGCCGAGGTGAAGGAGCTTGCGGACTTCTACCTTGCCTATGCGGAGTTCCGCACCGCAGTGCCCGACAGTGGACAGCATTTCGTGCCGCTCTACTCCATGGCGACCAATCTCTATGCGCGTTTCTACGGCCATGAATCCTCGGAGCTGATCCATGCAACCGACAAGCTGGCAAGCGCACTGTCGGAAGTCGGGCAGTATGGCACAGCAATCGATCTCGAACGGCGCAACTACGAAATCGCGCAGAAGTCGCTTGGCGACGACGACACCATCACGTGGCGCATCGCCAACAATCTCGCCGACATGCTGCGCGGCATGGGCTCGCCTTCCCGGGCGCTGGAATACGACCTGAAGGTGCTGGAAAACCGCACCCGCCACTACGGCCAGAACCATTTCAACACGCTGGTGAGTGCCAACAACACCGCGCAGAACTATCTCGATCTCGGCGATTATGCCGAGGCGCGTCGCTACTTCGCGCTGTGCCTGGAGATATCGCAGGCGCTTGGCGATCCCGTGACGATTGCCGGCATGGAGGCCTGGCTTGCCTATACCGATCTGCTCTCGGGCGCCCGGCCGATGGATGCGGCGGCGCTCGGGCGTATCGAGGCGCTCGTCACCGATTCCAACTATCCGGCGATCCTCAGCATGAAGGCGGCCAATCTGCTGGCGGATCATTTTGCCAAGGCAGGCAACGTGGAACGGCAGATCAAGCACCTGCAGCAGGCCTACAGCATTGCCGGGGGCGAGATGAGCACCGGTCACCCGCTCGCCGTTGCCGGGCGCATCGCCCTTGCCAATGCAAAGGCCGCGACGGATCCCGCCACGGCTGCGGAGGAATTCGCTGCTATCGACCAGGACATGCTGCGCTGGGTGCACTTGCAGGTCTCCGTGGCGGGCGGTCGGGAGGTCGGCGAGGCGGTGCGCGCCATGGCGGACGGCATGCTCTACGATTATGCGCGCTTTGCCGAACAGCACACCTCCGCCGTACCCGCCTTTGCCGATGCCGCCCGGCGCTGGCCCTCGCTCGCCACTGCCGATGCGGACAATGCGCTGAAAGTTGCCCGCATGGTCGATCGCTCGGATACCGAGACAGTGCGCCTGCTCGACCGCATCACGCGCCTGTCGCGCATTGCACGTGAAATCTTCGCCGCCGATGTCGAGCAGGATCTCGCCTATGCCTATCTCTCCGACACCAAGGCGCTGGAGCAGCAGCTGCATGAGCGTATCGTTTCGCGCTACCAGCTGGATCGAGAAAAGGTTCTGAACCAGCCGTTGCCGACCCCGGGTGATCTTCTGGGCAGGGATCAGGTGCTCGTCCAGTATTTCACGACCCGTAAGTGGCGCGTGGACCGTGAAAGCGCCGATCCGATCGCAGATGCGCGGCTTTACGCCATCGTCTGGCGCAAGGGTGCGGCACCGGTCCTGCGGGGGCTCGGCGATCCGCGCAGATTGCTGGTGGGCGGCGAGGATATGGTGGCCGCGCTCCAGACGCGTGATCGCAGCACGGGGGAGGGCAGGGGGCTGCTGGTGCAGGCGAGCAAGCGCGCCTTTTCCCGGCTGCATGACGGGCTGATCGCGCCGATCGACGCCGACATTGCCGGTGCCAAGACCGTCTTCATCGTGCCGGATGGACAATTGTTTGCCTTGCCCTTCTCCCTGCTCGAGGATCCTGCGGGCAGGTTGCTCGAAGAGCGCTTCACGCTCAGGCTGCTGACCGAGCCGGAAGCGCTATACCGGGCTGTCGAGGACCGTGCGTTGCCCTCCGAAGGCCGGGTCGTGCTGGCCGGCGGCATCGATTACGCAAAGGGCGAGGAGGCGGGTGCCATGCCGCTGCCGGGCACGCTGCGCGAGGTGGAGGCGATCGGCAAAGTCCTGTCCGGCCCGGGCTTGAGGATCGAGACCCTTTCGGGAGCTGCTGTTGGCGAGGCGGCACTGCGCGAGCGCATGACGGGGGCGACCGTCGCCCATCTGGCGACGCACGGCGCCTATGGCAGCGCGAAGAATGGCGGTGCCAGCAATGTCGATACGCTGTGGCAGAGCGAGGTCATCCTCGCCCGGTCGGGCGATACGCGCGCCATGCGTCGCGACGAGAAGGACGGGCGGCTCTACGCCTTCGAACTGATGGGCTGGGATCTCTCCGGCCTCGATCTGCTGGTACTCTCGGCCTGCGAAACCGGGCGCGGCGACGAGGCGTTCGTCGGGGGGCTGCGCGGCCTGCCGACCGCGGCAAATCTCGCCGGTGCCAGGCGCTCCCTGCTGACGCTCTGGCCCGTCGCCGACGATGGCACCGCCGATTTCATGGTGCGCTTCTACGAGCACCTGAAGGACGGGCAAGCCTATGCCGAAGCGTTGCGCAGCACCCGGCGCGACGCCATCGAAGGCCGCATACCCACGGCGCAGGACCCGCTTGTCTGGGCCGCCTTCGTGCTGTTCGAAAACTGAGCGTGGGACCGGCCGATACCGGGAGGGTGCCGTGCGCAAGTTTCTATGGACGCTGACGGCGCGAAACGGTACACAGTCGCCAGCGCCTGCAGGGCTTCGGCTGGGACGACCCGGCCGTGACGACACGATCGGGGACGGCCCCTTAGAAGGTCGCTGATAATGCCCTCCCTCTCCATTCCCAAGAACACCATTTTCAAGATCGTCGTGGCCTGGCTGGTTGTCGCCGCCTTCCAGCTCGGTGGCAAGGCCTGGCTTTCGCCCGACATGACGCCGGTCGTGGCCGGCATCTGCTTTCTGGTGCTGTTTGCCACAATCCTCATGGCTGCCTTCGGTGTCGTCGGCGAGGCCGATGAATTGGCGCACAGCCTCGGCGAGCCCTACGGCACGCTCATTCTGACGCTCTCCATCGTCTCCATCGAGGTCATCCTGATCGCCGCCGTGATGATGGGGCCGAACGAGGCGCCGACGATCGGCCGCGATTCTATCTTCGCCGTCATGATGATCATCCTCAACCTCGTGACCGGCATATGCCTCGTCGTCGGGGGGCTGCGCTATGGTGAGCAGGAATACAATGCGCAGGGGGCTCTGGCCTTCATCTCGATGACCGTCGTGCTCGTCGGAACAGCCCTGCTTCTGCCCAACACGCTGAGCACCGGCGACGGAACCTTCTGGCCCTCGCAGGCCATTGCTCTATCGGTGTTCACGGTCCTGCTCTATGGTGCATTCCTGCTGCTGCAGATGGGGCGCTACCGCAGCTATTTCATGCAGCCGGAGGCGGGCGCGCTTTCCATCCGTCTGTCGCCGGCGCGGGGCCTTCCCGCCGAGCCTGCTCCCGGCGATGCCGCCGACCGCCGTCAGAACATGGTGCATGCGGTGCTGCTCATCGCCCTCATGGTGCCCATCGTGCTTCTCGCCCATGACCTTGCCGTGGTCATCGACTACGGCGTGGCAAGCGCGGGTGCGCCGGTCGCGGTCGGCGGAGTGCTCATCGCCATCATCGTGTTCACGCCGGAATCGATCACGGCGGTCAAGGCCGCGTTCAACAACGAGACCCAACGGGCGATTAACCTGTGCCTCGGGGCGTTCGTCTCGACGGTCGGCCTGACCGTGCCTGCGGTGCTGACCGTGGGGCTCGTAGCCGGCAAGACCGTCGTGCTCGGCATCACTCCGACGGAAACGGTACTCCTCGCCCTGACGCTGGTTCTGACGCTGCTGACCTATCTCGGCCAGCGTACCTCGGCCATGCAGGGCTTCATGCACCTCACCCTGTTCGGCGTGTTCTCGCTGCTGCTGTTCACGAACTGACGCCGAAGCGTGGAGGCCGGACGATCGTTCGGCCTTCCGTGCGGCGGAATGGCCCCCACTGGCCTGTCCGATTACTATAAATGCTATCTTTCCTTAATCCTCGCTCAAGCAGCACCTGACACTGTAAGAGGATGCGGATAACCACAATCACCAATTGGGCTTACGGCATCACCGTCATCCTGACGGCGCTGTCCGGTGCGTCGTTCATCATGTCGTCGCGCAGCGCGCTTCAGGAGCGCGCGGCGGCCGAGGAGCATCTCTTGCTCGATACGCTGGCCGAAGAACTGGCGCTCGGTGCGGAGGTCAGGAGCGACGAGGCGCGGCTTTATGTGATGCGCGGCGAGGAGCGCCACCTGCAGGCGTTTCATGCGGAAGAGCAGGCCGAGCGACGGCGGGAGACGGCGGCTTCGAAGCTTGCCGCCCGGACATTGACGGCGGCCGAGGCGCAGGCCCTGCTGGCGGTCGACGCGAATGCCGAGGCACTGGACAAGATCGAGTCGGCGGCGGTCGAGGCGTTCCAGCGCGGTGACAAGGCGGCGGCCCAGACGGCCCTGTTCGGCCCGGAGCACGAGCGGGTCCAGGGAGAGCTGCTCCAGATGGTCGCCCATTTTCGCGATCTCACGGCGACGCGGACGGCATCCGAGCTTGAAGCCGCCCGTCTGCGCAGCAATTGGTGGAGCCTTGTCGCCAAGATCATGCTGGCCTTGACAGGCGCGCTGTTCGTCGCGGTGCTCTATTTCGTCCTGCGGCGACGGGTGGCAATGCCCCTGCGGCGGATGACGGGGATCGTGAGCCGGCTCGCCAGGCAGGACTACAGCGTCGAGGTTCCGATCGACCGCCGTGCGGATGAAATTGGCGAGATGAACGAAGCCATCGAGGTCTTCCGCACGAACCTGATCGAGCGGGAAAGGCTCGATGCCGAACGGCGGGCGGACCAGCATACCAAGGACCTGATCCTGCAGATGATGCACCGGGTGCAGGCCTGTCAGAACCAGGAGGAGTTGACGGACGTGATCGTCCGCTTCGCGCCGCAGATCTTTCCCGGGCTTGCAGGCGGGCTCTACATTCTCAGCGATGAAGACGCCTCCCTGATGCGCGTGGGGGCCTGGCTCGACCCTGAGCATTCGGCGGCGGTGTTTCCTGCCGCCGAATGCTGGGGGCTGCGCCGCGGACGGGCGCATCACAGCAATGACAGCGGCTCGGACGTTCCTTGCCAGCATGTCGCCCCTCCCGGGGTGACGGCCCTTTGCGTTCCGCTGACCGCACTGGGTGAAATGATCGGCCTGCTCTATCTGGAGGAGCCGGGCGGGGAGGTTCTCGGTGCGATGGGGCCACGGCTCTATCTCGAACTTATCGCCGAGAATGTCGGCCTGGCGATCGCGAACCTTCAGTTGCGGGAGAAACTGACAAGGCTTGCGATCCGCGATCCGCTCACCGGGCTCTTCAACCGTCGCTTCCTGGACGAAACGCTGCATCGGCATGCCCGCAAGCACGGTGGCGAACGACTTGCCTGCCTGATGATCGACATCGACCACTTCAAACGCTTCAACGACCAGTACGGCCATGATGCGGGAGATCTCGTCATGCAGTTCGTCGGGCAGACGCTACGCGATACCTGTGCGCCTGTCGGCGATGCCTTTCGCTTCGGCGGAGAGGAGTTCACCACCCTCCTGCCGTCGCTCGGCGAACAGCAGGGTATCGAGCTTGCGGAGATGCTGCGGCAGAAGATCAGCAGTGTTGCGCTGTCCCATGCGGGTCATATCCTCGGAAAGGTTTCCGTCTCGATCGGTGTGGCGGCGTCGCCCGAGGGCGGCTCGGTCGAGACACTCGTGACGCGGGCCGATGCCGCGCTGCTGGCGGCGAAGGCCGCTGGCCGCGACAGGACCATCGCCGCAAGCGGTGTCGCGCGGTCAGCCTAGGGGATCTCGCCCGAAGCGGTGCTCCCGTGTTGGATGATGTGACCGACGAGCCATAATGGCGTCTGCAGCGATGCCACGGCATTCACGCATGGACGGCGTCAGGTTTCCTTGCGAGCAAAACTGGCATTGCCGAGCCCGGTACCGATCGTCACGGTCGCCCAGCGCGCCACATCCGTCATTCGTGGTACTGCCGACAGGCCCTGCACGACGGCATCGTTGTGCATGATGACGAAGGTCGGCTGGCCGGCGATATCTGGGATTGCCTTGCGCAGGGCTTCTGGAAGATTGAAATGCGTGCTCTCCCAATTGCCGCCCGGCAGGTTCTGGCCACCCCGCGCGATCGACCCGTCGGCGGCGATAATGCCGGGGCAGCCAATGCCGATGACCGGCGCGAGGGCAAGCTTGGCCTTCGCCGCCTTGGCGATGAGCGCTTCGATCATCCGCGCGAGATATTCGATGGTCGCGGTGCGGCGGGGTTCGTCGTCGGCGTGCCGCCACAGTTCCGATTTCCAGACCCTGGCCTTGGAGAAATCCGGCTGGTCGTCGAGATTGAGCTTGATGATGCCGGCCCGGATGTTGGTGCCGCCGATATCCACGGCGAGGATCGCATCATGGCCCTTCAGCATCCAGGAAGGGATGAGGTGCACGGCGCCGATAAGCCCGGCTTCATCAGGATGATGCGCGATCGGCACGAGATTGACTTTCAGCCCCTCGGCCTTGAGCCGGATCTGGGCACGGGCAATCGCCATGAGGCCCGCCTTGCTGTCCTTGAAGCCGCCGCCGACCACGATCCGCTCCGTGCCTTTCCAGGCCTCCTCCCTGAGATAGCGCGCAAGAATGCCGGCAAGTTCCGTCGCAAAGTCATCGATTGCCGCCAGCACCAGGGAAGCGGCCTCCGTTTCCCCCTCTTCAAGCAGCGCGTCGATCTCCTTCTTGGAAAGACCGTCCGTCGGCACGTCGCCCAGCGGATCCGGGCCGCCGGTGCGGACCCGTTTGCGCCACGCCTCGATCGTGTTGCGGAAGGCGGCCTTGTTGGCCTTGTCGCCGATGAAGCCGTCCTTGTCGCGCAGTTCGAGATTGTAACTCGTCACCCTGACGACCGGCAGGTCATCGGCTCCATGAGCGACGGGGGCGCTGTTTTCTTCGATCGGTTGCGGCTTCTTCTTCTGATTGCTCATGTCGGCTCCTCTGCCCGGTGCGAGGGCACAATGCGCCGGGGAAAGACTTGTTCCGGCCGCCGTTTCGGCGTCAGCCCTTGCCTCGCGGCGGTTGCGATCTACTTGCTTGCCGATGAACGAACTGGAGAAATTGCGGCCTTCGGATGCCGCAACCCGTCATCTTGTCCGCCGCCTCATCGACGAGCCCGAGCGCTGGGCGCTTTTCCTCGATATTGACGGGACGCTGCTCGACCTTGCCGCGACACCCGATGCCATTCAGGTCCCCCTGTCGCTGCCGGCGGACCTTGATGCCGTGTCCGCCCGCCTTGGCGGCGCGCTGGCGCTGGTCACCGGGCGAAGTCTTCCCTTCGCCGATGGATTGTTTGCACCCTTCCGCTTTCCCATCGCCGGCCTGCATGGTGCGGAGTTCAGAGGCGCGGACGGAGCGACGTCGGTCGTCTCCGCGACACCGGCCTTCGCTGCGCTGAAGCAACGGCTCGTCGAGCAGACGGCGTGGATGGAGGGCGTGCTCATCGAGGACAAGGGCGCTGCCGTCGCGGCCCATTACCGGCTTGCGCCGGCCTATGACACGGCGCTCGAGAGGATCATGCGCGACTTTGCCGAGGAGGCGGGTTGCGCCTGGGTGCTGCAGCCCGGCAAGATGGTCTTCGAGATCCGCCCTTCGCGCGCTGACAAGGGAGAAGCTGTTGCCAGCTACCTGGAACAGCCTGCCTTTGCGGGGCGCCTGCCGATAGCGATCGGCGACGATCTCACGGATGAGAGCATGTTCGCGCTTGCCAATGCCCGTGGGGGCCAGTCGATCCGCGTCGGCTCGCTCGCCACGGCCACCTGTGCGCTGGCAAAGGCATCGTCGCCATCGGCCATCCGCTCGGCGCTGACCACCATTGCCGGTGCAGGCAGGGACCGCAAGGCGGCGGCCACCTCCTGACCGCGCAGAAGGCAAGGGCGCTTGGGGCTGAATGTGGCGGGGGACGATGATGACGAACTTCCGGCGAAGGATGTCGGCAGGCCGCTGCGTTTGAAGCAAGGCATGCCGCTCATCTGGCACGCTATGGGCGCAAATCGGTATCCCGGCACGGCCTGGGTGGTTATATCGACTCAACTGTTGAGTGAGATATTCATAAATAAGGAATAAATCCTGCAAAACATCTGTGAAGCTCTGTTCCTCTATTGTCGGAGGGCGCATCCCGGATAGTTTTCTCCTTCGTTAGGTGGGCGAGGGGAGAGCGGGTTCGCGGATGCACTACAATATTCGGTCGTTGCAGGTGTTCGAATGTGTCTACCGGCATGCCTCGCTGGCGGGCGCGGCACGGGAGCTGGGCATAACCTCGAGCGCGATCAGCCATCAGCTGCGCAGTCTCAGGGAGCAGATCGGCGAGGAGCTTTTCGTCAAGCAGGGCCGCAGCATCGCCTTCACCGATCGGGGGCGGCAGATCGCCGAAAGCCTGAAATATGCTTTCTCTGAGATCGATTCTTCCGTCCGAAACGGTATTGCGGCCTCCAGTCGCTTCCTGCGGGTCACCATGTGCAGCTGCTTCGGGCTCGGCTGGTTCATTCCGCGGCTGGGGGGCTCGGCACAGGCCGGCTGGCGCAACCATTTGCGGGTCAAGATGTATGCGGAAGACATGGACCTCAGCGACCGCATTGCGGACGTGTTCTTTTCGACCACTCCGCTGAAATCGGGTTACTGGTCCTGCAAGCTGTTTGACGAGACGCTGATCGCGATTTCCCCCGAGCACGGGAGAGGAAGTCAGCTCATCACGCATGATGTCGAGGAGGCGGTCTTCGGAGACGACTGGCTGGCCTTTTCCCGCACGGCCGGCAATCTCTGGCCGACACCCGTGGATCGATCCATGTTCATCGGCTCCAGCCACTATGTCTTCGGGCTGGAAATGGCGATGGCCGGGGTTGGTACCGCGCTGGTTCCGGATTTTCTCGCGGAACGGGCACTGGAAAAGGGACGGGTCGTGCTCGCCTCCCGCCACCGCATGCCCTCGGGACGGGCCTATTACATGAACATCAAACACGCCCGGCGTCATGAGCCGCTGATCGACGGGTTTTGCTCCTGGGTTCTCAAGACTGCACGCCGGTAGCGTCCCCACTCTGTATTCCCTGTAGAGGCGCGGTTGATACCCTTCATTCCCTCTTTTCGGGAATATGAGGTCGATTTTGATCGCATTGGTAGTGGAAACGGACAGAATGCGTGTATTTTTATAATATATGCATTCTTAGGAAGTAAATTCCTGTTCTATACCGGTGAATTTTGTTCAGGTGAATGAGATAAACTCAATGTTCAGTGAGATGTACAGTTCAATTTTTGCAATCTATGGTATTTTCCGAGTAATATTTCCAGTTTAATCCCGAATTAACAAATAGATGTAATATTTTTCCTAGTCGATTACCCCATCTGCTCAGTCGGAGTTCCACATTTCCCGAAAACAATGTGGCATTGGTTGCCTGCCCGCAATGGGCCGGGCGGCATCGTTGATGCGCGGATGAGGCGGTTGCACCACCGTTTTTCCATCCTCGCGAGGCACTCATGTCCTTTCTGCAGAATGCCAAGATCATAACGAAAGTGCTGGTTCCGGTCGTCGCGCTAAGCGCGATTGTCATTGCCAGCATTGCTTACCTGTCCTGGAGTTACCATCGCGCCGATGAGAGTTACAGCGCGTTTGTCTCGAGCGACAACCGTGCGACCCTGCTCCTGTCGCGGGCCAATACGAGTGTGCACACCGCGGCCTATGTCGCCTACAAGGTCCTCGCTTACGATGCGAAGGCACCGGAAATGCAGCAACTCCTCGGCAGTTTTGCAGACAGTTCGAAGCAGGCGATCGAGCGCTTCGAGGCAGCCAAGCAGCGCCTGCCGGAAGCGGCGACCGCTATTGATGGCATGATTGGCAAGGCTCAGGCGATTTTTGCAGAGTTGAGCAAGGCCGTTGAGTTCGGTTCGCGCAATGAGAATGACGCGGCCCGCCCCATCCTCGCCCAGCAGGACGTCGCGATTATCGAGCTTCGCAAGATGCTCGGCACATTCATCGATGAGAACACCGCATCCATCGATGCGCAGACCGAAGTCCTGGCGAATGGAACGGATTTCACGATCAAGTCGTCGCTCATAGCGCTCGGTTTCGTCCTGGTGGCCGCACTGGCCGCATCGCTCGCAATAACCATCTACGGCATTACCCGGCCGGTGGATGCCCTTCGTCAGCGCATGCTGGGCCTTGCCGAGGGAGAAACGGAAGCGCCGGTTTCGGGGCTTGGCCGCAAGGACGAAGTCGGCCAGATGGCCGCCGCCGTTGCGGTGTTCCGCGACAACGCCGTCGAGCGCATCCGGCTTGAGCAGGAAGCGGCATCGAACCGCAGCCTCTCGGAAAACGAGCGGCTGGAGCGCGAGGCCCAGAAGGCACGCGAGGCCGCCGCCATCCAGGCCGCCGTGGACGCGCTCGCCACGGGCCTCGAACAGCTGTCCAACGGCAATCTGACCCACCGCGCCCACGAGCCCTTCGGTCTCAATCTCGATGGCTTGCGCACCAACTTCAACGACTCGATGGTCAAGCTGCAGAACACCTTGAAGCGGGTCGAGGAAAGCACCCGCAGCATCAATGCCGGTGCAAACGAGATGCGCTCGGGCGCGGACGATCTCGCCCGCCGGACTGAACAGCAGGCCGCATCCGTCGAGGAGACGGCGGCTGCGCTGGAGGAAATCACGACCGCGGTGAAGGATTCGGCCCGTCGAGCGGAAGAGGCCGGCACACTCGTGGCCCGCACCCGGGAAGGGGCGGAGCGCTCCGCCATCGTGGTGCGCGACGCGATCGAGGCGATGCAGCTGATCGAGAAATCCTCCGGCGAGATCACCAACATCATCAGCGTGATCGACGAGATCGCCTTCCAGACGAACCTCCTGGCGCTCAATGCCGGCGTCGAGGCTGCCCGAGCCGGGGAAGCCGGCAAGGGCTTTGCAGTGGTCGCGCAGGAAGTGCGTGAACTCGCCCAGCGTTCGGCGGCGGCCGCCAAGGATATCAAGAACCTCATTGGCGCTTCCAGCCAGCAGGTGCAGGCTGGCGTGCAGAAGGTCCGCGAAACGGGTGCCGCGCTTGGCACGATCGCGACGGAGGTACAGGAAATCAACCGCAATGTCGTCGCCATCGTCGAGGCGGCGCGTGAGCAGTCGATCGGACTTTCGGAAATCAACACGGCCGTCAATTCCATGGACCAGGGCACGCAGCAGAATGCGGCCATGGTTGAACAGACGACGGCGGCAACGCACAGCCTCTCCAGCGATGTCACTGCTCTTTCTCAGCTGTTGGCCCAGTTCAAGCTGCACGAGCGGGAGCATGCTCCGGTTGCCGTCGTTCCCTCTTCCGGGAGTTCTCCCGTCCGGGCGCTGACCCGCAAGGTCGCAAGTGCGTTCTCCGGCTCTGCCGCCCTCGCCCATGCTCCACAGGGCGATCAGTGGCAGGAGTTCTGAGATGTCCGGGACCGGCAAGCCCGAAAGGGATGCCGGTCCCGGGCTTCGTTGCAGGCCGCATCAGGCAGCGGATTGCCGGTTGGTGTCACCCCGAGCATGCACAGGATGGAGTTTTAGCGAATGTTGACGGTATATGGCTGCCTCGTGAACGAGCACGATCTGCGGCTCGTGCTCCTCGCCGGGCTGGTTTGCACCCTGGCCTCCTTCGCTGCGATCAGCCTCCTGCACCATGTGCTGCGTACGCAGGGGCCGCTTCGGACGATCTGGCTGTGGGTTGCCGCGACGGCGACGGGTTTCGGCATCTGGGCCACGCACTTCATCGCAATGCTCGCCTTCTCCCCGGCCATGCCGACCGGCTACAACATCGCGCTCACGGCGGTCTCGCTGCTGGATGCGATCCTGCTGACGCGCCTCGGGCTTTCGGTCGCGTTGGCCCGTATCCGGTTTGCGCGCTGGCTGGGTGGGGCAGTTGTCGGCGGCGGTATCGCGGTGATGCACTACACGGGCATGGCCGCCTTCGAAATTCCCGGCCGCATCGAGTGGGACCCGGTGCTGGTCGCCGCCTCAATCATACTCGGTACGGTGATCGGCGCCTGTGCCCTGCCGGTCGGTCTGCGCGAGCGCAGCAAGGCGGCACTCGCCGGGGGAGCGTTGTTGTTGACCCTTGCCATCGTCAGCCATCATTTCACGGCCATGGGCGCGGCGGCGATCGTTCCCGATCCACGCTATCAAGTCTCCCCGCTGGCTATCCCGACGGGCTGGCTGGCCGTGCTGGTCTCGATCGCGGCATTCACCATCCTGCTTCTGACCTTCGCCGCGCTCGCGCTCGACATTCGCGACCGCCGGCTTGCCGAGCGGGAATCGGAGCGCATGCGGGCCCTGGCCAATGCCGCCTTCGAAGGCCTTCTGGTCTGCCGGCAGGGGGTGGTCGTTTCGGCCAATGCCAGCTTCGAGACACTCGTCGCCTGCCCGCAGGAGCAGGTGATCGGCGCCGCGCTTGCGACATTCCTGCCCGATGCGGCGGCCCGTCGCCAGCTCGCGGACAGGCCGAACACGGCTTTCGAAACGCGGCTGCGCGCGATTGACGGGGCAATGATCGATGTCGAGGTGGTTTCCCGGCCGATCGGCTTTGCCAACGCGCCGCACAGCGCCATCGCCGTCAGGGACCTGCGTGCCCGCAAGAAGGCGGAAAACAACATCCACTTCCTTGCCCACCACGATACCCTGACGGGCCTTGCCAACCGAAACAGCTTCAACAGCGAGCTCGACGAGCAGATCGCCGCCCATCAGCCGAACGGGCGTCTGGGCGGGTCGCATCTGGCGGTGCTCTGCCTTGATCTCGATCGCTTTAAGGAGGTCAACGACCTCTTCGGCCATGCCGCTGGCGACAAGCTGCTGCAGAAGGTGGCGCTGTCGGCTTCAAGGGTCCTGCGCAAGGGCCAGCTGATGGCAAGGCTTGGCGGTGACGAATTCGCCATCATCGCGCCTGGTCTGAGCAATCCCATGCAGGCGGGGCGGATCGCCGAGAGCGTGCTTGATGCATTGCGGACGGAAAATGAGAATGCTTCCGCCACGGACGGCCTGATCTCGACGAGCATCGGTATCGCGCTCTTTCCGGCGGACGCGGCCGACCGGACGTCGCTCATGAGCCATGCCGACACTGCGCTCTATCGCGCAAAGGCGGACGGGCGCGGCATCTACCGTTTCTTCGAGAGCGCCATGGGCGAGCAGGTGCGCGAACGTCGCCGCATCGAACACGACCTGCGGCACGCCATCGTGCGGGGCGAGCTCTCTCTCGTCTACCAGCCGCAGGCCCGTACCGCGGACCGGGAGGTCGTCGGCTTCGAGGCGCTGCTGCGCTGGAACAGCCGCGAGCGGGGTCGTATCGGACCGGACGTGTTCATTCCCATCGCGGAGGAATGCGGGCTCATCCTGCCGATCGGCGAATGGGTGCTGCGTGAGGCCTGCCGGGAGGCGGCGGGCTGGGCGCATCCGCTCGGCATTGCCGTCAATGTCTCGCCGATCCAGCTCCACAGTGCCCATTTCGCCCAGCTGGTGCACGAAACGCTGCTCCAGACAGGCCTTGCGCCCCATCGCCTCGAACTGGAAATCACCGAAACCGCTCTCATCCGTGACTTCAACCGGGCCCTTGCGACGCTACGCCAGTTGAAGGCCCTCGGGGTCCGGATCGCCATGGACGATTTCGGAACCGGCTATTCCTCGCTTTCCAACCTGCGGGCGTTTCCCTTCGACAAGATCAAGATCGATGCATCGTTCATCCGCTCGGTCGACGGAAACGGGCAGGCGGCGGCGATCGTGAAGGCCGTGCTCGGCCTTGGCCGCGGCCTCGAATTGCCGGTCCTTGCGGAAGGCGTGGAGACGGCGGAAGAACTCGCCTTCCTCAGCGCCGAAGATTGCCAGGAGGTGCAGGGCTATCTCGTCGGCCGGCCGCGACCGATCGGCGAATTCTCCAAGCATACCGGCTCGATGCCGGCCGTGCGCGGGCCTGCCTATGCCGAAAAAGGTGCAAACACCTGACGAGGCCGTCTATTGAGACAACTGTCCACTTGGACAGAGCGGGGCGACGTCGGCACCCGGCCCTGCTCAGGCGGCCGCTGCCTGCTGTTCCCGCAGGAAGGTCGAGATGCGTTTCAGCCCTTCCGCCAGCACCGTGCCGTTGTTGGTGAAGCCGATCCGTACATAACCTTCCATGTCCATGGCGCTTCCGGGCGTCAGCATCACGCCGGTGCGCGCCAGCAGCCCTTCACAGAACTCCACGGAGGAGAGAGGCAGGTGGTACTTCAGGAGCGCGGTTGTGCCGGATTTCGGCTTGATCCAGGAGACCAGCGGCTCGCCGTCGACCCAGGCCGCAAGTGTTGCGAGGTTGCTGCGGGTGATGGCGCGGCTGCGGGCAAGGATCTTGTCACGGTTCTCCAGCGCGATGGCGGCGAAGTGGTCGTCCAGCATCCCGACGCTGATCGTGTTGTAGTCGCGGTGGATCGAGACGGCGTGCAGCAGGTCTACCGGTCCGGCGATCCAGCCGAGACGCAGACCTGCAAGCGCGAAGGTCTTCGACATGCTGGCAGTGCTGATGCCCTTTTCGTAGAGATCGGCGATCGAGGCGGTCATGCCGTCGCCCTCCTGGTCCGTGCCGCGATAGACCTCGTCACAGAGGATCCAGGCGCCGGCGGCCCGGGCGATCTCGACGACCTTCTCCAGATAGGCGCGATCCATCAGTGCGCCGGTGGGATTGTTGGGGTTGTTGATGGCGATGAGCTTCGTGCCCGGCGTCGCCAGCCGCTTCAGTTCCTCAAGATCGGGTAGGAAACCGGTCGCCTCCGTCAGCCGGAGGATCTGCACGTCGGCGCCGATGCTCTCCGGGATGGAATAATGCTGCTGGTAGGTCGGCAGCACGGAGATGACGCGGTCGCCGCGCTCGACGAGCGTGCCGTGCACCAACGCGTTCGCGCCGATCGCACCATGCGTGATGACGACGTTTTCCACCGCCTGCTTCTCGTAGAGGGCGGCGACCAGCTTGCGCAGGCGCTCGCTGCCCTCGATCGCCCCGTAGGTCAGCTTCATCGGCAGAAGCTCGGAGAGGATCGTGTCGGTCTTGCCCGCCATCTCCAGGAGCTCGGCGATGGTCAGAGATTCGACACAGGTCTCGGCGATGTTCAGTTCGCAATTGTTTTCATAGCGGTTCATCCAGATTTCAACGCCGAAATCACGAATCTTCATGGGGCAACTCCTTTGGTGTCTCGGACATCGGCAGCAGGCGATGGAGAGCGTGCGGTTTGCTGTCTTCAGGACAGGGATGATTGCACAGGATATTATGAGCAGTATATTGCTCAGTCAAGGATGCCCGATGTCTTCGCCCCGTTTCAGACGCCCGTCTTTGGTCGCGAGCCATCCTCTATCGGGACGGAGCGGCACCGCCGCGCGCGAGCATCCTTGGCAGGTCGTACCCGCCTGCGGCCTTTTCTTGGAAAAGGTCACGTCTGTCGCAAAACCTGGATCAGCGCGCCATCAGCTGCAAGGCGTCCTGAAGGCCCGGCATGGCGATGCCTGCGCCCTTGCGCGTCACGGCGACGGCGCCGAAGGCGTTGGCGAGGCGGCAGCAGTCGGGGCCGCTGAGGCCGGTGAGGCTGCCGTGGATATGGCCGGCAGCGAAGGCATCGCCGGCGCCGGTCGTGTCCACTGCCGCGGTGGAAAACCACGGGGCGCTGTCGGTGCCCTCGCGTCGGCAGAGGCGTGATGCGGCTCCATCCCCCTTGAGCGCGATGCGTCGCACGCCACCCGCCAGCAGCGCGGCGAGCATCGGTTCAAGGTCGCTCCCCTGCGGCCGATGCAGGAGGCGGGGAAGGTCGGCGCCGTCGAGCAGGATCATGTCCAGCTTCGGCAGAAGGCTCAGCACCTTGCCGGCGATTGTCGAGGCGACGCCGCTGGGCACGTCGAGGCTGACGGGGATGCTCCGCGCTGCTGCAATATCGATGGCGCGGCAGGCGGCCTGCGATTGGGGGGCTTGAAGCAGCGCATAGCCGGAGAGATGGAACAGCGCGGCGCCTTCGAAGGCGCTTTCGGCAATGTCGTCCGGCACGAGATGGGCATTGGCGCCACGATAGGCGAACATGGTGCGTTCGCCGCTCGCACCCACCGTCACCACGTTGATCTGCGTCGGCTCGGCCGGATCCTCGCCGATCCAGCGGGTCGCAACGCCGGCTCCGACAAGATCCGAAAGCGCCTGCCGGCCCCAGGCATCCGCACCGATACGCCCGATCAGGCGGGCCTCGTGGCCGGAGCGGGCAAGGGCAATCGCCGTGTTGGTGGCCGAACCGCCGAGTGCCACGGTCTGGTGCGTGGCGATGCCTTCCCCGCCCTCGGGCGGGTAAAAGGGAATATCGAGCACGAGGTCGATATTGATATCGCCGAGCAGGACGACCGCGGCCATCGGGCGGCCTCAGAGATCGACGTGCATCAATGCGATCGCCTGATCCACATCGGCGATGATGTCGTCGATATGTTCGATGCCGACCGAGAAGCGCACCAGGCCGTCGACCACGCCCATCGCCTCGCGTTCCTGGCTTGGAATGTCGAGGAAGGCCATGGTGGCGGGAACCTGCGTGGTGGTGCGAAGGCCGCCGAGGCTGGCTGCGAAGGAGCACAGTTTCAGCCGCTTGAGGAGGCGTGCGCCGGAGGCTTCGTCGGCCACCTGGAAGGAGAGCATCGCACCGCCGCCCTGCAACTGCTCACTGGCTGCAGCGTAGTTCGGATGCGAGGGCAGGCCGGGATAGAAGACACGCTTGACGCGCGGATGAGCCTCCAGGTGCTTTGCCAGCGCCAGCGCGTTGGCGCATTGCTTTTCGAGGCGCAGCGACAGGGTCTGGGCGCCGCGCAGAAGCAGCCAGGCGTTGAAGGGAGAGAGCGGCGCGCCGAGCTTGTTCAGCGTGTTCCAGCGCACATCCTCCAGCCAGTCGGCGGGCAGGATGTCCGATTTCAGCGTGATGACGCCGCCGACGGCATCGTTGTGGCCGCCGATGAACTTGGTGGCGCTTTCGACGACGACGTCGACGCCGAATTCATGCGGGCGGCAGACGGCGGGGGAGGCGAAGGTGTTGTCGCAGATGACGACGATGCCGCGGGCATGGGCGATCTCGACCAGCTTTCTGAGCGGCGGCACCTTCATCGTCGGGTTGGCGATGGCCTCGACATAGAGGACCTTGGTTTCGGCGGTGAAGGCGTTCTCGACGGCACGAACATCCGTGCAATCGACGAGGCTGACCTTCAGGCCGAAATCCTGGGCGCGGTGGTCGAAGAATTCATGTGTCGAGGAATAGGTGGTGAGGTCGGCGACGATATGATCGCCGGCCTTCAGGATGCCGAAGAGCGCATGCGAGATCGCTGCCATGCCGGATGCCGTGGCAAGGCAGCCGGTGCCGCCTGTGAGCTGCGCGATATGCTCTTCGAACTTGTACTCTGTCGGATTGCCGCAGCGCGAATAGATGTTCACTTCCTTGCGCGCGCCGGCCACGATCTGGTCGTAGATGTCGCCGGCATACTGGAAGTTCGCCGACATGTAGATCGGGTAGCTGATCGACTGGGAGTGTTCCTCCGGCTCGTAGAAGACGGCGCGGCTGGCGAACTGGTAATCCTTGGCAGACATTGTGTTACTCCTTCACGGCGCCGCCGATGAGGGCGGCCGTGATCTGGCGTTCGAAATAGACAAAGAGGATGAGCGGGGCGATGGCCGCGATCAGGATCGCCGCCAGCATCACCGGATAGTTGGTGATGTGCTCGCCGACGAAATCGGTAAGACCGACGGGCAGGGTCTTGCGCGCCGGATTGTTGATGAAGACGACGGGGAAGAGGAAGTCGTTCCACACCCAGATCATGTTGACGATGGCGACGGTGAACATGGCCGGCCTTGCGATGGGCAGGGCGACCTTGCGAAAGATCTGCCATTCGGAAGCGCCGTCGACGCGGCCGGCGTCGAAGAGTTCGCGCGGCAGCGTGTTGAAGAAGGCCTGCATGATGAAGATCGATACGGGCACGTTGAAGGCCGCCGTCGGCAGGATGACGCCGAGATGGGTGTCCAGCAGGCCGGCTCCGCGCAGCATCACGACGAGCGGCACCAGCGCCACATAGGCGGGGATCGCCATGGCGGCGGTGAGGGACAGTTCCACCGCCGGCATCCAGCGGGGCCGGTAGATGGCGAGCGCGTAGCCCGCGAGCGTTGAGACGAGGACGGTGATCAGTGTCGCGCCGGCCATGACGATCAGCGAATTGACGGCGTAGCCGCCGAGCGCCCCGCCGCTCCACGCCCCGATATAGGCGTCGAAATTGAGGCTGGTCGGGAAGGACCAGACGGAGCGCATGAATTCCTTGTTCGTCTTGAAGGTGCTGTAGATCATCCAGATGAAGGGGAAGATCACCATCAGCACATGCAGGGTGAGGAGCGCGAGCACGACGCTGTTCGTGCGGTTCCAGCGGTGGACGACCGTCGTCATGCGTCCCCCTTGCGCTTCATGTAGCGGAAGATGATCCAGGCGGCGAGGGCCGTCAGCACCATCTGGGCGAAGCCTATGGTTGCGGCATAGCCCATCTCGAAGCTGCCGAAGCCCATCTTGTAGAGATAGGTGGAAACGACCTCGCTGGCGTGGCTCGGCCCGCCATTGGTGAGCACGAACACCAGAGAGAAGGTTTTGAGCGAGCCGATGATGGCGAGCAGCGAGTTGGCGCGCACGGCATCCCAGACCATCGGGATGGTGATCGAGACGAACTTGCGCCGATGGCCCGCGCCGTCGATCTCCGCCGCCTCGTAGACGCTTTCCGGCACGGAACGCACGGCCGCGGTGAAGAGCAGCACATAGAGCCCGAGATAGGTGAAGCTCATGACCACGACGACGGCGAGGAAGGCGGTGTCGGATTCGCCGAGCCAGCCGCGCTTCAGGCTGTCGAGGCCCACCACTTTCAACGCCGCGTTCACCAGCCCGAAATAGGGATTGTACATGAAGCGCCAGAGCAGGCCGATGCAGATCTCGCTGACCATGACGGGCACGAGATAGAAGAACAGGAAGATGCGGCTGAAGGCCGGCACGATGCGCACCAGGCAATAGGCGATGACCAGCGCCAGAAAGACCTGGAAGACGATAGCCGAGAGCGCGACGAGCAGGTTACGGCCGAGCGAGGCCCAGAAGATCGGGTCGGCGGCAAGCCTGAGGACATTGCCGGCGCCGACGAAGAGCGGCGGGGAGGCGCCGTCCCACTGGAACATCGACAACCAGCCGGCATAGACGACGGGATAGGCGACGAAGGCGAAGACGAAGACGAGAGCCGGCGCCAGGAAGACCAGCGCCGCCCGATTGTGTCTCTTCGCAAAGCCGATGTCAGCGCGCATCATCCCGCCGGTTTCCTGGAGGTATCGGCCCGCCGACGTTGAAGCGCCGGCGGGCTGTTTTCCTACTTGTTCGCCTTCAGCGCGTCTTCGAGGCGCTTGGCACCGTCGGCGGGCGCAACGGAACCGTCGAGCACGCCCTGCAGCGTCGTGTAGTAGATGTTCGTCGCAGCCGGCGGCATGGCCGTATCGTAGAAGGAATCGAGATGGCCGGCGGCGTTCATCAGGTCGTTGCTGATGCCGTAGAGCACGGGGCCGGCAGCGGCCTCGGTGGTGGCGCCCTTGACGGTCACCATCGTCTTGCGCAGCTCGACATACTTGGTCATCACCTCGGGCGAGGAGAGGAACTTCAACAGCGTGACCGCGTCGGCCTTGTTGTCCGTCTTCTCCGAAATGCCGAAGGAGGCGGCAACGCCAGCCAGCACGTCCGTCTGGTCTCCCGCGCCGCCGGAAACGCTCGGGAAGGCGAAGTAGCCAAGCTCGAAACCCTCGGGGGCATCGGCCGATGCGCCGATCTGCCAGGTGCCGTTGAGCAGCATGGCGGCCTGGCCGTTGAGGAAGAGCATGTTTGCTTCCTGGTCGCTCATGCCGTTGAAGCCGATCGGGAAATACTCCTTCTTGGCGATCTCGGCGACCGTCTGGAAGGCCTTCTCGCCCTCCGCGCCGAGCGTCGCAACGGCGTCGCCATTGACGAAGGACGCGACGACACCGGAGCCCTTCAGGCGCATTTCCATGTACTGGAACCAGAAGGTGGCCGGCCAGGAATCCTTGTTGCCGAGCGAGAAGGGCACGAGGCCCTCTTCCTTGACCTTCTCGGCGAGCGCCATCAGCTCGTCATAGGTCTTCGGAACGGTCCAGCCCTTTTCGGCGAACAGCGCCTTGTCGTACCAGAAGACGACGGAATCGACGTCGACGGGCACGGCATAGGTCTTGCCGTCCTTGCTGGTCTGGGCGATGGCGCTTTCCAGGAAGCTGTCGCGCCAGCCGTCCTTGGCAAGATCGGCATCGAGCGCATACATCTGGCCGCCCTTGACGAAGGCGTTCAGGAAGCCGCCGGGCAGGGTGTAGAAGACGTCCGGCGGGTTGCCGGACGCCATGGCGGTGTTGAGCTTCGTCTTGTAGGCCGATTGCTCGGCCGCGACGACATCCAGCGTGATGTCGGGATGTTTCTTGGCGAATTCGTCGAGCGCGAAGGTGATGAAATCGATCTTGTCCTGCTGCCCGGCATAGGCATGCCAGAAGGAAAGCTCGCCGGCCGCGGCCGGAAGTGCGGTGAGCGCAAGCGCGGCGCCGGCAATGAGAAGACGTTTCAGCTTCACGATATCCTCCCGAAACGATGGGGCAGCGCCCTCCGCCGCCATATGAAGTGATGCCACAACAAAAACTAGCTGTCCATAGTGACACCACAACATGCCCATGCTAGCGTCACCGCTATCGACCGTGTCAGACCGCGAAAGAGCCGCCATGACCGTTGACCTGCGTGGTCCGTCCAATCCCGCGAGCAGCCGGCTGCGCAGCGTGCTGCCGAAACTGTCGGACTCCGAGCGTCGCGTTGCGCTCTGGGTGCTCGACAATGTCGAGGCGACCATCCGCAATTCCATGTCGGCCATCGCCCAGGCGGTGGACGTCAGCGACACGACCGTGCTGCGCATGTGTCGTACCGCCGGCTTCGAGGGCTTCACCGATCTCAAGCTGGCCTTGGCCCAGGAGCCGCGCCAGAACCAGGACACGAACGCCAGCGAGCCCCATGCGAGCGACCTTCAGGCTGCCGGCCGCTTGTTCCGCGCCGTGGCGCAGGCGATCAACGATACGCAGGGCGTGCTTTCCGAGGCGACCTTTGCCGGCGCGCTCGATCTCATCGCCGGCGCGCGCCATATCCTTGTCGGCGGCGTCGGCGGATCGGGCATCGTCGCGCAGGCTTTCTATCAGCGCTGCATCCGGCTCGGTCTCCGGTGCGATGCACCCGTCGATTCCCAGTTGCAGATCATGCATTCGGCGCTGACCGGGCCGGAAGACCTCGTCGTCGTCATCTCCTATTCCGGCATCACCAGCGATCCGGTGCTCGTGCTTCAGGAAGCGAAGTCGCGCGGGGCAAAAACGCTCTGTATCACCGGCAACAGCGCCTCGCCGCTGGCACGGCTTGCCGATGTCGTCCTCGTCAGCGTCTCGCACGAGCAGGGCAGCGAGCCGATGGCCGCACAGATCGCCCAGATGGCGCTGATCGACGCGCTCTATTCCGCCCTCGTCGCGCGCAATGCCGAGCGGGCCCAGCTCACCGAGGAGCGGATGGTCAACGCCATCCTTCCCAAGTCCATCTAGTTCCAAGACAGGGAATGCCGTGAAAATTCAGATCTACACCATGCAGACCGTTTCCGAGGCGATCGCCGCGGCAGAGGCGGGCGTCGACTATCTCGGCCTGACCCCCTCCAATCGCGGCCTGCCGGGCGAAATCAGCTTCGCGACGGCGCGCGAGATCGCCGATGCGCTGAAGGGCCGGGCGTCGCGCGTCGCGCTGTCGGTGGAGAGCGATCTTGGCGCCATCGCCGACATGGTCGCCGCCGTCCGGCCGGACGTGCTGCATCTGTGCGGCGACATCACGCTTGTGACGCCGGATCATGTGCGCCAGCTCCGCGAAACCCTGCTGCCGCTCTATCCGGACCTCGGCATCCTGCAGGCCATCCCGATGACCGGGCCGGAAGCGCTTGATCATGCTGCTGCCTTCGAGCCCTATTGCGACAGCTTCATCCTGGATTCCGTCGCCGCCCATATCGGCGGCATCGGTGCGGCGGGCGTCACCCATGACTGGTCGCTGAGCCGCGCGATCGTCGAGCGCAGCAAGCTGCCGGTCATTCTTGCCGGGGGGCTCGGACCGGACAATGTCGCGGCCGCCATCGCCGCCGTCAAACCCTGGGCCGTGGATTCGCTGACCCACACCAACAAGCCGCTGCCCGAAGGTGGCTTCCGCAAGGACCTCGACAAGATCAAGGCCTTTGTGACGGCTGCAAGGGCGGCCTGAGCGGTATCCTTTAAGGAAGAAAAGGGGCGGTACCATTGGTGTCGCCCTTTCTTTTTAGATCGCTGCGTTGCCCCTTATGGCTCCATTGGAACTTCTAATTTTCCAGCGACAGCGAAGATTTCTACCTTGAATCCCGTCAACCGGCGCGATTGGCCGCGGTCAAGGGAGTTTTTCGAATGAACATGTTTGCGCGAGGGATGCCGAACCAGCTGCTGCGGCTGCAGGAGATGCACAATGGCGAGAAGGTGCGGCCGACATTTTCGGCGGGCGAGATGGAGCGGCGGCAGAATGCCATGCGGCGCATCCTGGAGGAGCTGAAGCTCGATGCGGCGATCCTCACCTCCTACCACAACATCTGCTATTTCTCCGATTTCCTCTACTGCTCCTTCGGCCGTCGTTATGCTTTCGTCATCACGCCGGAAAAGGCGACGTCGGTTTCCGCGGGCATCGATGCGGGCCAGCCCTGGCGGCGCACCTTCGGCGACAACATCACCTATACCGACTGGCAGCGTGACAATTTCTTCCATGCCCTGCAGACGCTGCTGCCGAAGGTCTCGCGCATCGGCATCGAGTTCGACCAGGTCAATCTCGACCTGCGCCGGCTGCTGGAGGAGGCGTTTCCGCATGTCGAATTCGTCGATATCGGCGCGCCGACCATGTGGCTGCGGACGATCAAGTCGGCCGAGGAGATCGTGCTCATCAAGGAGGGTGCCGCGACGGCCGATATCGGCGGGGCGGCGGTGGCAAACGCCGTTCGCGAAAGCGTGCCGGAATACGAGGTGGCGCTGGCGGGAACACAGGCCATGGTCCGCCATATCGCGAACCGTTTTCCCCATGCCGAGCTGATGGACACCTGGGTCTGGTTCCAGTCGGGCGTCAACACGGACGGGGCGCACAATCCGGTGACCACGCGCCGGGTGGAGAAAGGCGACATCCTCTCGCTCAACTGCTTCCCGATGATCGCGGGCTACTATACCGCGCTGGAGCGCACGCTGTTCCTCGACCATGCCAGCGACGAGCACCTGCGCATCTGGGAGATCAATTGCGCCGTCCATCGTCGCGGCCTCGAACTCCTGAAGCCCGGCGCGCGTTGCGGCGACGTCGCGACGGAACTCAACGAGATCTACCGAGAGCACGGCCTGCTCGGCTACCGCTCGTTCGGCTACGGTCATTCCTTCGGCGTGCTCTCGCACTATTACGGCCGCGAGGCGGGCGTGGAACTGCGCGAGGACATCAACACGGTGCTGCAGCCGGGTATGGTCGTCTCCATGGAGCCGATGCTGACCATTCCGGAGGGCATGCCGGGCGCCGGCGGCTACCGCGAGCACGATATCCTCGTGATGACCGAGACCCGCAGCGAGAACATCACGGGCTTTCCCTTCGGTCCGGAGCATAATATCCTCCCCGCCTGACCCGTCCGCGGGCAACTTGGAACGGGCCGCCCGATCGGCCCGTTTCCTTTTGGAGCGGTGCCGATCCCGTGAGAAACATTCCGACCGATCTTCTTCGCACCTTCCTCGCGGTCATCGACCTGCGCAGCCATACGCGCGCCGCCGAGCAACTCGGCCGCACCCAGCCGGCCATCAGCCTGCAGATGAAGAAGCTCCAGGAGCTTCTCGACGTTTCCCTCTTCGCCAAGGATGCTAGCGCCCAGCCGACCGAGGCGGGCGAACTCGTGGCGAGTTATGCCCGGCAGATGCTGACGCTCAACGACGAGATGGTGCTGCGGCTCTCCAGGCGGGACCAGCACGGTAAGATCCGCCTCGGCATTCCCAACGACTATGCGGACCATTTCCTGCCGAAGCTGATGCCGCGTCTTGCCCGCAGCGGCCACGATTTCCGCTTCGAGGTGGTCTGCGATCTTTCGCATGTCCTGCTGCAGGGATTGCGCAACGGGCTCTACGATCTCGTCGTGGCGATGACGCCGGACGGGCCGGCGGAAGGCGCGTTCATGACCTGGAAGGAACCGCTTGCCTGGGTCGGCGATACGCCGACATCAGTCGTGACGGATGGAAACGCGAACCTGCGCATCGTCTGCTATCCGGAAGGCTGCCTCTATCGCCGCGCCATGCTGACGGCGCTGCAGCGCGACGGGCGCGGCTACGATCTCGTCTATACCAGCCCCAGCCTTGCCGGGCTGGAGGCCGCCGTCGGCTCCGGCTTCGGCAACACTGTGCTTGCCCGCCGTATCGTGCCGAACAAGCTGACGACGCTCGACGAGGCGCTCGGCCTGCCGCGCCTCGCCGATGTCGTCGTCGGCATCTATCTGAGTTCGGATCGCAAGCGCTCGCCGGTCGCCGAAAGCTTTGCGGCGCATTTCGCCGATGCATTCCTCGCAAGCAACCGGGACGGCTGATCAGGCGCGGCGTGCCCGACCGATCAGGCTCAACACCACGAAGAGCGCGATGGAGACGGTGGTCAGCAGGCTGGCCGCCGCCATGATCGTCGGGTTGATCTGGTCGCGGATGCCGGAAAACATCTGCACCGGCAGGGTGCGCTGGTCGGCCCCGGTGAGGAACAGGGCGACGATCACCTCGTCGAAGGACACCGCGAAGGCGAGCAGCGCGCCCGAAACGATGCCGGGCAGGATGAGCGGCAACGTGACGGCGAAGAACACGCTGACCGGCCCGGCCCCGAGGCTCGCGCCCGCCCGGCTGAGATTGGTGTCGTAGGTCGACAGCGCCGAGAGCACGGTGACGACCACGAAGGGGATGGCGAGGGCCGCATGGGCCAGCACGAGGCCGGTGCGCGTGTTGGTCAGCCCCAGCGAACCGAAGAACATGTAGGCCCCGACGGCGACGATGACGACCGGCATGATCATCGGCGAGATCATCAGCGCCATCACGGCCTTGCGCGCGGGGAAGCCGGGGCGGCTGATGCCGAGGGCGGCGAGCGTGCCGAGGACGGTTGCGATCAGCGTGCTGAGGGTGGCGGCGGCGAGGCTGTTGACTAGGCTGTGCATCCAGCGCGCGTTCTGGAAGAAATCCGCATACCAGCGCCACGAATATTCCCGGATCGGGAAGGTGAAGAACGGATCCTTCGAGACCGAGAGCGGGAAGACGACGAAGAGCGGCCCGATCAGGAAGGCGAGCACGGCGAAGGCGAAGAGGACGACGGCGAGGCGGCAGAGCCGTTCGCTGCGGGTCGCGTAAGCGGGAAGCCACATGGTTCTATCCAAGCTTGATGCGCTCCGCGCCGACGAGGCGCAGGAACAGGAGGTAGATGGAGATCGTCATGACGAGAAGCAGGCCGGCCAGCGCCGCCGCCATGCCCCAGTTCAGGTCGCGGTTGATATAGGTGGCGATGAAGTTCGAGAGCATCTGGTCGCGCGGACCGCCGACCAGCGCGGGCGTGATGTAGTAGCCGAGCGACAGGATGAAGGTCATCAGGCAGCCGGCGGCAACGCCGGGAAGTGTCTGCGGCGCATAGACCCGCCAGAAGGCGAAGAACGGCGGGGCACCGAGCGAACGGGCCGCCCGCATCTGTCCCGCGGGAATGGATTTCATGACGCTGAGGATCGGCAGGATGGTGAAGGGAAGCTGGATATGGGTCATTGCCGTCACCGTGCCGAAGCGCGTCAGCATCAGTTGCAGCTTTTCGGTGGTGAGGCCGAGCGCCAGGAGCGCCTGGTTGATGACGCCGTCCGTCTGCAAAAGCACGACCCAGGCGGTGGTGCGCACCAGAAGCGAGGTCCAGAGCGGCAGCAGCACCATCAGCAGCATGAAGCCGGCAATGCGCGCGGGCGCCAGAGAAATGACATAGGCCGTCGGGAAACCGAGAAGAAGCGTCGCCGCCGTCACGAGGCCGGCGATCCAGAGGGTGCGCCCGAGGATGCCAAGAAAGACGGCCTGGTCGTCCTTGACGCGGGTGACGGCGCCGGATGCATCCTTCTGGAGATCAACCGCCGTCAGCAGGTAGTAGGGCGTCACGGGCGCGGCATTGCGCTTGATGATTGCCCAGAGGTTCGGGCTTGCCCAGACGGGATCGAGCGCGGCAAATTGCGGGGCGAGGGCACCGTCCTGAAAACTGCCGAGATGGCGCACCACGGACATGATGCGGCTGCGCATGCCGGCGCTTTCGTAGTTCAGCCGTTTTCCAAGCGCGGCAGCGGTGTTGTCTTCCTTTGCGCGGGAGAGATCGGCCAGCAATGCCCTGAAGGCGTCCTCGCCGGGCGCGGCTTTGCCCTCCCAGTTGGCAAGGGCGACGGCGGTTTGCGGCAGGGTATCGCGCACTTCCGTGTTCCGCACTGCGGTGGTGAGGAAGAGGCCGATCGGCGCGGCGAAGGTGACGATGAGGAAGAGGAGGGCCGGCAGGGCCAGCGCAAGTGCTCCGAGCCGGCCCGGTCGTTCGGCCCGCCGGAGCGCGGCGCGCAGGTTCGGGGCGGAAGCGGGGGAGGTGAGGGAAAGGGTCTGTGTCATGCTCACCTCGCCAGCAATCTGCAATCGGCGGCGGAAAAGGCCATGCCGACATCGCTTCCGGGTAGCGCCGCCGCGCCTTCGGCCGCCGGCAGGCTGGCGACGAGGCGTTCGGTGCCGAAAGCTTCAAGCGTGAGGCGCACCCGGTCGCCGAGGAAGGTCTTGTCGAGCACCCGGGCCTTGATGCGGTTTTCCGCGTTCGCGCTTCCCGCGCCATCAAGCGTGAGCCGTTCGGGGCGCAGCGAGACGGTGAGGTCGTTTTGCGCGGGATGCGCCGGCCCGCTCGCCGCAAGGCGCGTTCCGTCCTTCATCCGCACGAAGGCGAGGCCGTTCTCGCTGCCGAGGAATTCGCAGGGGAGCGTGTTGTTGTCGCCGATGAAGCCGGCGACGAAGCGGTTCTCCGGCCGGTCGTAGAGCGTCACCGGATCGGAAAGCTGCTGGATGCGGCCGTCGTTGAAGACGGCGATCCGGTCGGACATGGTCAGCGCTTCCGACTGGTCGTGCGTCACATAGACCATGGTGATGCCGAGCTGCTGCTGGATCCTGCGGATCTCGATCTGCATGTGCTCGCGCAACTGCTTGTCGAGCGCGCCGAGCGGTTCGTCCATCAGGATGAGCTTCGGCTTGAACACCATGGCGCGGGCGAGCGCCACGCGCTGCTGCTGGCCGCCGGAAAGCTGCGCCGGGCGGCGTTCGCCAAGCCCGTTGAGCTTGACCATGGCAAGCGCCTCCGCAACCCGCCGTGCCGCATCCGCCCCGCGGATGCCGCGGTAGCGCAGCGGAAAACCGACATTGTCGGCCACCGTCATATGCGGGAAGAGCGCATAGTTCTGGAAGACGAAGCCGATGTCGCGCCGCTCGGGCGGAAGGCGTTCCACCGCCTGTCCTTCCAGCAGGATGCGCCCGTTCGTCGGTTGCTCGAAGCCGCCGAGCATCATCAGCGTCGTCGTCTTGCCCGAGCCGGACGGGCCGAGCATGGTGAGGAACTCGCCGCGCCGCACCGCAAGGTTCAGGTCCTCCACCACCAGCGTGCGCCCGTCATAGGTTTTCTGCACTCGCTCGAAGGCGACCATCGGATTGGCGGCAGGGGATGGCGACGGCTCGTCGCCGAGCCGCCTCCTTTCCAGCGTCATCGTGTTCATCCGCCCGTCCTTCAGTTGGAAAGCCAGGTGGTGAAACGCTTCCGGATCTCGTCGCCGTGGTCGGCCCAGAAGGCGTTGTCGAGCGTGAGCGAGGTCGTCAGGTTGGCCGGGCTCGTCGGCAGGTTCTTTGCGTCTTCCGCGGCCACCTCGGCAGCCGCCGTCGAGCGAACGGGGCCGTAGGGGATGTATTTGGCGATGCCGGCCAGCACCTTCGGCTCGACGGCGAAGCGGATGAAGGCAAGCGAACCTTCGATGTCCTTCGCGCCCTTGGGTATGACCCAATAGTTGGAATCGAGGATCTGGTTGTCCCAGACGATGCCGAACGTGCGGCCTTCCTTGTTGGCGTTGAAGATGCGGCCGTTCCAGGCCGTCGTCATGGTCACCTCGCCCGAGGCGAGCAGTTGCGGGGCCTGCGCGCCAGCCTCCCACCAGACGATCTGGTCCTTGATCGTGTCGAGCTTGGCGAAGGCGCGGTCGAGGCCCTCCGGCGTCGCGAGCACCGTATAGACATCCTGCGGCGGCACGCCATCGGCAAGCAGCGCAAATTCGAGATTGGTCGCGGGGTTCTTCCACAGGCCCCGTTTGCCGGGGAAGGCGGCAAGGTCGAAGAGGTCGGCAAGCTTCGTCGGCGCCTTGTCGAGCTTCGCCTCGTCATAGGAGAGCACCGTGGCATAGACGATCGTGCCGACGCCGCAATCCGATGTCGTGCCGGCCAGCCATTCCGATTTCGGTCCGATCTTCTCCCAGTCGATCGTTTCGAAAATGCCCTCGTCGCAGCCCTGCAGCAGCGTCGGCGCATCGACGTCGACCACGTCGATCGTCGTGTTGCCGCTGTCGATCATCGCCTTGATCTTGGCGATCTCGCCGCCGTATTCCTGCTCGGAGACGGCCCGGCCGGTTTCCTCGGCATAGGCGCTGAAGACGGCCTTGCGCTGGGCGTCCTGGTAGGCGCCGCCGAAGCTCATGACGGAAAGCGGTTCAGCGGCGTTCGCCGCGCCGAGAAGCAAACAGGAGGCAAGCGCCGTCGCTGCCAGAAACATGGGTTTTCTGAACATGGAAATTCCTCTCTGGAGACAGATTCAAATGCCCGTCGCGCCGCCCGTCTTGATTGCGGGCTGTGAGGAAAGCCTATGTTGCGCCATGCTGCGGCGCAAATAAGTAGGTATGATGGAGACATGAGCGCCGCTTATCGGCATGCGCCGGACAAAAAAACGCCCCGTAAAACGGGGCGTTGTATCTTTCGTTTCGAAACGCCGGTCAGGCTGCTTCGCGGTTCTCGACGTCGGTCGGGACGGTGGAGATCGTCTTCAGGATCTGCGAAGCGATCTGGTAGGGGTCGCCTTGGGAGTTCGGGCGGCGGTCTTCCAGATAGCCGCGGTAGCCGTTGTTGACGAAGGAGTGCGGCACGCGGATCGATGCGCCGCGGTCTGCCACGCCATGGCTGAACTGGTGGATCGAGGCCGTTTCATGCTTGCCGGTCAGGCGCATGTGGTTGTCCGGTCCGTAGACGGCGATGTGGTCGGCACGGGCTTCTGCGAAAGCGCCCATGAGGGCTTCGAAATAGTCCCTGCCGCCGACTTCGCGCATGTAGGCGGTCGAGAAGTTGGCGTGCATGCCCGAGCCGTTCCAGTCGGTGTCGCCGAGCGGCTTGCAGTGATATTCGACGTCGATGCCGTACTTTTCGGTCAGGCGCTGCAGCAGGTAGCGGGCAAGCCAGATCTCGTCGGCAGCCTTGCGCGAGCCCTTGCCGAAGACCTGGAATTCCCATTGGCCCTTGGCGACTTCCGCGTTGATGCCTTCATGGTTGATGCCGGCGGCAAGGCAGATGTCGAGATGCTCTTCGACGATCTTGCGGGCGGTGGCGCCGACATTGCTGTAGCCGACACCGCAATAGTACGGGCCCTGCGGAGCCGGGAAGCCGGCATCCGGGAAGCCGAGCGGCCGGCCGTTCTGGTAGAAGAAGTATTCCTGTTCGAAGCCGAACCAGGCGCCGTCGTCGTCGAGGATGGAGGCGCGCGTGTTCGACGGATGCGGCGTCTTGGCGTCGGGCATCATGACTTCGCAGAGGGCGAGAACGCCGTTCTTGCGCTCGGGATCAGGATAGACGGCGACCGGCTTCAGCACGCAGTCCGAGCTCGAGCCTTCGGCCTGCATCGTGGAAGAACCGTCAAAACCCCAGAGCGGAAGCTGTTCCAGCGTCGGGAAAGCGTCGAATTCCTTGATGAGGGTCTTGCCGCGCAGGTTCGGGCTGGGCTTGTAACCGTCGAGCCAGATGTATTCGAGCTTGTACTTTGTCATTTCGTTCTCTCACGTGACGCTGGTTTTACGAGGTTGCCGGACGCCTGGGGCGCTCGACAGCCGGATAGCAGATGAAATGCATCAAACGTGCCAGATCGAAGCGAGCGCGGATATCTGCGGAAAATTCATCGTCCTGCGGAGGTCTGCCCGCAAACACGGCGATGCTGTCGCTGAAAGAAGGAGCGTGTTGCACAAAAAATGGGCGGAACGAGGCGGGCTTTAAGGCATTCTCGTTCTTGAAGCCAGTGGCGTAACCTTCGACCCACTGGAACTCCGGGCAGATGGATCGCCGGACCTCCGGTGAGGTGAAAAATTTCACGATGCCGCGACGGTGCGCGAAGAATATCTCCGGTGACTGGCAATCGCGGTGATTCATTACCTATAAAATCTATGGATTATATATTCTAATAGTCTCGTTGGCTTGCCAGGAGGATATCATGCCCAAGACCGAATCCAATCCCATCACGCTGGGGACCCGCGCTCCGGACTTTGTTCTGTCCGATGCCGATGGCGCCGCGTTCAGCCTCAAGGATTTCGCGGATAGCCCGGCACTGCTGGTCGCTTTCATCTCGAACCGCTGCCCCTTCGTGGTGCTGATCCGCGAGGCGCTGGCGCAGTTCGCCCGCGCTCATGCCGGGCAGGGGCTTGCCATCGTCGCGATCAACAGCAACGACGCGGAGGCGCATCCGGAGGAAGCGCTCGAACGGCTCGGCATCGAGGCGAAGACCTATGGCTATGATTTCCCCTACCTGAAGGATGAAACGCAAGGCGTCGCCAAAGCCTATGGCGCAGCCTGCACGCCGGACTTCTTCCTCTACGACCGCGAGCGCAGGCTGGCCTATCACGGCCAGTTCGACGACGCCCGCCCGGGCAACGGCAAGGATGTCACCGGCGCGGATCTACGCGCGGCCGTGGAAGCTGTGCTGATCGGGGGTGCAGCAGCAGCGGCACAGGTTCCCTCCATCGGCTGCAACATCAAGTGGACGGCCGGCAACGAGCCCTCCTGGTTTCCCACCGCCGCCTGAACCGGCCGTCATTCTCCTCGTACCAGGCCGGAACATCATGGCATCGCGTCGCAAGGAACAGCCCACCCTGGAGGGGCGCCTCATCGAAACGGACGTGCTCGTCGTCGGCGGCGGGCCGGCCGCCGGCTGGGCGGCGCTGTCGGCGGCCGAGGCCGGCGCCCGCGTCGTCCTGGCCGACAAGGGCTACCATGGCACAAGTGGCGCCACCGCGCCGTCGAACACGGGGACCTGGTGCGTGCCGCCGGGCGAAGGACGGGCGGCCTCCGTCGAGCAGCGTTTCAAGCGCACGGTCGGCCTTGCCGACCGCCGCTGGATGCTGCGCGCCGCCGACCAGGCCTACGAGAACCTCCAGAAGCTGGTGGAATGGGGTTATCCGTTCCCGAGCGAGGAGGACGGCAGCCTCTACATCGCCAATCTGCGCGGGCCGGATTACATGCGCTTCCTGCGCCAGCGCGTGCAAAAGGCCGGCGTGACGATCCTCGATCATCACCCGGTCCTCGAATTGCTTGGTGACGACAATCATGTCGCTGGCGCCGCAGGGCTTGCGCGCCGCACCGGGGCAAGTTTCCAGGTCCGGGCGGGGGCCGTGGTACTGGCCACGGGCGGTTGCGCCTTTTTCGAACGCATCCTTGGCGGTACGGGGCTGACCGGCGACGGCTATCTCTTCGCCGCGGAGGCCGGTGCATCGCTGTCCGGCATGGAGTTCACCGGCAAATACACGCTCGCCCCGCATGGCACGTCGCTGAACAAGGGCCTGCCTTTCCGCTGGGCCACCTTCTACGGCGCGGACGGTCAGGTGCTGCGCGACGCCCGCGGCGAGCCGGTGACGAACGGCATCGGCGGTGGCGAGCGGCTGGTGGCAGAAGCGCTTCTATTCGGTCCGGTCTACGCCCGGCTCGACCTTGCCGAACCCGCCATGCAGGATTGGCTGCGGCGCGGCCAGCCGAACTGCTTCCAGCCCTATGAGCGCATGGGCGTCAATCCGTTCGAGGATCTCTTCCGTGTCGATCTCAAATACGAGGGCACGGTGCGCGGCACAGGTGGCATCCGTATCGTCTCCTCCGATTGCGGCACCGGTATTTCCGGCCTCTATGCCGCCGGCGACGCAGCGAGCCGCGAGAACGTGACGGGCGGCATTTCGGGCGGCGGCGCAATCAATGCCTCCTGGGCGATCGCCAGTGGCTGGTGGGCCGGCCATGGCGCGGCCCGGCACGCCCGCCGTTGGCAGGGACGTGATGGAAACCGCCTGCGCCCGCTCGGCAGGACAGGCCTTCGCGGCCCGGCCGGGGAGGCCATCGATCTTGCCGCCGCCGCTCGCACGGTGCACGACGAGATCGCCCCGCTCGACAAGAGTTACTGGCGCACGGCTGCCACGCTTGAAGCGAGTGGCAGGACGCTGGAGGACCTCTGGTCCCGGCTGAACGGGGCCTCGCCTGCCGCGGGCCTTGACCGCCTGCAGACCCGCGAGGTCGCGGCCGTCACCGCCAGCGCCCGCTGGACGGTTGCCGCGGCCGCGCTGCGCACGGAAAGCCGCGGCGTGCACCGCCGGCGCGATTTTCCGGGCGAGAGCGAGGCGCAGGCAAGCCGCATCATCGTCTCAGGCCTCGATCGCGTGACGGCGGTGCGGGAGACCCTTTCCCTCGAAACGGCGCAGGAGGGCTGAGGATGATCGAAGTCGTCTCCGCCGACCGCTGCATCCGCTGCGATATCTGCGAGCGCATCTGTCCGGCCTTTGTCTTCGATCGGGACGAGACGGGGCTTCCCGTCATCGCCCGACAGGACGACTGCCAGACCTGTTTCCTCTGCGAAATCTACTGCCCGACCGATGCGCTCTACGTCGCCGAGCAGGCGGATGGCCCGACCGGCATCACCGAGCCCGACGTCCTCGAGCGCGACCTCTTCGGCGCCTATGCCCGCGCGCTCGGCTGGAACCGCGGCCGCGCCGGGGGAACAAGGAATGATCCGACCCGCCACATCCGCGTGGCACAGGTCTGAAAAGGAGATACCCATGGAACGCATCGCCGTCAGCGCTGTGCGCAAGTCGTTCAACCTGAAGCCCGGCCAGACCGTGACCGTCGACGGTGTCACGTCCAGTCGTATCGCGGTGCTGGATGGCGTGGACCTCACCATCAACAGCGGCGAGTTCATCACGCTCGTCGGGCCCTCCGGCAGCGGCAAGTCGGTGCTGCTCGACGTGATCGCCGGGCTGACCGAGGCGACCTCGGGCGTCGCCCGCATCGATGGCATCGAGGTCACCAAACCCCATGCCCGCACGGCCTATGTCTTCCAGCAATATGCGCTCTTTCCCTGGCGCACGGCCTTGCAGAATGTCGAATATGCGCTGGAAGTGCGTGGCGTTCCCGCAGCCGAGCGGCGCGAGCGGGCGAAGGACTTCCTGCATCTCTTCGGTCTCAAGGGCTTCGAGGACCGTTTCCCCTCGCAGCTTTCCGGCGGCATGCAGCAGCGCGTGGCGATCGCCCGGGCGCTTTCGACGGATCCGCAGGTCCTCTTGATGGACGAGCCCTTCGCCGCGCTCGATGCGCAGACCCGCGATATCCTGCAGAGCGAGCTCCTTCGCATCTGGGAGCAGATCAAGACGACGGTGGTTTTCGTCACCCATTCCATCGACGAAGCGATCTATCTTGCCGACCGCGTCGTGGTGATGACCGCCCGGCCGGCGAGCGTGAAGGAGATCGTCGAAATCGACCTGCCGCGCCCGCGTGATCTCGATATCCGCAACAGCGAAGCCTTCAACGCCTATCGCGGCCGCGTCTGGGAAAGCCTGCGCGACGAAGTCGGCAAGGCCCAGCGCGACTGGACCCTTGCTTCCACCTACGCCAATTGAGGGAGGATCCGATGAGCCTCATCGTCGACCGCAACCTGCCACTGCGCACCGCCTTTTCCTTGCGCCGCAAGCGTATCCCTTCCAAGGCGCCGAGTGCTTTCGGCGAGACCGTCTCCACCATCACGCTCGGCCTGCCGGCACTCGTCGCCTTCGCGCTGCTCTGGGAGGTCGCTCCGCGTATCGGCTGGATCAATGCCCTGTTCTTCCCGCCGCTGAGCCAGGTGCTTGCGGTGCTCTGGGAGATGATCGTCTCCGGCCAGCTTGCCGACCACATCGGCATCAGCCTGCAACGGGCGGCGATCGGTTTTGCGCTGGCCGTCGTCACCGCCGTGCCGCTCGGCTTCCTGATGGGGCGCTATTCGCTGTTCGAGAAAGCCTCCGACTTTCTCGTCCAGACGCTGCGCAACACCTCGCAATTCGCGCTGCTGCCGGTCTTCATCCTCGTTCTCGGCATCGGCGAAGCCTCGAAGATCGCCATCACCTTCTATGCTGCGGTGTTCTTTCTTCTGATCAACACGATCGTCGGCGTGAAGTCCGTCGATCCGCTGCTCGTCAAGGCGGCGCGCTCCATGGGCACCTCGGACTGGGACCTCTTCAAGAAGGTGATCTTCCCTTCCGCCATTCCCTCGATCGTCGCCGGTGCCCGGCTCGGCGTGAAGACCTCGCTCTTCTCGGTGATCGCGGCCGAGATGCTCGCCGCCCAGTCCGGCATTGGTTACCTCATCCAGAATTCGTCGCTGATGCTGGAAACCGATCGCATGTATGCGGGCATCCTGACGCTGACGATCATCGGCCTCCTGCTCAACTACCTGCTCGTTGCTGGTGAACGGCGCGCGACGCACTGGCGCGGCAGCGGCGAAAGCGGCCCGAACTGATCCCGATCGCATCGCTTTCTCAATCAATGACCTATCTCGAAAGGACCCGCCCATGACATCGTTTCCGCTCCTTCCGCTGCGCCGGACACTCCTGAAAATCGCGCTCGCGCTGTCGATCCTGCCCGGTGCTGGTCTTGCGACGGCCTCCGCCGACGAGGCGAAGCCCGACGTCATCCGCATCGGCTCCACGGCGCCTGGCCACCTGAAGTTCATCCTCTACCGCAACAAGAAGCTCTTGGAGGACGAGTTCGCCAAGGACGGCATCAAGGTTGAGCTGACCACCTTCGACGGTGGCTCGGCGGCGACCGTCGCCCTCGGCTCCGGCGCAATCGACTTCACCTATATCGGCAACAACCCCTCGCTGCGCCTTGCGGCCACCGGCGCCGACGTGAAGCTGATCGGCCTGTCGAGCTGGAACCGCTCCAACGAGACGCAAATTGTCGTGAAGCCGGATTCGCCGATCCAGAAAATCGAGGACCTCAAGGGCAAGAAGGTCGCCTATCTCGCCGGCACGGTGCGCCATTCGACTTTCGCCAAGGCGCTGAAGACGGTGGGCCTTTCGCTGGGCGACGTCGAGAGCCTCAATCTCGGCATCGAGAGCTCCGGTCCGGCCCTGTCGCGTGGTGACGTCGATGCCCTCGTGGAGAGCACCGGTCCCGTGCAGAAGCTGGTCGAGGAAGGCGAAGCCCGGGTGATCTTCGATGCCGGCGTTTCCGGCAGCCCGGAATGGGCCGTGCCGCATCTCCTCAGCGTCAACGGCGATTTCGCCCGCAAGTACCCCGACATCGTGACGCGCCTTTTGGCCGTCGATATCGCGGTGGCGCGCTGGGCCGACGCCAATCCGGAAGAGACGATCGCGATCTTCGTCAAGGAGACCGGCAACAGCGACAAGGCCGTGCGCGCGACCTATCCGGACGGTAAGTTCTTCCAGGATCCGCAGGTGACCGAGGAGGCCGTGCGTGCGCTTCAGGGTGAGGAGGTGTTCATGGCCGATGCCGAGCTTTTGAAGGGCAAGGTCAACTATGACACCTGGATCGACCGCTCCTTCTACGATGCTGCCGTCAAAAAGCTGGATGCCAGCAACTGATCTCCGGGCGCTTCCGCTTGTCTCCGGATTGCGGAAACGCTCTCTTCGTTTGTCTCCTTGCACGTCCGGCAAATCCGCTTCGCGCTCTCGCTGGAATTGCTCTATAGGATCGGACGGCGGCGTTTTGAACGCCGTCGCCTTTTTTGTGATTGCGATGTCTTCCATTCCCTCACAGCCCATACCGCTCCACCGCACCCGCATCGTCCCGGCCGTCGTCGCCGTGGCGTTCTTCATGCAGATGCTCGACAGCACGATCATCGCGACGTCGCTGCCGGCGATGGCGAAGGCCTTCTCGACAGATGTCGTGGCGCTCAACATCGGCTTCACGGCCTATCTGCTTGCCATGGCCGTGTTCATTCCGCCGGCCGGCTGGCTTGCCGACCGGTTCGGCGCCCGCGAAGTTTTCGTGACGGCGATCGCACTTTTCACGCTTTCTTCCGTCGCCTGCGGCTTTTCCGGTTCGCTTGGCGAGTTCACCGCGGCGCGGCTCCTCCAGGGCGCATCCGCCGCACTGATGACGCCCGTCGGGCGCCAGCTCGTGCTGCGCGGCGCGCCGAAGGCGGAGTTGGTGCGAGCGATCGCCACCATCACCTGGCCGGCGCTGATCGCGCCGGTGGTCGGGCCGCTGATCGGCGCCTGGGTTACAACCCATGCCGGTTGGGAGTGGAATTTCTTCATCAACCTGCCGCTCGGCCTGCTCGGCGTGGTGCTGGTGCTGTTCTTCGTGCCGCAAGCGCCGGCCGAGGGCGCGCGCCCCTTCGATCTCAAAGGCTTCCTGCTGACGGGAAGCGCGCTCGCCCTCACGCTTGCCGGCCTGGAGCTCTCCAGCGCGCCGACGGGCGGTGCCGGCACGCTTGCCGTTCTCGCCCTCGGCCTTGCCGCCGGCTGGGCTGCCATCCGCCATCTCCGGTGCGCGCCGCATGCGCTGCTCGACATTGCCGTGCTCAAGGTTCCGACTTTTGCCTTCGCGACGCTCTCGGCCGGTACTGCCGGACGGCTTGCGGTCAATGCCACGCCCTTCCTGCTGCCGCTCCTGTTCCAGGTCGGCCTCGGTATGGACGCCGTCGAGACCGGCTCGCTCGTGCTCGTCTATTTCCTTGGCAACCTCCTGATGAAGAGCGTGACGACGCCGGCGCTGCGCCTTTTCGGCTTCCGCACGCTGCTCATCGTCAACGGCCTTGTCGCTGCGCTGACGATCGGCGCCTTCGCCTTCGTCGACGGTAACACGCCGAGGCTGCTGCTCTTCGGGCTGCTGATCACCTGCGGACTGTCCCGCTCAATGCAGTTCACCGCGCTGACGACGATCGCCTTTGCCGATGTCACACCCGCCCAGCGCAGCGCGGCGACCACCATCTCCGCCATGCTGCAGCAGCTCGCGCAGCTTCTCGGCGTCGCCGTTGCCGCCGCCGTCATCCGCCTTTCGGCCGCCCTTTTCCCCGAGGCCGCTGGCGGTGGCATGCTGGTGGATATCCGTGCCGCCTTCCTGTGCATCGCCGCCATCGGGCTCGTCTCGGCCCTGCGTTTCCTCGCGCTGCCTGCCGGTGCCGGGGCGGAAGTTTCGGGACATCGTCATCGCCCCTCTTGATTCTCCTCAAGATTGCGGTAGCCTGCGCGCGTTCGACAAGACTGCATGGGAGAGACCGGCTGCAAGGCCGGCGCCGACGGAGCAACCCCCCAGGAAACTCTCAGGCACAAGTGACCGTGCAGTTGAACGATCTGGAGAGAGACGCTGTGAGCGTCCACCGAAGGGGAAAGCCGCCGCGGTCGTGCCGTGCGGGTAAACTCTCAGGTACCGTGACAGATTGGGGAAAACGCGGGCTCCGGCCCGTACCCTGATGTCATACGGAGCGAGAGACCTATATGCCCCATATCGCCGTTATCGGCGCCGGTATTACCGGCGTCACCACTGCCTATGCTCTTCTGGAACGTGGCTTCGACGTTACCGTGCTCGAAAGCCAGCGCTACGCTGCCATGGAAACCTCCTTTGCCAATGGCGGTCAACTTTCCGCCAGCAATGCCGAGGTCTGGAACCATTGGTCCACCCTGTTCAAGGGTGTCAAATGGATGATGCGGAACGACGCGCCGCTGCTGATGAACCCGCGGCCGACCTGGCACAAATATTCCTGGCTTGCCGAGTTCGTCTCGAACATCATGCGCTATCGCGACAACACGGTGGAAACGACCCGTCTGGCGATCGCCGCCCGGCAGCACCTCTTCTCCATCGCCGAGCGCGAAAACATCGATTTCGACCATGTGCGCCGCGGTATCCTGCACATCTACTGGGACAAGGCGAGCTTCGACCACGCCGCGAAGGTCAACGCCATGCTGACCGAGGGCGGACTCGACCGCCGGGCGGTGACGGCCGAAGAGGTCAAGTCGATCGAGCCGACCCTGCACGGGGCCTTCCACGGCGGCTTCTACACGCCGTCGGATTCGACCGGCGACATCCACAAGTTCACCTCGGGCCTTGCGAAGGCCTGCCAGCGCCGGGGCGCCCGGTTCCTTTTCGATGCCCGCGTTACGGCGATCGGCAGAAACGGTGCATTCCGCATCAGCTATGCGACGGGTGAGGGCGCGGAGCGCCAGGTCGAGACGGATGGCGTCGTGGTCTGCGCCGGCACGGCCAGCCGCCAGATTGCCGCCATGCTCGGCGACCGGGTCAATATCTATCCCGTCAAGGGCTACTCGATCACCGTGCATCTCGATGACGAGCGCAGCCAGGCGGCAGCCCCCTGGGTGAGCCTGCTCGACGACCGGGCGAAGATCGTGACCAGCCGTCTTGGCCCCGACCGTTTCCGCGTTGCCGGCACGGCCGAATTCAACGGCATGAACCGCGACATCCGCCACGATCGCGTCAAGCCGCTCGTCGACTGGACGCGCATGCTGTTTCCCGAGGCCGATACCAATCGTGTCGTGCCCTGGGCGGGCCTCCGCCCGATGATGCCCAACATGATGCCGCGGGTCGGTAAGGGGCGTCAGCCGGGTGTGTTCTACAACACCGGCCATGGCCATCTCGGCTGGACACTTTCGGCAGCGACTGCGCAGATGGTGACGGATACGATTGCCGGCGAAATGGCAGCAGACCGCGCCATCGCCGCCTGATAGAAGGGCGGCGAAGCTTTCGACAGTTCGGGTTCCGGCGATCCTTCGCCGGGACCTTTCGGAAAACAGGACCCTACGAGGACAGACATGGCTGAACTTACCCTTGCCGTCGCCAACAGCATCATCGCCGCCGCCCTGGAGGCGGGCGCTCAGGCCGGCCTCAAGCCGCTCACCGTGGCGGTGCTCGATGCCGGAGGGCACCTGAAGGCCTTCCAGAAGCAGGACGGTGCCTCCATGCTGCGCTATGAGATCGCTTTCGGCAAAGCCTATGGTTCGCTCGCCGTGGGCATGGGCTCACGCTGGCTGGACAAGAACGCGAAGGAGCGCCCGCACTTCATTGAAGGCCTGACCGCCGTCTCGGGTGGCAAGATCGTCGCCGTTCCCGGCGGCGTGCTGATCCGCGATGCCGTCGGGGCGCTGCTTGGTGCGGTCGGTATCACCGGAGATACCTCCGACAATGACGAGATCTGCGCGGTTGCCGGTATCAAGTCCGCGGGCCTCGTCGCCCAGGTCGATTGAGGCTTGCATCCTCAACGGTTGCCAAGTGGACGGTGGAGAGCGGAGATTGGCAAAGCGGGAAAAGAATGACGTTCTCCACCCGCATCCGTGCTGATTTCAGGGTTCTCCGAAATGACCGACCTGCTTGTAACCAATGTCCGGCCCGATGGCGGTGAGACTGCCGACATCCTGATCAAGGGCGGCAGGATCGTCGCCATCGGCGCGAACCTGCCGCGCGAGCCGGGCGTTCCCGCGCATGATGGCGGCAATGCCGTCGCCATCGCTCCCTTCGTCGAGCCGCACGTGCATCTCGACAAGATCCTCTGGGGCCTGCCGTGGCACAGCATCAATGTGCCGCCCTCGCTGCGTGCGATGATCGACAACGAGGTCGAGATCCGCCAGAACCTGCCCTGGAGCACGGAGGAGCGCGCCGGCAACCTCATGCGGCAGTGCGTTGCCATGGGCTCGACCCATATCCGCAGCCATGTCGACATTTCCAGCGGCTACAAGCTCGACAACCTGCATGCGGTGCTGCGCGCCCATGAAAGGACGCGCCACGCCGTGGGTCTCGAACTCGTCGCGTTTCCGCAGCTCGGCATGATGATCGATCCCGGCACGGCGGATCTGATGGAAGCGGCGCTCGACGAGGGGGCATCCATCATCGGCGGCATCGATCCGACCGATATCGACGGTGATCCCAAAGGGCATCTCGACACGGTCTTCGACATCGCCAGCCGCAAGGGGGCGAAGATCGACATCCACCTGCACGAGGCGAGCGAACTCGGCCTGGCCACCTTGAAGATGATCGCCGAGCGTACCAGGGCGAACGGCATGCAGGGCCGCGTCGTTGTCAGCCATGCCTTCTGTCTTGGCGACGGGGCGGCCGATGCGGTGGACAGGATGATCGACGTCCTTGCGGAAAACGATATCGGCATCATCTCTGCCGTTCCGGGCGAGATCGATTTTCCGCCGATGTTCGAGCTGGCTCGACGCGGCGTCAGATGCGCCGTCGCCTCGGATTCCCTGCGTGACACCTGGAACCCGCACGGCAACGGCGACATGCTGGAGCGCTGCTGGCTGCTGTCCTACCGCTCCTATTGCCGCACCGATGACGAGCTGGTCGCTGCGCTCGACATGGGCACGGCGCGCGGCGCCGCCCTGCTCGATCTTGAAGGCTACGGCCTCGATGTCGGTCGCGAGGGCAGCCTTGTGCTGATCGAGGGCGAAAACCGGGCGCAGATCCTCGTCGACCGGCCGAAGCGCAGCCTGGTGGTCAAGCGCGGCCGTATCGTCGCGCGCAACGGTGCCTGGGTGGAGTGAGGCCGCGCGTAGCGCGGCACTCGTGCGATGATCAGCGCGGGCTCAGTTTCGAGTAGAGCGTGAAAGCGACTGCAATCAGCATCGCCACGGCGACGCCGACAACGCCGACAAAGGCATAGTCGAAGGCGGACTGGGCAAGGGTGATGACCTGTTGTGCCTGGTCCGGTTTGAGGCCGTCGGCAAGAACCAGCGCCTCGTCGAGGCTGTCGCGGGCCTCGTCGGCAAGCGCTATGCCCTGCGGCACCACCATCGCCTTCGAGTAGAGGGCGGACATCAGGCTTCCGAGCAGTGCAATGCCGAGCGCGCCGCCCAGTTCGAACGAAACTTCCTCCACGGAGGCGGCCATGCCGGCCTGCTCCTCCGGTGCCGAGAGCATGATCACGGCCGATGCCGCCGTCATGGAGGCGCCGACACCGAAGCCCATCGCGGCGAGGGCCGCGATCCAGTAACCCGTCGGTCCCTGGTGCGTGGCGAGGAAGGCGGCAAGCGCAAGCCCGGACAGCAGCAGTGCGGCCCAGAGTATCCGTTCACCACCGAGGCGCGGCAGGGCGAGCCCGGTAAGCGGCCCGGCGAAGAAGGCGGCTGCGGGGATCGGCAGTATGAGCAGGCCGGCCTCAAGCGGGGAATAGCCGAGCACGAGCTGAAGCCGCTGGCTGAAGACCAGCTCCACGCCGATGAGGGCGGCGGAGGCGATGAGTGCGGTGACGACGCCCGCGGTAAAACGCGGATTGGCGAAGAGCGCGAAATCGATCAGCGGTGCCGCGCTGCGGCGCTGGCGGCGGATGAATACCGTCATCGCCGCAAGGCCGATGGCGAGCGCGATGGCTGCGCTTTCCCAGGAAGGATCGCGTTTGCCCGCTTCCTTGACGGCATAGGTGAGGCCGACGAGGCCGAACATCACCTGCACGGAGCCGAGGAGATCCCAGGGCCGGGTGCGGTCTCCCGCGCGGCGGGCGAGCAGGACGGCGCTTGCCGCGAGCGCGACGAGCACGACCGGAACGTTGATCAGGAAGACGGAACCCCACCAGAAATATTCGAGTAGCAGCCCGCCGACGACGGGGCCGAGCGCTGCCCCGCCCGAGGCGACCGCAGCCCAGATGCCGATGGCGAAGGCGCGCTCCTTCTCGTCGGTGAAGGTGAGGCGGATGAGCGACAGCGTGGCGGGCATCATCATCGCGGCCCCGGCGGCCAGGACGACGCGTGCGGCAATCAGGAGGGCGGAGGAGGGGGCGAAGGCCGCGCCGAGCGAGGCGAGACCGAACACGACGAGGCCGGCCATGAACATCTGCTTGTGGCCCAGCCGATCGCCCAGCGTACCGAGACCGGGCAGCAGGCCGGCGACAACAAGTGGATAGGCGTTGACGATCCAGAGCTTTTCCGCGGCTGTCGCTGACAGTGCGTGCGTCAGTTTGGGCAGGGCCGTGTAGAGCACCGTCATGTCGATGACGATCAGGAAGAGGGCACTGGAGACGACGGCGAGAACGAGCCAGCGTTTACCACGAGACATGGGTATGATCCTTGGGCATGGTGTTTAGAGGTTGCATGCGCGTGGGGCGCTATATAAATACGTTCGTATTGAAATGGAAGAGGTGAAATGGCAGGACGACCGCGCAGTATAGATCGCGACCGTGTTCTGGACGCCGCGGAGGCGATCGTGGCCTTGGACGGTGCGGCGGGCCTGACCTTCGATGCCGTCGCGCGCGCCGCGGGCATCACGAAGGGCGGCGTGCAATATTGCTTCGGCACGAAGGAGAATTTGATCCGCTCGATGATCGAGCGCTGGGGCAGCACGTTCGAGGGGGAGGTGATGGCGCATGCGGGCGATGACCGCTCGCCGCAGTCCGTCATCCGCGGACATCTGCTCGCGACCCGCGACAGCGACGAGGCGGAGTACTCTCGTTCCGCTGTAATGATGACGGCCCTCTTGCAAAGCCCGGAGCAGGTGGCGTCGAGCCGGGTCTGGTACACGCATCGCCTGGCGGGGCTGGATATGGACAAGGCGGAGGACAGGCAGGCGGCGCTCGCCTTCCTCGCCGGTGAGGGCGCCTTCCTGCTGAAGGCCTTCGGCCTCATCGATATCACAGAGACCCAATGGACGGCCCTGTTCTCCGACATGCTTGCCCTTGCAGGCGGGCGCGGCGGGAGAGGAAACGAGGACCCGTCGAAATAGGCCACTATCGTCCTGGGGGTGTTGCCGCATTCCCGCGACGAATGCTTCAGGCCTGTCGGCGAAGCCTCGCGGAGAGGATCGCCGGGATCATGCCGCCGGAAACCAGGATGGCGGCCTCCCGGTCCGTTTCCACTGCGGCGCGGGCCTGCAATTGCTGGCGGGTGCCGTCGGGCCGCAGCAGGGTCACGCTGATCGGGCCACGCGGTACCACCTGCGTGGCGTCGATCTCGATACGGTCCGTTGGCCCCGGGGAAAAGAGCGTCGCGCGGTCGATCACGATGGGAAGCACGCCCATGCCGACGAGATTGGTGCGGTGGATGCGCTCGAAGCTGCGGGCGAGCACCGCGCGCACGCCGAGCAGCGCCACGCCCTTGGCGGCCCAGTCGCGTGACGAGCCGGTGCCGTAGCGCTCGCCGGCGACGAGGACGACAGAACGGCCCTCCGCCCGGTATCGTTCGGCGACGTTCCAGAGCGGGCCTTCCTCCAGCGTCGGCGCATGGATGGTCCGCGAGGCCGGCCGGCCGCCGATCAGGACGTTCGCGGCAGTCCGGTTGTCGAAAAGGCCGCGCACCATGGCCTGCCAGTTGCCGCGCCGGGCGGCGTAGACGTTGAGGTCGGCCGGGGGATCTCCGCGTTCGATGAGGTGTTGCCCGGCAAGACTGCCGGCCGCGATCTGGCCGGCCGGTGAGATGTGGTCGGTCGTCATGTCGTCGCCGAGGACGAGCAGGGGATGGGCCGTATAGGCGCCCAGCCGGTTTTCCTGTCCCGCGGCGGCAAAGGGCGGCCGGCGGAGATAGGTGGAGGTCTCGGACCACGGAAAGCGCACGGATCGCGGCGCATCGAGCTTTTGCCAGGGTTCGTATTGCCCGGCCTGCGCAAAGGCTTCCCTGAAGGCCTGCGGCTCGGAAAACTGTCGTACCACAGCATCGATTTCCGCGTCTGACGCGAGCAGTTCGCCAAGGCGGATCGGGGTGCCGCCGGCCCCGCGGGCGATCTCGACATTCATGGGATCGGGCACGATCCTGCCGACAAGCGACAGGGCGACGACGAGTGGCGGAGACGCAAGAAAGCCGAACTGCAGGGCCGGATGCACGCGCCCCGGAAAGTTGCGGTTGCCTGAAAGCAGCGCCGTTGCCACCGTTCCACCGGCAATCGCCTCTGCCATGTCCGGCTGCAGCGGCCCGGAATTGCCGATGCAGGTCGTACAGCCATGGCCGACGATGCCGAAGCCCAGCGCCTCCAGATCGGCAAGCAGTCCGCTGGCCGAGAGAAACTGCTCGGCGGAGGGTGAGCCGGGCGCAAGGGAGGTCTTGACCCAGGTGGGCGGGCGAAGGCCGAGGCAGCGGGCCTTGCGTGCGACAAGGCCTGCGGCGGCAAGCAGCCGACGGTCGGAGGTGTTCGTACAGCTCGTAATGGCGGCGATGGCGATCGCGCCATCCGGTATACCCTGTGTTCCCTGCCGGAACGGTTGGCCGCTCGCCGCCTCCAGTGCCCGTGCCGCCTCGTCAAGTGGCAGCTTGTCCTGCGGCCGGCACGGGCCGGCGAGAAGCGGCGCAACGTTTGCAAGATCGAGCTCGATCACGCGGGTGTAGCGCGGTTCCGCGGCGGGATCGAACCAGAGGCCGAGCGCCCTTGCCGCCGTCTCCACCAGCGCGCAATGATCGGCCGAGCGCCCCGTTTCACGAAGATAGGCGATCGTTTGTGTATCGATCGGAAAGAAGCCGGTCGAGGCGCCGTATTCCGGTGCCATGTTGGCGACGACCGCCCGGTCGCCGCCGGTCAGCGTGGAGACGCCCGCGCCGAAGAATTCGACGAACTCGCCGACGATGCCGTGCCGGCGCAGCAGGTGGGTGACCTCGAGCGCGAGGTCCGTCGACAGCACGCCGGGCCTCAGTCGTCCGGTGAGGTGGACACCGACCACGTCGGGAATGCGCAGCGTCACCGGCATGCCGAAAAGCACGCTCTCAGCCTCGAGCCCGCCGACACCCCAGGCCAGAACACCGATGCCGTTGATCATCGGCGTGTGGCTGTCCGTGCCGATGAGCGTGTCGGGCGCAACCCAACGCTCACCGTCGCGCCCCTCGATCCGGATGACCGTGGCGAGCTGTTCGAGATTCAGCGTGTGCATGATTCCGGTGCCGGGCGGATGGACCCGGACGCCGGGCAGCGCGGTGGTCGCCCACTTCATCAGACGGTAGCGCTCGCTGTTGCGGTCCATCTCGCGGCGCATGTTGTGTTCGCGCGCGCCCGGGCGACCATACCAGTCGACGGCCACGCTGTGGTCGACCGAAACGTCGACGGGCAGCGCGGGGGTCAGGGACGAAGGGTCGCCGCCAGCCTCGGCGATGGCGTCGCGCATGGCGGCGATATCCACCAGTGCAGGCACGCAGGTCGTATCGTGCATCAGCACGCGGGACGGATGGAAATCGACCTCCCCCCCGCTCGTGCCGTCATCGATCCAGCGGTCGAGCGCAGCAACGAAGGCCGCCAGCCGGCCAGGGTCGCGCCGCGCCACGTTCTCGAGCAGGATGCGCAGGACGACGGGCAGGCGTTCGAGCCGACCTTCGAAGACCTCGTTCAACGGGACGAGCCGGGCGGTTCCCTGCGCCGTTTCGATCTGCCGCATCGCCGAAAGCTCCAAGAAAGTGATTTTTAGAACTTAAAAAGCCAATTATATGGATGTGTCAATCGGAATCTGGCCTCTCATTGGCTTTTATCCCGCAGGATATGCAAAAAATCTGGGCTATTGTTTCTTTTGCCCCACCCGTGGAATAACCTCTGCCCGACACGCCCCTCCGGAAGACCAGGGACACCGAAGACATGCGCTCCAGCCAGCTGGCCCAGACCATCGCCAACGAAATCACCCTTCTCGTCACCTCCGGGGAGTTGACGGTGGGCGACCATGTGAAGACCCAGCAGCTGGCGGACCGCTTCGGCGTCTCCCGTTCGCCTGTGCGTGAGGCGATGGACATGCTGGCAAGTCAGGGATTGCTGGAGCAGAAGGAAAACCGTGGCTTCTTCGTGCGGGAGACGGCCGGAGGCATCGTCGAGCGGGTGCGCGACGATGCCGAGCCATTCGAGATCGCGAATGACTACCAGCGGCTGGCAGAGGACTGGCTGACGGACCGCATCCCCGCCGAGGTGACCGAGCAGATGTTGCGCGAGCGCTATGAACTGACCAAATCGCAGCTCAACGATGTCCTGATGCGTGCTACCCGCGAGGGCTGGGCGGAGCGCAAGCAGGGATACGGTTGGCGCTTCCTGCCGGTGGCGAAGACGCCGGAGGCGTTCGAGCAGATCTATCGGTTCCGCATGCTGATCGAGCCGGCCGCCATGCTGGAACCGGAGTTCCGCCTCGACCGGAAGATCATCGAGGAGCAGCGGCGGATCCAGCAGCGGATGCTGGACACCGACATCGAGCGCCTACCGGCCGAGCGGCTGCTGCACAATGGTGCGTCCTTCCATGAGGAGCTGATCAAGATGTCGAACAACCCGTTCTTCCATCTCTCGCTCGTGCGCGTGAACCGCATGCGCCGTCTGCTCGAATACCGCTCGCGCGTCGACCGCAGCCGCACTGTGCGGCAATGCCAGGAACACCTCGAAATTCTCGATCTTCTCGAGCGCGGCGAGATCGTCGAGGCGTCCTACACGATGCGCCGGCATCTCGGCGGTGCGCTCTCCAAGAAGTCGCCCGTTGCCTGGTCCTGGTCGCACCAGGCGCATGAAAAAGAAGGTCCCGAAAAATAGAGATTGCATTTATGAATTAAAAAAGCCAATACTTCTCCCGTGACATTGCGCGGCGCTATCGCTCGTCGCCTTATGGGAGATGGATCTGATGAAACTGTTCGTGACGCCGTGTGACGGGATTGGCCCCGAGATCACCGCGGCAACCATGGAGGTCCTGAAGGCTGCGGATGCGGCCTTCGGTCTCGGCCTCGAATACCACTTCGAAGACACCGGCTTCACCAGCCTGGAAAAGTTCGGCACGACGCTGCGGGACGAGACGATCGAACGGGCGCGTACCTTCGACGGCATCGTCCTCGGCCCGCAGTCGCACATGGACTACCCGCCCCGCGACAAGGGGGGTGCGAACGTCTCTGCCGGTTTCCGCGTCAAGCTCGACCTCTATGCGAATGTGCGCCCGGCCCGCTCGCGTCCCTTCCTCAACAACGCCAAGACGATGGATCTCGTCATCATGCGCGAGGCGACGGAAGGGTTTTACCCCGACCGCAACATGTTCGCCGGCACGGGCGAGTTCATGCCAACACCGGACGTGGCGCTGTCGGTCCGCAAGATCACGGCTTCGGCCTGCGAACGCATTGCGCGCCAGGCGTTCCTGCTCGCCATGAAGCGGGGCAGGAAGGTGACTGCGGTCCACAAGGCGAACAACTTCATCCTGACCGATGGCCTCTTTCTGCAGCAGGTCCACAAGGTTGCCGCCGAGTTTCCGGAGGTCACGCTCAACGACGTCATCATCGATGCGATGGCGGCCCATCTGGTGCGCGATCCCTCGCGCTTCGACGTGATCGTGGCGACCAACTTCTATTCGGACATCCTCTCGGACCTTGCAAGCGAGCTTTCCGGCAGCCTTGGCCTTGCCGGCTCGATCAATGCCAATGCCGAGACCGGCCTCGTCTGCGCTCAGGCCCAGCACGGTTCGGCGCCGGACATCCAGGGCAGGAATATCGCCAACCCCACCTCGCTCATCCTGTCGGCAGCGATGATGCTGAGCTGGCTCGGCGAGCAACGCGACCTGCCGCAGTTCGAGGCGGCGGGTGCGGAAATCGAGCGCGCCGTCGACGAGATCCTGGCTGATCCGGGTTCGCGCACGCGCGATCTCGGTGGCGCCACCAACACAGACGTTTTCGGCTCTCGCGTGGCGGGTGCGGTTCGGAACGGTGGCGGCGAGCGTAAGCGCGCCTGATGGTACTGTTTGTGTTTTGATTTTCTAAAAGCCAAAACTCAAATGGGGAGATGCGAGGGCAGGGAGTGGCCCTCGCGCATTGTCCGCGGCTGTTTTCGCGACGCGGGTTCAATCTATGGGAGATGAGATGATGAACAGGATCCTATCCGCCCGCGCGGCTGCCCTTGTGTTCGGCACTGCGCTCATGACCACCTTCGGTGCATTCGCCGAGGAGCTTCCTGCCGGATATCCGGCCGACTATGCGGCAACCACGTTTCCGGTGACAAGCCGTCGAAGGAAGTGTTCCTGCACAGGGCGTTCTACGAGACGCGGGAAGGGACGGGCGCGGTGGTGCATCTCCATTCGACCTTCGCCACCGCGCTGTCCTGTCTTGCCGATACGGACCCCGACGACTGTATCCCGTCGCTCACCCCCCATGTCGTCATGCGCGTCGGCGCGGTGAAGCTGCTGCCCTATGTGAAGCCGGGTGACGCGCAGATGGGTGAGATGATCTGCGATCTCGGCGGGCGCTATGCTGCCGTGCTGCTCGCCAATCATGGGCCGGTTGTCACCGGAACGGACATCGCCTCCGCCGTCTATGCCGCAGAGGAGCTGGAGGAAACCGCCAAGCTCCTGGTTCTCCTGCGCGGTGCCCCCCGGCGCATGCTGTCGCCGGAGAATGTCGCGGAGTTGAAAGCCGTCTTTGGCAGGGCCTGAGGGGGATCGTACTCAACGAAGGGAAGACCGGGGAACCGAGCAACGAGAAGGGCCCGTGTCGGCATCGCGGAAGATGGCGCAGCGTACAATGGCTGGGGAGTTGAGGCTGGGGATCACGTAGTCGCTGGCGGCAGCGGCATGAAATGCCCCGCCCGCCCGATCATGACGGCGGTAGTCAGCTCCTAGCTGCCGGAAAAGTGCACGAAGGTAACGGGGCGATGTGCCGCGCGGACGGCGGGCGTGCCGCAGCCGGCAACGCTCATCAGGACGGTGCGCCTGTTTTCCTCACAGTGAGGCCGTGATGCCGCCGTCGACATAGAGCGTGTGTCCGTTCACGAAGGAGGAAGCATCGGAGGCAAGGAAGATGCAAGCGCCGACAAGCTCCTCCACCTTGCCCCAGCGGCCCGCCGGCGTGCGCTTTTCCATCCAGGCGGAAAAGGCGGGATCGGCGACGAGGGCGCGTTTGCCCGTGAGGTCGAAGAGTTGCGTGCTCATGGCTCTTTCCTAGCTGAGTATGATCTTCATCGACTGGCCCTTGCCCGAGGCGATCCCGAAGGCCGAGGCGCATCGGCGTGCGCTCCGGCCACTCCATCCTCGATCCGCACGATGAGCGGCCGGACGTAGCGCATGTCGCCATCGAGCCGCGGCTGACGCTCTTACCCTGCCTTCAACTGCGCCCGGAGTTTTCCGGCGGCCAGATCCATGAAGGCCTGGATTCGTGGTGTGCGGCGCAGGTCCGGATGGACGAGGAGCCAGACTTCCGATTCCAATGTGTCGATGAAGCTGCCCCGTCGTTCAAGATCGAACGACCGGTGCAGATAGTCCGGCAGCAGTGCCTGCCCGAGGCCGGCTGCCGCGGCCTGGGCGGCGGCCCACATGCTGTTCACCCGCAGTACGGTCTCCTCTTCCGCTACATGGACGGCCAGCCAGCGGGCGGCGGGAATGGCCGAAAGACTGTCGTCGAGTGCGATCCACGGCAGATCCGTCGCGCTGCCGGTTTTCGCGTAGATTGCGTAGCGGAACGCGCCCGCCCGCTGGCCGACCAATGTCTCCGGCGGGGACCGTGTGGGGCGGATTGCGACTTCCGCCTCGTAGCGCGCCATGTCGGCAAAGGCGTTGGAGACCACAAGGTCGAAGCGGATGCCGGCATGTTTCCGGCGGACCAGCGGGAGCAGCGCGGTGACCAGAGGCACCAGGGAATCGGGCGTCGTGAGGGTGATGCGGCCCTCAGGACGCTGTTCGCCGCCCGCAAGCTGCCGTCGGGCCTCGGCAAGGCTTGCCGCGACGGCCGTCGCGGCGCGGACCAGCTCGCTGCCGAGCGGGGTCGGGATATATTGCCCGCCGAGGCGCTGGAACAGCGGTGCGCCGGCCTCCTGCTCCAGTTCCTTCAGCCGGCGATAGACCGTTGCAAGATGCACATTGAGACTGGTGGACGCCGCGGCGGGCTTTCCGCTGCGTGCGAGGGCCGCGATCAGAAGAAGGTCGTCGGTCGAGAGCATTTTCGCACCAATGCGAACTGGTTTCGCAATTCATGCAGAAGAATTCGCGCAGACGCAAATTTATATGTCGATCCAGCAAAGGAGATCGACATGACCGAACTGCTGCATATCAAGGCGTCACCCCGTGCGGACCTCTCCCATTCCGGCAAGGCGGCGGCGGGTTTCATAAAGGTGCTTGAAACGCATCGCCCGGGCCTTCAGGTCCGAGAGATCGACGTCTGGCAGGCCGACCTGCCGGCCTTCGACGGGCCTCTGCTTGCCGCGAAGTATGCGCGTCTAGCGGGCCGCCCGTTCACGCCGCAGGAGGCCGAGAGCTGGGCGGCGATCGAGGATCTGGTGCAAAGGCTCGATGCAGCGGATGCGGTCCTCATTTCCACGCCGATGTGGAACCTCTCAATCCCCTACCGGCTCAAGCACTATATCGACCTCGTGACCCAGCCGGGCCTCAGCTTCCGCTTTGATCCGCAAACCGGCTACACGCCGCTTCTGCGGCCGCGCCCCGTTGTCGCGATTCTCGCAAGCTCCGGCGATTTCTTCGAGGGCCCGTCCTGGGGCCGGCCCGATCTTGCGACGCCCTATCTGCGGCAGGCGCTGGCGTTCATCGGTCTGCGTGACGCGGACATCGTTCCCGTCGGCCCGACGGCTGGCAAGCCGGAGGGCGTGCTCGCCGCGGCAGGAAAGGCGCAGGCGCAGCTGGCGGCCCTTGCAGAGCGCTTCGCGGGGGCGGATGCATGAGTGCCGCGGCGGGGTGGACCTTGCTGGTTCTGTCCGGCGTGCTGGACGTGCTCTGGGCGCTGGCGACCAAGAAATCGAACGGCATGACCCATTGGGGCTGGGGCTTTCTTTCCATCCTCCTTCTGGCGGCTTTCGTGTTTTCGCTCGCCAGAGCTCTGTCCGTCCTGCCCCTCGGTATGGCCTATGCGGTCTGGACGGGCATCGGAGCGGTCGGCTCGGTTCTCGTCGGTGCCGTCGTGTTCGGCGAACCGCTGGGCGCCCAGCGCATTGCCTATGTGGCGATTATTGTGATCGCCATTGTTGGTCTGCATCTCGGCACAGGGCAGGAAGGCGCAAGCTAAAGGACGAGGCCGGGCTGCGCTTCGTGATGGAATCGCCCTGTGCCTCTCGCACGCATACCCGGCCGGACAGCGCCTATGCCAGCGTCTCCCGGCGAAAACCGGCCGGGCTCGTCGCCGTCCACTTGCGGAAGGCGCGGTGGAAGGCGCTGGGTTCGGAGAAGCCGAGCCGGGTGGCGATCTCCCCGACGCCGAGCGCCGTCGTCTGCAGCATCTCGATGGCGAGGTCCCGGCGGATTTCATCGCGGATCGTCGCGTAGTTCTGGCCTTCCGCATGAAGGCGATGCCGGAGGGTCGAGGGGGACATGCGCAATTGCGCGGCGAGATCGTCGAAGGCGCTCCAGGCGGTGGGTGGCACCTGCCGCAGGCGCTTGCGTACGCTCGCCGCAAGGCCGGCATCGTAGCGATAACGGACAAGGATGTTGGCGGGCGCGTTGCGCAGGAACTGTTTCAATGCCTGCTCGCTACGGGCAATCGGCAGTTTCAGCACGGAGGCATCGAAGGCGAGACGGCTGACCGGCTGCGAAAAACGCGCGGGAGCGCCGAAGAACAGCCGGTAGTCGGCGCCGTGCTCCGGCTCGGCGCAGCGGAAGTCGACCATGCGCAGCGGAATGCGCCGACCGACGAGCCAGCAGGTGATGCCATGCAGCAGGATCCAGTAGGTCCGGTAGGCGAAGGCGGTGCGCGGGCCGATGGCGTCCTTGAGCACGATCTGGGCAAGCCCGTCGGAAATGTCGAGATGGCCTTGCGGATCCTCCAGCATTGCGTTCAGAAAACGCAGCGCGCGCCGCAGCGCCTGGTCAAGGGTCTTGGCGTGCAGGATGCAGTGGCAGAGCAGGGTGAAGCTGCCGCTGGGCATCGGCCGGCCGCCCATGCCGAAGAACTCGTCGTCCATCTCGGCCGCGATTGCCAGCCAGAGGGCGCCGTAGCTTTCCGCGGAGATCGGCGCTGTGATCCGGGCGGGTAGGCCGACGGAGGCAAGCACCTTTTCAGGTGCTTTTCCCTGTCGTTTCAGACAATCGATCGCCTCTTCCACAAAGAAGGGTGATATCATCCGCCGTCCGGTTTCCGTCATCGTCATGCCCTGCAGGATATGGTAAAACTGGCCGAAAAATCGAGACGCTTTGGTCATCGCATGCAATACCGCGCCATCGTAGAGTGATGCAAGACGGATGGGCAGGCCCGTCGAGGGCGTGCGACCCATTCGCGGTTCACGACACTTCACGCTGGCCCAACGGACAAGAACTGTGCTGAGGGAGAGCAGCCATGTTGATCCGCGCAAAGACCTTTGTCGTCACCGGAGGCGGTTCGGGCCTCGGTGCTGCCGTGGCCCGCATGCTGGCGGGCGAGGGCGCCAATGTCGTGATCGCCGATGTCAATGCGGAGGCCGGTTCGGCCATCGTCGGCGAACTTGGAGGCAGTGCTGCCTTCATCCAGACGGACGTGACGCAGGAGAGGGACGGCCAGGCCGCCGTCGACCTCGCGCTCGAACGGTTCGGCCATCTGCATGGGCTGATCAATTGCGCGGGCGTCGCGCCCGGCGAAAAGGTGATCGGCCGCGACGGGCCGCACCGGCTCGACAGCTTTGCCCGCACCGTCGGCATCAATCTCATCGGCACCTTCAACATGATCCGGCTCGCCGCCGCCGCCATCGCCCGGCAGGAGCCGGGGGCGGACGGCGAGCGCGGCGTCATCGTCAACACGGCCTCGGTCGCCGCCTTCGACGGGCAGGTCGGCCAGGCGGCCTACGCGGCCTCCAAGGGTGGCGTCGCGGCGATGACCTTGCCGATTGCGCGGGAGCTTGCCCGCTCCGGCATTCGGGTGGTGTCCATCGCGCCGGGCATTTTCGAGACGCCGATGATGGCGGGCATGCCGCAGGAGGTGCAGGATTCGCTGGGGCGCAGCGTGCCCTTCCCGACGCGCCTCGGCAAGCCGGTGGAATTTGCGGCACTGGTGCGCCACATCTGTGAGAACGTCATGCTGAATGGCGAGGTCATCCGCCTCGACGGCGCGTTGCGCATGGCCCCGCGTTGAGCCTGGTTTCGGGAGGTTTCGATATGATGTTGCAGGATCCCATCGTCATCGTCGGTTCGGCCCGCACGCCGATGGGCGGTTTTCAGGGCGATCTCAGGGACGCCACCGCGCCGGAACTCGGCGCGTCCGCGATCCGCGCGGCGCTGGAGCGCAGCGGCGTCAACCCAGAGACTGTCGAGGAGACGGTGTTCGGCTGTGTGCTGCCGGCCGGTCAGGGGCAAGCGCCGGCCCGGCAGGCGGCCATCGGCGCGGGCCTGCCCTTTGCTGCTGGGGCGACCACCGTCAACAAGATGTGCGGCTCGGGCATGAAGGCCGTCATGCTGGCGCACGATCTGATCGCGGCGGGCAGTGCCTCGGTCGCCGTCGCCGGCGGCATGGAGAGCATGACGAATGCGCCCTATCTGCTCGACCGGGCGCGCGGCGGCTACCGGCTCGGCCATGGCCGGGTCATCGACCATATGTTCCTCGACGGGCTGGAGGACGCCTACGACAAGGGCCGCCTGATGGGCACCTTTGCGGAGGACTGCGCCGAAGCCTACCAGTTCACCCGCCCCGCACAGGACGACTATGCCGTCACCTCGCTCAGCCGCGCCCGCGACGCCATCGAGAGCGGCGCTTTCGATGGCGAGATCGTTCCGGTCACCGTCAAGGCCGGGCGGTCGGAAACGGTCGTCAGCCGCGACGAACAGCCCGGCAAGGCGAAACTGGAGAAAATCCCGACGCTGAAACCGGCCTTCCGCGAAGGCGGCACGGTGACGGCGGCCAACGCCTCCTCGATCTCCGACGGCGCGGCGGCGCTGGTGCTGATGCGGCGTTCGCAGGCCGAGCGCGAGGGTTTTCAGCCGCTCGCCACCATCGTCGGCCATGCCACCCATGCGCAAGCGCCCAATCTTTTCGCGACCGCGCCGATTGGCGCGCTCAAAAAGCTCGGCGAGCGCACCGGCTGGAATTTTGCCGATGTCGACCTGTTCGAGATCAACGAGGCTTTCGCCGTCGTCGCCATGGCGGCGATGCGCGATCTCGACTTGCCGCACGACAAGGTGAACGTGCATGGCGGCGCGTGTGCGCTCGGCCATCCGATCGGCGCTTCCGGCGCGCGCGTGCTCGTCACGCTGCTGGCCGCGCTGCAACGCTACGACCTGAAGCGCGGCATGGCGACGCTCTGCATCGGCGGCGGCGAGGCGACGGCGGTCGCCATCGAACGGCGCTGAACGGTTTGGGGGAGACCGGACATGATCCTGACGGAACAGCAGGCCCAGATCCGCGACATGGCGCGGGATTTTGCCCGCGAGCGGCTGGCCCCCGGCGCGGCGGAGCGCGACAGGCAGAGCCGTTTTCCGCGCGAGGCGTTGGCGGAAATGGGCGAACTCGGCTTCCTCGGCATGCTGGTGCCGGAAGCCTATGGCGGTTCGGAGACGGGCGTGGTCGCCTATGCCGTGGCGCTGGAGGAAATCGCTGCCGGCGACGGCCCCTGCTCGACCATCATGAGCGTGCACAGTTCCGTCGGCTGCGTGCCGATCCTGAAATACGGCACGGAGGCGCAGAAAGAGCGCTTCCTGCCGAAGCTCGCCTCTGGCGAATGGATCGGCGGCTTTGCGTTGACCGAGCCGCAGGCCGGCTCCGACGCCTCGAACCTCAAGACGCGCGCCCGCCGCGACGGCGATCACTACGTCATCGACGGTGCGAAACAGTTCATCACCTCGGGCAAGAACGGCAACCTCATCATCGTCTTCGCCGTCACCGATCCCGAAGCGGGCAAGAAGGGTATTTCCGCCTTCCTGGTGCCGACCGATACGCCCGGCTACGAGGTCGTGCGCGTGGAGGAGAAACTCGGCCTGCATTCTTCCGACACCTGCCAGATCGCCTTCAGCGGCATGCGCATTCCCGCCGAAAACCGGCTCGGCGGGGAGGGGGAGGGGTATCGCATCGCGCTGTCGAACCTCGAAGGCGGGCGCATCGGCATCGCGTCGCAGTCCGTCGGCATGGCGCGGGCCGCCTTCGAGGCGGCGCGCGATTACGCCCGCGAGCGCACGGCCTTCGGTGCGCCGATCATCGAGCATCAGGCCGTCGCCTTCCGGCTCGCCGACATGGCGACGCGGATCGAGGTGGCGCGCCAGATGGTGCTGCATGCCGCAGCGCTGAAGGAGGAGGGGCTGCCCTGCCTCACCGAAGCCTCGATGGCAAAGCTGTTCGCGTCGGAAATGGCGGAAAAGGTCTGCTCCGATGCGATCCAGATCCATGGCGGCTACGGCTACATGGCGGATTACCCGGTCGAGCGCATCTATCGCGACGTGCGCATCTGCCAGATCTACGAGGGAACGAGCGACGTCCAGCGCATCGTCATCGCGCGCAATCTATAGCGGCGACAGCCGACAAGGGAGGTACGACAGGGCATGACCGAGGTTCCGCATCTGAGCCTGCACGTCCCCGAGCCGGCGGTCCGGCCGGGCGGCCAGCCGGATTTCTCCAGCGTCAAGATCGCCAAGGCGGGCTCGGTGCCCCGGCCGGCGGTCGATGTCGCGCCTGAAGATATCCGCGATCTCGCCTATTCCATCATCCGCGTGCTCAATCGCGAGGGCGAGGCGGTCGGCCCCTGGGCCGGGCTGCTCTCCGACGAGGAGCTGCTGACGGGCCTGCGCAACATGATGAAGCTGCGCGCCTTCGACGCCCGCATGGTGATGGCGCAGCGGCAGGGGAAAACCTCCTTCTACATGCAGCATCTCGGCGAGGAGGCGGTCGCTTCCGCCTTCCGCAAGGCGCTCCAGAAGGGCGACATGAATTTCCCGACCTACCGGCAGGCAGGGCTGCTCATCGCCGACGACTATCCGATGGTCGAGATGATGAACCAGATCTACTCGAACGAGGCGGACCCGTTGCGCGGCCGGCAATTGCCGATCATGTATTCCTCGAAGGCGCACGGCTTCTTCACCATCTCCGGCAACCTCGCCACGCAATATGTGCAGGCCGTCGGCTGGGCCATGGCCTCGGCGATCAAGAAGGACACCAAGATCGCGGCGGCGTGGATCGGCGACGGCTCGACGGCCGAATCCGATTTCCACTCCGCCCTCGTCTTCGCCTCCACCTACAAGGCCCCGGTCATCCTCAACATCGTCAACAACCAGTGGGCCATCTCGACCTTCCAGGGCATCGCCCGCGGCGGCTCCGGCACGTTTGCGGCCCGCGGTCTCGGCTTTGGCATCCCGGCGCTGCGCGTCGACGGCAACGATTACCTCGCCGTCTACGCCGTCGCGAAGTGGGCGGCCGAGCGGGCGCGGCGCAATCTTGGGCCCACGCTGATCGAATACGTCACCTACCGCGTCGGCGCGCATTCCACCTCGGATGATCCGAGCGCCTACCGCCCGAAGACCGAATCGGAGGCGTGGCCGCTCGGCGATCCCGTCCTCCGGCTGAAGAAGCACCTCATCGTGCGCGGCGCCTGGTCGGAGGAGCGCCACACGCAGGCCGAGGCGGAAATCCTCGACGAGGTGATCCAGGCGCAGAAACAGGCCGAAAGCCACGGCACGCTGCATGCCGGGGGAAAACCCTCGGTGCGCGACATTTTCGAGGGCGTCTATGCGGACATGCCCGTCCATATCCGCCGCCAGCGGCAGAAGGCAGGATACTGACATGGCAAGAATGACGATGATCGAGGCCGTGCGCAGCGCCATGGACGTCTCGATGGGACGCGACGACGACGTGGTCGTCTTCGGCGAGGATGTCGGCTATTTCGGCGGCGTTTTTCGCGCGACGCAGGGCTTGCAGGCGAAATACGGCAAGACGCGCTGCTTCGACGCGCCGATCAACGAATCCGGCATCCTCGGCACGGCCATCGGCATGGCCGCCTATGGGTTAAAGCCCTGCGTCGAGATCCAGTTCGCCGACTACATGTACCCGGCCTATGACCAGATCACCCAGGAGGCGGCGCGCATCCGCTATCGCTCCAACGGCGATTTCACCTGCCCCATCGTGGTGCGCATGCCGACCGGCGGCGGCATCTTTGGCGGGCAGACGCACAGCCAGAGCCCGGAAGCGCTTTTCACCCATGTCTGCGGGCTGAAGGTGGTCGTGCCCTCCAATCCCTACGACGCCAAGGGCCTCTTGATCGCCGCCATCGAGGACCCGGACCCGGTGATGTTTCTCGAACCCAAGCGCCTCTACAACGGCCCCTTCGACGGCCATCATGAAAAGCCGGTCACCCCTTGGTCGAAGCACGATCTCGGCGAGGTGCCGGAGGGGCACTACACCATCCCTATCGGCAAGGCGGAGATCCGCCGGACGGGCGGCGCGGTCACCGTCGTCGCCTATGGCACGATGGTGCATGTGGCGCTTGCCGCGGCCGAGGAGACGGGGATCGACGCCGAGGTGATCGACCTGCGCAGCCTGCTGCCGCTCGATCTCGACACCATCGTGCAATCGGTGAAGAAGACCGGCCGTTGCGTCGTCGTGCACGAGGCGACGCTGACCTCCGGTTTTGGCGCGGAGGTCGTCTCCTTGATTCAGGAACACTGCTTTTACAGCCTCGAAGCGCCGGTGGTGCGCGTGACGGGCTGGGACACGCCCTATCCGCATGCGCAGGAATGGGACTATTTTCCGGGACCGGCCCGTGTCGGCCGGGCGCTCAAAGAAGTGATGGAGGGCTGAGGGATGGGCGAATTCGTCATCAAGATGCCCGATGTGGGCGAGGGCGTGGCCGAGGCCGAACTGGTCGAATGGCACGTCAAGCCGGGCGATCCGGTGCGCGAGGACATGGTGCTCGCCGCCGTGATGACCGACAAGGCGACGGTGGAGATTCCCTCGCCGGTCAATGGCACCGTGCTGTGGCTCGGCGCAGAGATCGGCGACACGGTGGCTGTGAAAGCGCCGCTGCTGCGCATCGAAGTTGCGGGCGAGGGCGAAGCTGAGACCGTAACGGAAGAGGCGCGGCAGCCTCTCCCTTCTCCCCAGCGGGGAGAAGGTGCCCGAAGGGCGGATGAGGGGGTATCTTCCCCCGCACCGAGCCAGTCGCCCCCCTCATCCGGCCCGGAGCCTGTCCTCGGGCTCGCCTCCGGCAAGACCCGGGGGGGCCACCTTCTCCCCGCCGGGGAGAAGGGGAAGACCTCGACGGCGGAGACAAGACCGCTCGCCTCGCCCGCCGTGCGGCTGCGCGCACAGGAGGCCGGCGTCGATCTGCGGCAGGTATCGGCCACCGGCCCGGCCGGCCGCATCACCCATGACGACCTCGACCAGTTTATTGCGCGCGGCGCACAGCCCGTCGCCGCGCCGGCCGGCCTTGCCCGCAAGACTGCGACGGAAGAAATAAAAGTCACCGGCCTGCGCCGCCGCATCGCGGAAAAGATGCGGCTTGCCAGCGCCCGCATCCCCCACATCACCTATGTCGAGGAGGTGGATGTCACCGACCTCGAAGACCTGCGCGCGACGATGAACGCCGGCCGCAAGCCCGACCAGCAAAAACTGACCATCCTGCCCTTCCTGATGCGGGCGCTGGTCAAGACGCTGGGCGAACAGCCGGGCGTCAACGCCACCTTCGACGACGACGCCGGCATCGTCACCCGCCACAGCGCCGTCCATATCGGCATCGCCACGCAGACGCCCGCCGGCCTGACGGTTCCCGTCGTGCGCCATGCCGAGGCGCGGACGATCTGGGACAGCGCCGCCGAATTGACGCGCCTCGCCGACGCCGCCCGCAACGGCACGGCCGCGCGGGAGGAACTGTCCGGCTCGACCATCACCATCACCTCGCTCGGCGCGCTCGGCGGCATCGTCACGACGCCGATCATCAACCACCCGGAAGTGGCGATCGTCGGCGTCAACAAGATCCTGACCCGGCCGGTCTGGGACGGCGTGCAGTTCATTCCGCGCAAGATGATGAACCTGTCGTCGAGTTTCGACCACCGCATCGTCGACGGCTGGGATGCGGCGGTGTTCGTCCAGCGCATCAAGGCCCTGCTCGAAACCCCCGCCCTGATCTTCATCGAAGGCTGATGACATGAAAGAGATCGTCTGCAAGCTTCTTGTCATCGGCGCAGGCCCCGGCGGCTATATCTGCGCCATCCGCGCCGGCCAGCTCGGCCTCGATACGGTCATCGTCGAAAAGGCCAAGGCCGGCGGCACCTGCCTCAATGTCGGCTGCATCCCCTCCAAGGCGCTGATCCATGCGGCGGAGGAATTCGACAAGGTGCGCCATATGACGGCCCCCAACGCGCTCGGTATCACGGTCGAAGCGCCGAAGCTGGACCTCGCCCAGACCGTCCGCTGGAAGGACGGCATCGTCGGCCGGCTGAACAGCGGCGTGCTCGGCCTCTTGCGCAAGGCCAAGGTGAAGATCGTGCATGGCGAGGCGCGGTTCCGCGACGGCAAGACCGTCGAGGTGGAGACCGAGACCGGCACCCAGCTTATCCGCGCCGAGACGGTGGTGATCGCCACCGGCTCCGAGCCGGTCGAGTTGCCGGCGCTGCCCTTCGGCGGCGCGATCCTCACCTCCACCGAGGTATTGTCGCTGCAAAGCGTGCCGCAAAAACTCGCCGTGGTCGGCGGCGGCTATATCGGCCTCGAACTCGGCACGGCCTTCGCCAAGCTGGGCGCGGAGGTGACGGTGGTCGAGGCCATGCCGCAGATCCTGCCGCAATATGACGCCGAACTCGTCAAGCCGGTCGCAAAGCGTCTCGCCGATCTCGGCGTCAGCGTGCTGACCGGCGTCAAGGCGAAAGGTTTTTCCGGCGAGGCGCTGGTGATCGAAACCGCATCCGGCGCGGAAAAACAGATTGCAGCGGACAAGGTTCTGGTCACCGTCGGCCGCAAGCCGCGCACGGAGGGCTGGGGCCTCGAAGACCTCGATCTCGACCGCGCCGGCCGCTTCATCCGCATCGACGAGCGCTGCCGCACCTCCATGCGCGGCGTTTATGCGATCGGCGACGTCACCGGCGAGCCGATGCTGGCGCATCGCGCCATGGCGCAGGGCGAGATGGTCGCGGAGATCGTCGCCGGCCGCAAGCGCGCCTGGGACAAACGCGCCATCCCCGCCGTCTGCTTCACCGATCCGGAAATCGTCACCGCCGGCCTTTCGCCCGACGAGGCCCGCGCGCAGGGCTACGACATCCGCGTCGGCCTCTTCCCGTTCAACGCCAACGGCCGCGCCATGACCACCCAGTCGGAGGACGGTTTCGTGCGCGCCGTGGCGCGGGCGGACACCAACCTGCTGCTCGGCCTTCAGGCGGTCGGCGCGGGCGTTTCCGAGCTTTCCAGCGCCTTCTCGCTGGCGCTCGAAATGGGCGCGCGGCTGGAGGACATCGCCGGCACCATCCACGCCCACCCGACGCGCAGCGAAGGCTTGCAGGAAGCCGCATTGAAAGCCCTCGGCCATGCCCTCCACATCTGAGCCGCAAACCCTGATCGACCGCACCGGCGCGCTCGGCCGCATCCGGCTCAATCGGCCGAAGGCGCTCAACAGCCTGACCCTCCCGATGATCCGCGACATCGACAGGGCGCTGGACACCTTCGAAGCCGATCCCGAGGTCACCGCCGTGCTTCTCACCGGCGAGGGCGAGCGCGGGCTGTGCGCCGGCGGCGACATCCGCATGATCTATGAGGGCGGCAAGGCCGGTTCCCCGGAGCCCGTCGATTTCTGGCGCGAGGAATATCGCCTGAACGCCCGCCTGAACCGGCTGCAAAAACCCTTCGTCGCCTTCATGGACGGCATCGTCATGGGCGGCGGGGTCGGTGTTTCCGTCTATGCCAGCCACCGCATCGTCACCGAGCGCACCCGCTTCGCCATGCCCGAGACGGGCATCGGCTTCTTCCCGGATGTCGGCGCGTCGTGGTTTCTCACACGTGGGAAGAACGAGCTCGGCACCTATGCCGGATTGACCGGCGAGCCGCTGGCCGCCGCCGACGCCATCGCCTTCGGCCTCGCCGACAGCTACGTTCCCTCGGACCGCCTGCCGGAGCTGGCCGAAGCGCTCTCCCGCCAGCCCGATGTGCCGGTAACGATTGCCGCCTTCGCGCAAACGCCGCCGCCGGCGGACGTGGTGGCGCAGCAGCCCCTGATCGATCGGCTTTTTGCCTTCGATACGATCGAGGACATCCTGAAGGCGCTGGCGCAGGATGGATCGGCTTTTGCGGAAAAGACGCTCGGCGTTTTGCGGACGAAATCACCGCTCAGCCTGAAGGTGACACTTCGCCTGCTCCGTCTCGGGAGGCAGGCGCCGTCGCTTGAAGCCTGCCTCGAACGGGAGTTCGCCGCCACGGCGGCCGTTCTGCGCAGTCATGATTTCTATGAGGGTGTCCGGGCCGCCGTCATTGACAAGGACCGCAATCCGCAGTGGCGCCCGGCGCGATTGGATGACGTCACTGCCGAGCATGTCGCCGCCTTCTTCGAACCGTCGGCAAAGCCGCTCTTCGTTGTGGATGCAGGGAAAGGAGAACGCCTATGAGCCCTATCGCCTTCATCGGTCTTGGCCATATGGGCGGCCCGATGGCCGCAAACCTCGTGAAAGCCGGCCACAATGTGCGCGGTTTCGACCTGACGGCCGCCTCGCTGGAGCTCGCCCGGGAAAATGGGATATCGACCGTCGCCTCGGTTGCGGAGGCCGTTTCCGGCGCAGGCATCGTGATCACCATGCTGCCGGCGGGTGCGCATGTGCTTTCCGTCTGGCAGGAGCTGGTTGCCATCGTGCCCTCGGGCACGTTGCTCATCGACTGCTCTACCATCGACATGGACAGCGCCCGCAAGGCCCACGCGCTCGCCGAGACACATGGTTGCCCGGCGCTCGATGCACCCGTTTCCGGCGGCACCGGCGGGGCTGCAGCCGGCACGCTCACCTTCATGGTGGGCGGGGATGCGGCGGTCTTTGCCGGCGCGAAAACGGTGTTCGAGGCGATGGGCAAGAAGATCATCCACTGCGGTGGCGCCTCCGCCGGCCAGGCGGCGAAAATCTGCAACAACATGATCCTCGGCATCAGCATGATCGCCGTGGGCGAGGCCTTCGTGCTCGGCGAGCAGCTCGGTCTCACGCACCAGGCGCTGTTCGACGTCGCCTCTGTCTCCTCGGGCCAATGCTGGTCGCTGACGACCTATTGCCCGGTGCCCGGGCCCGTCCCCGGCTCGCCGGCCAATCGTGACTACGAACCTGGCTTTGCCGCGGCGCTGATGCTGAAGGATCTGAAGCTCTCGCAGGCAGCAGCAACAGATGCCGGCGCGATGACACCACTCGGCGCCACGGCGGCGGCGCTCTATCAGAGATTTGCCGACGAAGGGTTCGGCGGCAAGGATTTTTCCGCCATCATCAACATGTTGCGGGACGAGACGGGGACAAGGTAGCGGACATGGCATCGATCATCGAGGGAGTGGCTGGGGTGGAGCAACCTGTTATCGTCGAACGGCAGGGCCGCGTCGTCATCGTAACGCTGAACCGGCCGGCGGCTCGCAACGCGCTGAATTCCGAAATCATGCTTGCACTCGCCGATGATCTTGCCGCGCTCGATCGCGACCCCGGCGTCGGCTGTTTCGTTATCCGCGGCTCGGAAAAGGCCTTTGCCGCGGGTGCCGATATCAAGGAGATGGCCGACAAGTCCTTCGCCGAGATGTACAGCGAGGACTTTTTTGCCGCCTGGGAACGGTTCGCTGCGCTGCGCACGCCGAAAATTGCTGCGGTCTCCGGTTATGCGCTCGGCGGCGGCTGCGAGCTGGCCATGATGTGCGATATGATTTTTGCCGCCGATACGGCCGTGTTCGGCCAGCCGGAGATCAAGCTTGGCGTGATCCCCGGCATGGGCGGAACACAGCGGCTGACGAGGCTCGTCGGCAAGGCGAAGGCGATGGATCTCATCCTCACCGGCCGGATGATGGACGCGGTGGAGGCGGAACGGGCGGGCCTCGTTTCCCGGGTGATCGCGTCTGACAGGCTGATGGAGGAGACGCTCGCCGCGGCCGAGACGATCGCCACCTATGGAAAGGCGGCGGCGATGGCCGCCCGCGAGGCGGTGGACCGTGCGCTCGAAACAGGCCTGCGTGACGGGATCGCCTTCGAGCGGCGGCTTTTCCATGCGCTGTTCGCAACGGCGGACCAGAAGGAAGGCATGGCCGCCTTCGTCGAGAAGCGCAGGCCGACCTTCGTCGGTAAGTAAGCACACCATCATCAGCATTACCGCATATTCGGCAGTCCGGCGAGCAACGCTCCGGGCTGGTGGTGCCGTTCGGACAAGGCGGCAATCTTGCTGAAGCGAAACCCGGTGTCGTGCCGGGGCACTGACGGGTGCGCCAGGCCGCATGCCGTGAACTTTCAGCCGCGCCCAATTGCCGCAGCGAGAGATTTCACCTATGTTGACCAAGTGGTAAAAAAAGACGCTTTTCAATGAATTGCGCGATAAGCCAAAGGGGAATCGAATGCATCGCAATCCATTCAATTTCGGCATTTCCAGACGAACCCTGATCAAGGTCGCCGGTGCGTCCGCGGCGGTTGCGGCCGCAGGCCTGCCGGGCCGCGTGTTCGCCGCCGATCCGCTCAAGGTCGCGGCCATCTATACCGTTCCGGTCGAGCAGCAGTGGGTCAGCCGCATCCACAAGGCGGCCAATGCCGCCAAGGAGCGCGGGGACATCGAATATGTCTATTCGGAGAATACCGCCAACAACGATTATGAGCGCGTCATGCGCGAATATTGCGAAGCCGGCCACAAGCTGATCCTGGGAGAGGTCTTCGGCGTGGAGGATGCCGCCCGTGCCGTCGCCAAGGATTATCCGGACGTCGCCTTCCTGATGGGCTCCAGCTTCAAGCCCGATGCCGCCGTGCCGAACTTCTCGGTTTTCGACAACTACATCCAGGACGCTTCCTACCTCTCCGGTCTTGTTGCCGGCGCGATGACCAAGTCGAAGAACATCGGCATGGTCGGCGGCTATCCGATCCCCGAGGTCAACCGCCTGATGAACGCCTTCATGGCGGGCGTGAAAGAGGTGGCCCCGGATACCAAGTTCCAGATCGCGTTCATCGGCTCGTGGTTCGATCCACCCAAGGCCAAGGAGACCGCCTTCGCCCAGATCGATGGCGGAGCGGACCTGCTCTATGCGGAGCGTTTCGGCGTGTCCGACGCGGCCAAGGAAAAAAAGGTCCTCGCCATCGGCAATGTCATCGATACCCAGGCGGACTATCCGGAGACCGTGGTCGCCTCCGCGCTGTGGCATTTCGAACCGACGCTGGACAAGGCGATCGCGGAAGTGAAGGCCGGCGCCTTCAAGGCGGACGACTACGGCGTCTACTCCTTCATGAAGAACGGCGGCTGTTCGCTCGCGCCGCTCGGCACCTTCGATGCCAAGGTTCCCGACGACGTGAAGGCGAAGATCGCCGAGAAGGAAAAGGCGATCAAGGACGGTTCGTTCACCGTCGAGATCAACGACGCAGAGCCGAAACCGAGCTAGCGTTCCGCGTTCTGACGATCGCGGGGCGACATGGCTGGCGGCAGAGGATGTTTTCCCTTGCCGCCATCACGCCTCCCTGTGAGCAGAACAGCCCTTAAAACCCGCGCCCGGTTACCAACGTGTCCGATACACCCGTCCTCCGTCTTTCCGGCATCAGCAAGCGTTTCGGTTCCCTCCGGGCCAATGACGGCATTTCCTTCGATCTGAAGCGTGGCGAGGTCATCGCGCTGCTCGGCGAGAACGGTGCCGGCAAGACGACGCTGATGAACATTCTCTTCGGCCACTATGTCGCCGACGCTGGAACCGTCGAGGCCTTTGGCGAACCGCTGCCGCCGGGTGATCCGCGCGCTGCGCTGGATGCCGGCATCGGAATGGTGCACCAGCATTTCACCCTTGCCGACAATATGACGGTGCAGGAGAACATCGCACTGGGCACACAAAGCCTCTGGCGGGCGCGGCTCGACAGGGCGCTGGCGCGGACACGCATTGCGCAGCTCTCCGCCGATTTCGGCCTTGCCGTCGATCCTGCAGCCACCGTCTCCACGCTTTCGGTTGGCGAGCGCCAGCGTGTCGAAATCCTCAAGGCGCTCTATCGCGACGCCCGTATCCTGATCCTCGACGAGCCGACCGCCGTCTTGACCCCGGCCGAAACCGATGCGCTGTTTCGAACCTTGAAGCTGCTCGTCGCCAGGGGCTTGTCGATCATCTTCATCTCCCACAAGCTGCATGAAGTGATGGCCGTCAGCGATCGTGTGCTGGTGCTGCGCGCGGGCCAGCTTGTCGGCGAACGCGAAACGGCATCGACCGATCGCAAGGCGCTGGCGGCCCTCATGGTCGGCCAGGAGGTGAAGCCGGCGGAGGTCAGCCCGGCCAATGTCGGGGCGCCGCTGCTGGTGCTCGAACGCGTCTCCACCACGCTCTACAACGGGGCTGCGCTCGACGACATATCGCTTGCCCTGAGGGCCGGCGAGATCACCGGCCTTGCCGGCGTTTCCGGCAATGGCCAGGCGGCCCTTGCAGCGCTCATCGCCGGCACCCAGCGCGCGACCGGCGGCCGCATTTCCGTCGCCGGGCAGGACGTGGCCGGCTGGTCGCCGCGCGTCGCGCTCGACCATGGCGTGGCGCGTATCCCGGAAGACCGCCATGCGGTCGGCACCATCGGCGACATGAGCGTCACCGAGAATGTGATCGCCGAGCGCTACGGCAGTGCGCGCTTCAGCCGCATGGGGTTTCTCGACTGGAAGGCCGCCCGTCGCTTCGCCGAGAAGATCATCGCCGACTACGATGTGAAGTGTCCCTCGCCTGAGGCGCGCATACGCCTGTTGTCGGGTGGCAACATGCAGAAGCTCATCCTGGGCCGAGCGCTCGATCCGGAACCCGCTGTCATCCTGGCCAGCCAGCCGACGCGCGGCCTTGATGTCGGCGCCGTCGCCTATGTCCACAGCATGCTGCTCGCGGCGCGGGAACGCGGCGCGGCCGTCCTGCTGATTTCGGAAGATCTCGAGGAAATCCTGGCCTTGTCCGATCGCATCATCGTCATGTCCAAGGGGCGCCTGTCGACACCCTCCGCCCGCGGCGAGCGCAGCATTCGTGAGCTCGGGGAGCTGATGGCCGGCCACAGCGGGGAGCGCAGCGATGCGGCTTGAGCCGAAACCCGCGCCGACGCTGGCGGTCACCCTGCTGTTCCCGCTGGCGGCCATCCTCGCCACGCTGCTGCTGGTCTCTCTTCTGGTTCTGGCGGCTGGCGCGTCGCCGCTCTCGGTTTTCTACCTGGTCGCGCGGGGCGCAGCCGGCTCGCAATTCGCGCTGCTGGAAACCCTGACGCGCGCGACGCCGCTGATCTTCACAGGCCTTGCCGTCGCCGTCGCCTTCCGCGCCAAGCTCTGGAACATCGGCGCTGAAGCGCAGCTCTATATTGGCGGCGTGGTCACCGTGGTGCTGGGAACCGGCGCCCTGCCCCTGCCGTCGGTCATCCTGATTCCGGTGCTCATGGCGGCGGCGATGGCGGCCGGTGCGCTGCTGCTGCTCGGCCCGGCCGTACTGAAGACGCGCTTCGGCGTCGACGAGGTGGTCACCACGTTGCTTTTGAACTTCATCGTCCTGCTCTTCGTGTCGATGCTGCTGGAAGGCGTGCTGAAAGACCCAATGGGGCTGGGCTGGCCACAGTCCCAGAAGGTCATCGCGGAGGCGCAGCTGCCGCGCCTCATCCAGGGCAAGCGTCTGCATCTCGGCTTCGTCATCGCAATCATCGCGGCCGTCGTGGTGTGGGTCATCACGACGAAGACCAAGCTCGGCTACGAGATGCGCGCCGTCGGCCACAATCCCGAAGGCGCGTGTTTCGTCGGCATTCCGGTCAACCTTGTGCTGATGAAGACGGCCTTGCTCTCCGGCGGGCTGGCTGCACTTGCGGGCTTTTCCGAGGTGTCCGGGCTCAAGGGCAACCTGACGCTCGATCTGTCGGCGGGCTATGGCTATACCGGCATCGTCGTCGCCATGCTGGCGATGCTCAATCCGCTCGGCGTCGTCGCCTCGGCGATCTTCGTTGCCGGCATCTTCGTCGGTGCCGATGCGATGAGCCGCGCCGCCAAGGTGCCGAGCTACATCGCCGATGTCATGGTGGCCACCTCGCTGTTGACGATGGTGGTGGCGATCCTTCTGACACGGTACAGGATCAGGTGGAGGTGATGATGGACGCGCTTGAAATCCTCTTCACCGCCTCCTTCTGGGTCGCCGTCGTGCGCATCGCATCGCCGCTGATCTTCGCGACCATGGGCGAACTGATCTGCGAACGCGCCGGTGTGCTCAATCTCGGTATCGAAGGCATCATGACTGTCGGCGCTTTCGCCGGCTGGTTCACGGTCTATAGCGGCGGCGACCTGTGGGCCGGCGTGCTTGTGGCGGCCCTTGCCGGCGCGCTGTTCGGTCTGCTGCATGCCACGCTCACCGTGCCGCTCGGCCTGTCGCAGCATGTCGTCGGCATCGGCGTCACGCTGCTGGCGACCAGCTTGACCTATTTCACCTATCGCCTCGTATTGCCGGAGGTGACCTCGCCGCCGAAGATCGAGCCGTTCCAGCCGCTGGCGATCCCCGGCCTGTCGAACATCCCCGTGCTCGGCGAGGCGCTATTCACGCAGACACCGCTGACCTATCTCGCCTTCCTCGCGGTCGTGCTCGTCACCTGGGTTCTCTATCGCACGCCTGTCGGCCTTGCCGTGCGCGCGGCTGGAGAAAACCCGTCGGCCGTGGAGGCGCAGGGTATTTCGGTCACCGGCATCCGCATGGGTGCCGTCGTCGCCGGCAGCGCGCTGATGGCGGTCGGCGGCGCCTTCCTGACCATGTCGGCGTTCAACTCGTTCTTCTTCGAGATGATCAACGGCCGTGGCTGGATCTGCATCGCGCTTGTCGTCTTCGGCTCCTGGCGGCCGGGCAAGGCGCTGGTCGGCGCCATCCTGTTTGCCGCCTTCGACGCCTATCAGATCCGCCTGCAGCAGATATCGGGCGGCATCGTGCCCTACCAGGTCTTCCTGATGATGCCCTATGCACTGTCGATCCTGGCGCTGATCCTGGTGGCGCGCCGCGCCACCTATCCCAAGGCTTTGATGATCCCATACCAGAAAGGCGAAAGATGAGCTTCGACCTGATCGTCAAGGGTGGCACGCTACCCGATGGAACCGTCGCCGATATCGGCATCAAGGGCGAGGTGATCGCCGCAATCGAGCCACGTATCGACGCCGAAGCCGGCCGTGTCGTTGATGCGTCGGGCAATCTCGTCAGCCAACCCTTTGTCGATCCGCATTTCCATATGGATGCGACGCTCTCCTACGGGCTGCCGCGCATCAACGCCTCGGGCACGCTGCTCGAAGGCATTGCGCTCTGGGGGGAGCTCAAGCCGCTGCTGACCCACGAGGCCGTCAAGGAGCGTGCGCTTGCCTATAGCGACTGGGCGGTGTCCATGGGCCTGCTCGCCATCCGCACCCATGTCGATACCTGCGACGACCGTCTGCTGGCCGTGGAAGCCCTGCTCGAGGTCAAGCGTGAGATTGCGCCCTATATCGACCTCCAGCTCGTCGCCTTCCCGCAGGACGGTCTCTACCGTGCGCCCAACGCGCGTGAAAACACCATTCGCGCCCTCGACATGGGCGTCGATGTCGTCGGCGGAATCCCGCATTTCGAGCGCACCATGGCGGACGGTACGCGGTCGGTCACCGACCTCTGCGCGATCGCGGCCGAGCGCGGCCTGATGGTCGACCTGCATTGTGACGAGACCGACGATCCGCTCTCCCGCCACATCGAGCAGCTCGCCTACGAGACCCAGCGCCTCGGCCTGCAGGGCCGGGTGGCCGGCTCGCATCTCACCTCGATGCACTCGATGGACAATTACTACGTTTCGAAGCTGCTGCCGCTGATCGCCGAGGCGGGTGTGTCGGCGATTCCCAACCCGCTCATCAACATCATGTTGCAGGGCCGGCATGACACCTACCCGAAGCGTCGCGGCATGACGCGCGTGCCGGAGATGTTGAAGGCCGGCATCCGAGTCGGCTGGGGCCAGGACTGCGTGCTCGACCCCTGGTATTCGCTCGGCACTGCCGACATGCTGGATGTCGCCTTCATGGGACTGCACGTCGCCCAGATGTCGTCGCCCGTGGACATGCGCGCCTGCTTCGACATGGTGACGCGGGTCAATGCCGAGATCATGGGCCTCGATCACCTCGGCCTCGCCGTCGGCAAATCGGCAAGCCTTGTCGTGCTCGATGCGGGCAATCCCATCGAGGCAGTGCGCCTGCGTGCCGAGCGACTCTGCGTCGTCTCGAAGGGCAAGGTTGTTGCCGAGCGCGAAAAGCGCGACACCACCCTGTCCATCAAGGGGCGCCCGGCAAGCATCAACCGTCGCCACATCGTGCCGCCACAAGCGCGGTAGAAAGAGGCCTCGTCACCGGAATGGCCGGAGTGCCATCTCGCAACCCAGCAAAAGCAGGCAGACAAGGAAACCCCGGCGGAAGGTTGCCGGGTGGATGTGCCGCCGGATTCTCTGTCCTATCCCCATGCCGGCCAGGGCGGGCGCGACGGCGAGGAGCGAAGGCAGCAGGCTACCGGCCGGCAGCGCACCGTGCAGACCGAGCGCGAGGGCAAGGGCAATCGTCGAGACGGTGAAGGAAAGGCCGAGCGCCTGGACCAGCGCGTCTCTGCCGAGGCCCAGGGACTGGAGGTAAGGCACCGCCGGTATGACGAACACGCCGGTCGCGCCCGTCAGGATGCCGGTCGCAAGGCCGACGAGCGGCGAGGCGACGGCCTGCCACGACCGCGGCACGTGTTTTGGCCCGGCGCAAAGGGAATAGAGGACATAGGCCACGAGGGTGAGGCCGAGCACTGCGGTGGACCGGTTGGTGTCGCCGCCGGCAAGCAGGCCGGCGCCAAGGAACGTTCCGATGACAAGCATCGCCATCATCGGCCACAAGGAGCGAAGGACGGCCGTGAAACCGGGGCCGGCGAGCAGTTGCCAGAGATTGGTGACGAAGGACGGGACGAGCAGCAGGGCTGCGGCGCTCAACGGCGAGATGAAGGCGCCCAGCACGCCCATCGCGACGGTTGGCAGGCCCATGCCGGTGACGCCCTTGACGATGCCGGCAAGGAAGAAGGTCCCGGTGACGATGATGATTTCGGTCTTGTCCATGTGGAGAGCTAGTGCCGGGCATGCCTGGTGCGCAAGCCGGAAGGTCCAGCGCCAGCCTCCGGTTTTTCCGAAGACACAATCCGTGTTACGCTTCGGACATGCGCTTTGACCTAGCCGATCTTCGCCTCTTCCTGGCCATCGTCGAGGCCGGCAGCATCACGCACGGCGCCCTTGCCGCAAACCTTTCGGTCGCAGCGGCAAGCGAGCGGCTGCGGGATATGGAAGCCTCGGGCGGGGTGCTGCTTCTTGAACGCGGCCGCCGCGGTGTGACGCCGACCCGTGCCGGGGAAACGCTGGCGCACCACGCCCGTCTCGTGCTGCACCAGGTCGGCACCATGCATGCGGACATGTCCGAGCATGCGCGCGGGCTGAGGGCGATGATCCGGGTTCTCGCCAACACGGCCGCGATCACGGAGTTCCTGCCAGAACGCCTCGCCCCGTGGCTTGCGGCCCATCCCCGGGTGGATATCGACCTTTCCGAACGGCCAAGTCGGGACACCGTGGTTGCGGTGGCACGGGGGCTGGCCGAGATCGGCATCGTCTCCGATGCCGTCGATGCCGGTCCGCTTTCGACATTTCCTTTCGCCGTGGACCGCCTCGTCGCGGTGCTGCCGCAGGACCACCCACTGGCAACGCACAAACAGATCGCCTTTCCGGACATGCTCGGCGAGACCCATATCGGCTTTGCCGGTGCACTGCAGGACCATATCGATCAGCAGGCCCTTCGGATCGGGCAGAAGCTCCGCATGCGCATCCGTCTGCGAACCTTCGAGGGGATCTGCCGCCTTGTGGCTGCCGGCGCCGGCGTCGGCATTCTTCCGGACGTTGCGGCCCGGCGCTGCCGGCGCACCCTGCCGATCCGCTGCGTCCGGCTGAGCGCACCCTGGGCAACGCGTCGCCTGCTGTTGTGCGTTCATCAGTCCCGAGCGCTCGATCCCGTCGCCCGAAAGCTGCTGGAGCATCTGGCGACCACGTAGCGCCTGCCAGCGCTTTCAGGCAGTCATCGGACAGGCAAGGGCTTCCCTGCCGTTCTCCAACAGGAAGAGCCACGGAACGCTGGACACAGGCGATGTTACGCTATAACAAAACTACGTTACGTTATTACATTAATAGGAGGCCTTATGTCCCGCTCCAGTTCCGGCGCCTTTCTCGCCACCACCATCCTTGCGACCCTCGCCCTTCCCTACGCCGCCCATGCGGATGAGGAGCAGCGCGAGACCTGGCGGCTGTTTGTCGCCGACCATACCCAGCCCGTGGTTCGCGCCATCGATCTGGGCTCCGACAAGGAAATCGGCCGCTTTGACCTCAAGGGTTATGCGGCGCTTTCGCTAAGTGCGACAGGGCGCACCGTCTTTGCCGTACAGGGCGATCAGAACATGGTTCAGGTTATAGACACCGGCATTGCGCTTTCTGACCATGGCGAACACCGGGACATCGAGATCAAGGAGCCCAAACTCCTTTCGACGACGATCAGCGGCGAGAAGCCCGGCCATGTGGTGGCGCATGGCGACGATCTCGCGATCTTCTACGACCGCGGGGGCAAGTTCGATTTCGTCAGGGAAAGTGCGCTGCTGGAGGGCAAGGCGGACCTGAAGCCCTACGACACGACAGCAGCACACCATGGTGTTGCGGTGCCGATGGGCAATCATCTGCTCGTTTCCGTGCCGAACATGGAAGCGTCGGTGAAGGAGGGGGAGTTGCCGCCCCGCCTTGGCCTTCGCGTGCTGGACGGGGATGGCAAGCAGGTGGGCGACGTCGCGACCTGCACGGGATTGCACGGTGAGGCGACCTCGGCACGCCTGGTGGCTTTCGGCTGCGCGGAAGGCGTGCTCGTTGCCCGCCCGGGTGGCATGGATGGCCCGAAACTCGATATGCTCGCCTATGGCGACACGCTGCCGGAAGGCAAGGTCTCGACCCTGCTCGGCGGCACGTCCATGCAGTTCTTCCTGGGCAACTACGGCGACGACAAGGTTGTCCTCATCGACGCCGATGCCAAGCAGCCCTACCGTCTAGTCGAGCTGCCGCTTCGGCGGGTCGATTTCACCCTTGATCCGGCCAAGCCGCGGAACGGCTACATCCTGACCGAGGACGGCAGGCTTCACCTTCTCGACGTCGTGGATGGTGTGATCACCAGGTCCGAAACCGTCACCGAGCCCTACAGCAAGGATGGGCATTGGCGTGATCCGCGCCCGCGTCTTGCGGTCGCCGGGGACCACATTGCCATCACTGATCCACGCAAGAGCCTTGTGCGGCTTGTCGATTCCGAGACGCTGAAGGAGACCCGCACCATTGCCGTCGAAGGACAACCCTTCGCGATCGTCGCTGCCGGGGGATCCGGCGCGAGCCACTAAGGCCCGTTGCCAAAGGCGTGCCGGTTTGACGCCGGCACGTCCTGACCCCTTGAACTTTTCGTGAAGTCCGGAAGCGCCGGCAGGGTCCGTTCGTATACCGCGCACATGGAGCCTTGTGCCGGGCAGGTTTGAAGCCTTCCGGCCGATGGCGACATGACGGGCAGGCGTCATTCTGTCCGCCAAGCACAGATGCGCATCGAAAGGATCACATAATGGACCGCAACGACCAGCAGGCTATCGAAGGCCTGTTCAGCAAACTCGCCGCTGTCGAACGCCAGGCCGGCCCCCGCGACGCCGACGCCGATCGCTTCATTCAGGACAGGGTGGGCCAGCAGCCCGGCGCGCCCTACTTCATGGCCCAGACGATCGTCGTGCAGGAGCAGGCGCTGGAAGCCGCACAGCGGCGGATCGAGGAGCTTGAATATCAGGCTGTCAACAGCCCGGCGCAGCGTGGTGGGCTCCTGTCCGGCCTTTTCGGCGGAAATGCGCGGCCGCAGCCGGCCGCCATGCGCCCCGCCGCGCCGCAGCAATCCCCCTGGGGTCAGAATGCCGGTGCAATGCCGATGCAGGGCCGTGCCGGCGGCGGCTTTCTAGCCGGCGCCGCGCAGACGGCCATGGGCGTCGCCGGCGGCGTCCTGCTCGGCAATGCCATCATGGGCATGTTCGGTGGCGATGAGGCACAGGCAGCCCAACCCGCTGCCGCGGAGGAGCCCGCCGAGGATGAGGATGGCGGCGACTTCGAAATGTGAGGTCGAACGCCCCAGCCGGACAGGGGGAACCCATGATGGCCGGGGCCGATACTGCGGAGGGTCGAAGGGCGCCCTTGGTACAGTCCGGAACCCTAGCGCCGCCTGCAAACAGGCGGCGCTCTTTCTGCGTCCATGTATCCCTGTACCGCAAATGCCCTACCGGATTTTACTGCTGCACCGTTGCCCGCCTGCTATGGCGAAACGGCATACCCTGTCCTACCTTCCGTTCGGATCGTCAGGTGGGGCGGCTGGTGATCCGCGTGACTTGCCGTAAACGGAGGTGTCGGCATGAAAGCTCTCGTCGGTGCGATCGCCATCTGTATCGCTCTTTCGCCAACGGTCGTGCAGGCGCAACAGAACGCCGGTGCGACGGCCTCCGGCCAGTCGCTGGAGGACCTCGACCGCTCCATTCGTCTCGACCCAAAGAACGCCGTTGCCTTCAATGAGCGCGGCCAGCTGCATCTCAGGATGGGCCAGCCCGATCGGGCGGTCGCCGATTTTGACGCGGTCGTGTCGCTGCTCCCCGCCAGCGAGACTGCGCGTCACAATCGCGGCATGGCCTATCTGTTTCTCGGTGACTTTCCGAAGGCGATCGCCGATTTCGATGAAGCGTTGCGGATCGACCCCAACCGGGCGGACACTTACCAGAACCGCGGCGTTGCCCATGTGCGGACCGGCGCGCTCGACAAGGCCATTGCCGATTTCAACGAGGCGATCCTGCGCAAGCCGACGGCCAACTCCTACAATTCGCGTGGTTCCGCCCATGCGATGAAGGGCGATTTTGCGTGCGCCATCGCCGATTACGACCGGGCACTGCTGATCGAGCCGAAGCGGGCCGAGAGTTTCCAGAGCCGTGGCTCTACCCGTATCGAGATGGGGGAGGTCGATGCCGGCATTGCGGATCTCGGCGAGGCCATTCGTTTCGATGACAAGCAGCCGGCCTACTACGATATGCGCGGGGTCGCCTATCTGCGGAAGCGGGATTACGCATCGGCGCTCGCCGATTTCAAGCGCGCCCTCGAACTCGATCCAACTCGTATCGATTCCCTGCGCAATCTCGGTGTCGCCCAGGCGGAGACCGGCGAGGCCAAGCTGGCCGTGGCGAGTTTCGACAAAGTACTGGCGATCAATCCGAGGGACGACAAGGCGCTGTCGGCACGCGGCTTCGTCCTCCATCGCCTCGGCGAATTCGAACGGGCCTATGCGGATCTCGATGCGGCCCTTTCCCTCAATCCCGACAATGCCGACGCCTACAACAACCGCGCGGAGGCTTATCGCCGTGACGGCAAGCTGAAGGAAGCCTTTGCCGACCTCGAGTTGGCGCTGAAACTGGACCCGAAGCATAGAAACGCCCGGCACAATCGCGGCATCGTGCTTTTCGATCTTGGCCGATATGACGAGGCGATCACCGACTTCGACACGGCTATCACGATGAAACAGGCGGACGAGGAGACCTATTATGGCCGCGCCGCAATCTTCTTGAAGAAGAACGATCTCGCCCAGGCGCTATCGGATCTGGAGCAGGCGCTTCGCATCAATCCGGCATTCTACAAGGCCATCGACCTGCGCACCGAAATCAAGGGGCAGGTCAAGTGAGTCCCATCGCAAGGCATGGTCGCCGTCACCCTAAAGGACGAAATCGACCAGCATTTTGACGTTCAACCCGGCGATGACAACCGCGATCAGGAGCGCGAGCGCCGTCAACCAGCGTGGTGCGACGAGTGCTCCCATTTTCCGGCGATCGGCGGTGAACATCACGAGCGGAAATACGGCGAAGGAAAGCTGTAGGCTGAGGACGACCTGCGTGAGGATGAGAAGCTGCGCCGTCCCGCTGTCGCCATAGGCGATGGTCACGCCGGCGGCCGGAATGATGGCGATCCCCCGCGTGATCAACCGTCGTAACCAGGGGGCCAGGCGCATGCGCAGGAACCCTTCCATGACCACCTGCCCCGCCAGTGTCGCGGTCACCGTCGAGTTGATGCCGCAGCACAGGAGTGCCACGCCGAAGAGCGTGGGGGCGAGGGCGATGCCGAGAAGCGGTGCCAGAAGATTGTGCGCCTCGCCGAGTTCGGCGATGTCCGTCCGGCCTGTCACGTGAAAGGCCGCGGCGGCAAGGATCAGGATGGAGGCATTCACCAGGAGCGCGAACATCAGCGCCACGGTGGAATCGATCGTCGCGAACTTCAGCGCCTCGCGCCGCTCGGCAAGCGTCTCGCCATAGGCGCGCGTCTGGACGATCCCGGAATGCAGATAAAGATTGTGCGGCATGACGGTCGCTCCCAGAATGCCCAGCGCGAGGTAGAGCATGTCGGGATTGGTGACGATCTCGGTCGTCGGCGCGAAGCCGCGGATGACCTCGCCCCAGTCGGGATCCGCAAGGCCGATCTGGATGGCGAAGCACACGGCGATGACGCCGAGCAGGACGATGACGAAGGCTTCGAGCCAGCGGAAGCCGAGGCGCTGCAGGTAGAGGATCAGGAACACGTCCAGCGCGGTGATGACGACGCCGAGTTCCAGCGGGATGCCGAAGATCAGGTTGAGGCCGATCGCCGTGCCGATGACCTCGGCAATATCGGTGGCGATGATGGCGATTTCCGCCAGAAGCCAGAGGCCGATCGCCACGGGGCGGGAAAAGGCGTCGCGGCATCCCTGCGCCAGGTCGCGTCCCGAGGCGATCGCCAGTCGCGCGCACAGCGATTGCAGTACGATCGCCATGATGTTGGACACAAGGGCCACGACAAGCAGCGTGTAGCCGAAGCGCGATCCGCCGGCGAGCGAGGTCGCCCAGTTGCCCGGGTCCATGTAGCCGACGGCGACGAGATACCCTGGTCCGAAAAACGCAAACGCACGCCGGAGCGTCGATGCATCCTTTCTGACCGGGATAGAGCGATGAACGTCGGACAGGGAGACCTCCCCGCCCGCATGCAGCCAACCTTCCCGACGCGTATCCATGATCCGATCCAATAGTTGCGAATGCTATTGCAAATCATTCGCATAAATGAGATGGGCTCGCAAGGGTATGCGCTCTGCCCTATCGCCGGGCTTCAGCGCACGACGATGCGCGCCTTCGAGGGCACCCGGGTATAGAGGTCGATGACATCCTGATTGATCAGCCGTACGCAGCCGGAGGAGACGGACTTACCGATGGAGCTCCACTCGCGGGTGCCGTGCAGGCGGTAGAGCGTGTCTTCGCCATTCTGGAAGATGTAGAGGGCGCGGGCGCCGAGCGCGTTGTTCGGTCCGGGCGGCTGTCCGCCGTTTTCGACGGAGAATTTTGCCAGCTCGGGCTGGCGCGCGATCATTTCGGCCGGCGGCTTCCAGTGTGGCCATTTCTGGCGCCACTGGACGACCCCTTCGCCTTCCCAGGCAAAGCCGGCCCGGCCGAGCCCCACCCCGTATCGCATGGCCGTGCCGCCGGGCTCCACGACATAGAGAAACTTCGAGCCGGTATCGACCACGACGGTGCCTGCCGGCTCGCCCGTCATGTTCATTACCCGCTGGCGATAGAATTTCGGGTCGATCTGTTGATAGGGAACGGCGGGCAACGTGTAACCGCCATCCTCCAGGCCGGCATAGCGTGTCGCCAGTTCCTCTTCGCTCGGCAGCCCCATGGGGCGCCGGGCGGTGCTGGGCGTGATGCTCGTGATGCCGGCGGGAGAGAGGGTGGAACAGGCCGTGAGGGTCGATGACAGCATACCCAGGAGGAGAACCCGTCTGGATAGCGTGGAAGCCCGATCTTTCATGTCTTTCCGTTCCGTTGACGTTTGCATCATGGTTTCGCAGCGCCTGTCGGCGCCGACATCTCGATTTCACCGCGGATATGGAGCGCGCTGTAGGCCGTCACGACCAGGACAAAACTGGACACGATGAGCAGCATGATCCGGTTCCGGCGCCGAACCCTATGCTGGCGCGCAGCATCGGTCGTCCGGTTCGCCGCCTCAGTTGGCACCATGGTCGTGCCCATCGTCGGATGCTTGGGGCATGGCGACGTCGGGAACGAGCTTCTCGATGCGCGCGCTGGCCTTCAGGTCGGCGATGATCTTGCCCACGGCCTGGGCCTCCATGCCGCGCCGCAGCTCCGCCGACACGGTTTCGAAAGCAGGCGGTTCGCGCTTGCGCCGCTCTTCCAGCTTCAGGACGTGAAGGCCGAAGGGCGTTGCGACGGGTTTGGCGGACGTCTCGCCGGCCTTCATCGCCGCAATGGCGGTCCCCAGTTCCGGCGGAAGCTGCTCGGCCGTCAGAAAACCGAGGTCCCCGCCCTTGCTTTTGGATGCGTCGTCCATCGAGGCGCGTCCTGCCACCTCTTCGAACGGCGTTCCCCCGGCAATCTCCCGGATTGCCGTGTCCGCGCTGGCCTGATCCTTGGTCAGGATGTGCCGCACGCGCACCTCCTCGACCACCGGCATCGCGGCGACACGCTCGTCATAGGCCTTGCGCACCGCGTCTTCCGTCACGGCGGCCGCGGCGGCCTTGGTCAGATAGGCCTGCCTCAAGGCCTGCTGGCGGAGAAACGCCATCTGGCGCTTGAACGTCTCGTCGTTCTCCATGCCCTCGCGCAGCGCGGCATCCGAAACCACCTTGAGGTCGATCAGCGCATCGACGACAGCCGATTTCCTGGCCTCCGGTGTCGCCTCAGGGTTGGGATCGCCGAGGAACGAGGTTGCGAACGCGACATCGGATTCCAGAATTTCCGTATCTCCGACGCGGGCCGCAACCTGGTCCGCCCGTTCCTCGGCGAAGGCTGGGGCAGCAGCCAGCATGAGCCCTGCGAGAAGGGCATTCCTGATATGTCTGATGGTCATTTGCCTGCTCCCGCAACGAGGGGCTCGATGATGGAGCGCATCTGCTCGATCGGCATGACGCCGGTGAATTTCTGGCCATTTATGAAGAAGGTCGGTGTCGAATCCACGCCGAGTTCCTGGCCCCGCGCGGCAACGGCGTTCACCTTGTCGAGCAGCGCCTGATCGCCAAGACAGGCCTCAAGGTCGGTTTCCTTCAGGCCCGTCATCGAAAGCACCGAGAGGAAGCCCGCTTTCCCGTCCTCCGCCCGCGCCCAGCGCGGTTGGTTGCGGAAGAGCAGATCGACCGTCGGATACCATTTGTCGTCGCCCACGCAGCGGGCGAGCATGAAGGCGGCGGTCGATCGCGGGTCGAAGGGGAACTCGCGCAGGATGAACCGGACCTTGCCGGTATCGACGAACTCCGCCTTGAAGGCGGGCCAGACTGTGAGATGGAAGTTGGCGCAGTGACCGCAGGTCATCGAGGCATATTCAATGACGGTGACGGGTGCATCGTCGCGCCCGAGGATCCGCTCCGGCAAGGGGCCGGGTTGCATGAGGTCGGGTACCGCCGCCGTGCCGGTGCCCTGTGCCATCACGCGGCTTGCCGCCAGCAAGCCCAGTCCTGCTACGGTCGATCCCAGAAATTGCCGTCTGTCCATGTTGCCTCCAAATCAAGGGAGCCGGATCATAAAACCTCTAGCTACTTGAGCTGCAAGTGCGCGAAAGCGCGCATTTTCGAGAATCCTGCAAAGGCTGGAAACTGCATGGAAATTGCCCCTGCTAACGGCTTGTTAAGCACAATGCCGCGACATTATCCTTCGAGGTCGGAGCTATTCGGGCGTTACGGGCATGCCGCACCGCGCAGTTATGAGATTGATTGTCATCCTGCTGATGTCGCTGGTCGTCGGCATCAGCACAACCGCGTCGGCCGCCGTCCGCAGCCATCCGTCGTTCGGGCCGCTGCAACTTGCGGTGAGCCTGACGACGGTAGATCTCGAGAACGGCCTGCCCGATCACCCGACCCCGGCGGACAGCTGTCATGAAGCCTGCAGCTGGCTCGTCGAATGGCACTGGCCAGGAACCGCTCCCATCTATCGCCTCCGGCCCGATCGGGCTTCCGACCCGCGGGTGCCGGGTCCCGTCCTGCTGATCCTGCCTCCTCCCCGCGTGGCTTGATACAACAGCGCCTTGCCGGCCGATTGCGGACGACGTGCTTTCCGGAGCCGGCCGCATGGTGACCGGTGGGCCTGTCCCGCTTCACCGTATTTCCCCTTTTGATCGCGGGCGACAGATGGCCGCCAGAGGCGCCCTGCCCGCAGCAAGGATGATTTCCATGAGACGTCTCTTCCCCTCCGACATCGATCCCTTAGCGGTGCGCCTTGACCGGCGAAGCTTCAGCCTTGCCGCCCTCGCGCTGCTTGCCTCGCCAACGCTTGCCCTTGCCGAGGGAAAGAAGCGTGCGATCGAGATCGACGCGCGGTTCCTGCCGCAGCTGGTGAGCTCTCCCTATCCGGAAGACGCCGGCACCATCGTGGTGGTGCCGCAGGACCGCTACCTTTACCTCATCGAAGACGATGGCTTTGCACGTCGCTATGGGGTCGGCGTCGGCCGCGCCGGGCTGGCCTTTTCCGGTTCGGCGACTGTAGGCCGCAAGGCAAAGTGGCCAAGCTGGCGCCCGACCGACAACATGATCCGGCGCAACCCGAAGAAATATGCCCGCTATGCCGGGGGCGTTCCGGGCGGACCGAAGAACCCGCTCGGCTCCAGGGCCCTCTACCTGTTTCGCGACGGGCGCGATACGCTCTACCGGATCCATGGCACCACCGAGCCCTGGACCATCGGCAAGGCCGTTTCGAATGGCTGCATCCGGATGGTCAACGACCACGTCGAAGACCTTTACGAGCGGGTTCCCGTGGGAGCCCGGGTCGTGGTGATTGCTTAGGGGCGACAGGTGCTGCCTGGCCTCGGAACCTCTTCGGCCAGGGGCAGTGCCCCCGCGTTGCCGGCGCCATTGCGCGCGCCGGCGGCCTCCGCCCGGGCACTGCCTGGGCCCTGCGTGGCAGGCGCCCGGGCAGGGTTGGGGCATGGGCTACTGCCATCAACGGGTTTTTAACCCTTCATTGACCATAATCGCTGTCGGTGCCTGAGCGCCGTCATCCGCTTTCGATGACTGTATCTCGTTTGATTGGAACGTGTCGTGTTCGAGTATTTGTTGCCCGCGTCCTGGGCGAACGCCTTGCATGCCGTCGCAAGGAATGGTTTTGGCAAGGCCACGCGCCGGGCTGTACAGGCAGGTGCGATCGCCGCCGCCACGGCTTTGACCGCTGCTCCCTCCGCCGCCTTTGCAGAAGTCCGCTCGCTCAAGCTGTTCTTCACCCATACCGGCGAGCGTGCGACGATCACCTACAAGCGCAATGGCAAGTACGACCCGAAGGGGCTCGCACAGGTCAACCGCCTTCTGCGCGACTGGCGCCGGAACGAACCGGCCCGCATGGATCCGCGCCTGCTGGATCTGGTCTGGGAAGTCTATCAGCGCACCGGCGCTAAGGATTACGTCAACATCGTCTCGGCCTATCGTTCGCCGGCCACCAACAACATGCTGCGCGGCCGCTCGCGCAATACGGGCGTCGCAAAGAACAGCCAGCACACGCTCGGCAAGGCGATGGATTTCTACATTCCCGGCGTCAAGCTTGCGAGGCTGCGGGAGGTCGCCATGCAGCTGCAGATCGGTGGCGTCGGCTACTACCCGACCTCCGGCTCGCCCTTCGTGCATCTCGATGTCGGCCGTGTCCGGGCCTGGCCGCGGATGTCGCGCCAGGAGCTGGCGCGCATTTTCCCGAACGGCAAGACGCTGCATCTGCCTGCCGACGGCCGAGCTCTGCCGGGTTATGATCTGGCGATGGCGGACTACAAGCGGCGGGTCAAGGCGACATCCGTCATCGCCGCCAGCACCGCCGGAAAATCGAAATTCAAGGGCGAGGCCGCGGCGTCCGAAAACACGCTGCTCACCGCCATGCTACCGACCCGCAAAGGCCGGGCCGAAGAGGCACTCGAGCTGCAGACCACGCGCCAGATGGTTGCCGAGGAACCGCCGTTCTTCGACCTTGCGACGATTACCGCTCCTCTCCCGACGTTCCGGGCTGCAGCCGTCGAGCGCGCGCTGCCTGTGAACACCGCTGCGTTCGTTCCGTCTGCATCCTTCAGGGTCGCGCAGGGCACGGGCCTTCTGCGGCAGCCCACTGCCGCCGAGTCCAGCCTCACGGGTTCAGGCCCTTCCGGCACGCAGGCGGAATGGGCTGTTTCCGAAGCGACGCTCTTCGACTGGGCGCTGGCGCCAGCCAAGGAACTGGAGCAGCTGCGCCTTCCGTCCAGCCTGCGGCGGATCGTGGCAAGCGCTGAGGACATCCGGCAGCCGCTGGGGCGACAGGCCCAGCCCGCCGACCAGCAGACGACGTTCGACGAGAACCGATTTGGATGGGACGGCTGATGGCGTGATCCGGTCATTCGTGCCGGGCGACAAGCGCACCCGGCGGATCGACCTGCACCGTGACATGATCGATGTCGGCCTTCGCCTTGAGCCAGGCAGAGACCACCGGCGGCAGGGATAAGGGATCGACGCCCTCGGCGGGACTGACATGGACGGTTGCGACGATGCTCTCGTCGGTCAGCGTCCAGGCATGAAAGTGGCCGGCTTCGGATACGTCCGGAAGGCTCCGCAAGCCTGCTTCTATCTCGTCCGCACGGATGCCTTTCGGCGTTGCCTGCAGGAGGACGCGGATGGAATCGGAAACGAGCCCCCAGGCCGACCGGATGACGAGGCCGGCGACGAGCACCGACAGGATCGGATCGAGCACACTCCAGCCGGTCAACATGATGCCGACCGCGGCCGCGATCGCGCCGACCGATCCCAACAGGTCGCCGATGACGTGCAGAAGCGCCCCGCGCAAATTGCTGTCGCTGCTGTTGCCCGACCATAAGGCATAGGCGCCGATCAGGTTCACCAGGAGGCCGATGGCCGCGACGACAAGCATGGGGCCGGCGAGGATTTCCGCAGGCTCGTTGATCCGCTGGACGGCCTCCCACGCGATCCAGACCACCAGCAAGAGCAGTGTCGCGCCGTTGGCGAGGGCGGCAAGAACCCGCACGCGGTGGAACCCGTAGGTCCGCTGCGCATCGACCTGCCAGCGCGCGACACGATAGGCGATCAAGGCCAGCAGGAGGGCTGCCGAATCCGAGACCATGTGTCCGGCGTCCGCGATCAGGGCGAGTGACCCCGCAAGCCAGCCTCCGACGGCCTGCACGAGGGCGTAGCTGGCAGTGAGGATGAAGACGAGGCGGATCCGCCGCTCGTTCGATTGCGTCACCTCGGTTGCATGATCGTGGTCGCCGTCCGAATGGGCATGCCCGGTTTCACTGCTCATGGTCTCGACATCCCCGTTCCCGTTCGTGGCGGCATTGACGGAAACTGGCGCGGGTTCCGGCTGTCGTCAACCGTGCCATGAGCGGGCTGGCCAGAGGGCGTCGTGCACCAAGGCGGTGTCCAAATGCCGCATATCGGCGCTGGTGGCCGCCGCTATTGTGACGCGAAGCCGCCTATACGGCTCGATGGTTGGAGCTGGAGACGCAAGACATGCGCTTGAAAATGGTGGCAATAGGGGTTCTCGTTTCCCTGTCGCCGACCCTCCCGGCCGATGCGGCGACCGGGCGGTTTCCCCATGAAAACCCGCCCGCAAGCCTGGTGGTCGAACACGCGGAACTCCTTGTTGCCGACGCCGCGTCTGGTAGGGCGGAGGGGTTCCTGACGATCTGGAACGGAACGAGCGTAGAAAAGCGCCTCATCGGCGTCGCAAGCGAGGCGTTCCGGTCCGTCGCGGTTCTTCCTTCGCCGGAAGGCATGGTGGCGGCTGAAGAGTTTGTCCCGATCCCTGCCCATGCGGAACTGCGCATGAAGCCGACTGGCCTTCGCCTTCTCCTCGCCGACCGGGTGACTGGAGAGGCGCCTCCGTCATACCGTCTCACGCTGACCTTCGAGGACGGCACGCGCCTCGCTGTCACGGCGGTGGTCGTCAGGGCGCAGGCCGAACTCACACGGCATCATCACGGACAGGCAGATCCCGGCCCTGGAAATGGCATGGCATCGGGCCCGGATTAGCGCGAGGGGTCAGTGCCCTGGGCCCTGACATCCTCGCATTTCAATCCGGGCTTGAATGCCGGATTTCTGCCGATCCGGGCTGCAGGCAGGCCCGGCGCGTGGATGTTACGTGCCGGTGCGAATGCACTTTTACCAGATGAAGTCGTCCCGGGAGAGCTCGCCGAGCCGCGTGTCCTCGATGACGAGATGGTCGTCGCCTGCCTGGATGACGACGTTGTTGCCGGATTGCTTGGCCGCGTTGCGGATATCGGCATAGCTGTCGAAGCTGTTGTAGTAGGAGACGTCGATGCGGTCATCGCCGTTCTCGAAGTCGGTGACGATGTCGCGGCCGCCGTTGAAGACGAAGACGTCGGCGCCCTCGCCCCCGGTCATCGTGTCGTTCCCGCTGCCGCCGCTGAGGACGTCATTGCCCTCATGGGCGATGATGCGGTCATTGCCGGCCTGGCCTAGGAGCTTGTCGTCCCCCTCGCCGCCGTAGAGCTTGTCGTTTCCGGCCCCGGCGCGGATCACGTCATTGCCCTCGCCGCCACTGATATCGTCGTTGCCCTTGCCGGCAACGGCGTGGTCGTTGCCTTCGGCCAGGCTCAGCCAGTTGTTGCCGTTGCCGGCATGCAGGACATCGTCGCCCTCACCGCCCCACAGCTTGTCATTGCCGTTTCCCGAAACAATCCGGTCGTTGCCCGCCCCACCGCGGACCTGGTTGTGGCCGCCGCCTGCGTCGATGCGGTCGTTGCCTTCCTCGCCATAGAGAAAATCGTCGCCGCCATAACCGTAGAGTGCGTCGTCGCCCGAACGGCCGTAGAGATAATCCTGCTGGCTCGTGCCAAACATCCGGTTGTCATCGTCATTTCCACGTTTCGTGACCATCTCGAAGCTCCTTTATACGCAGGCACGATTGCCCTGTTGCGGTGGAGTAACGAGGGACGTGGCGGCTTATTCCATGGAGATTCATTTTTTTGATTGTCGCGTTGGCATATCAGGACGGGTGTAGACTTTGGCCACCGGCCGGCAGGCGCCGGTAGACTGCTCCGGCCGCGCCGGAATGAAGGCAAACCGGCCTATCGGCCCGCTTCGATCCGGCACTCGCTGCTTTCCGATTTAATGCCGATTGTCGCTGCGAAGCAGTGGAACCTGTCATTGGTCGCTGCGGGTGAAGTATGGCGCTACAGGTAGGCATATGAATTTCTCGGGAATCTCCCTTCGCGACCTCGAATATATCGTGTCGATCGCCGATCGCGGCAGTTTCGGGAAGGCCGCCGTGCAGTGCGGGGTCTCACAGCCGGCGTTGTCCTCGCAGGTCCGGAAAGTCGAGAATTTCGTCGGGATCAACATTTTCGAGCGCACGACCAGACGCATCCTCATCACGTCTTCGGGGCAGGATTTCATCCGGCAGGCGCGCCGGGTGCTGGAGGAAGCATCGATCCTGACGAACATGGCGGTTCGTTCGGAGCAACCATTCGGGCACGAACTCAAGCTGGCAGCCATTTCGACACTCGGCCCCTATCTGTTTCCGCGCATCATCGGGGCGCTCCGGCAGGCATATCCCGATACCACCCTTCTTCTCAGCGAGGGATTGACCAAGGACCTCACGGAAATGCTGCTGGCCGGGGAGCTCGACGCCGTGCTCCTCTCCCTCCCGGTCGCCGGCGCGCTCGAGCATACCGATATCTTCACCGAGCCGTTCTATCTGGCCTGCCCGAACGGACACCCCGCCGGACATGCGGCCGGGCCGGGTTGGGAGGATCTGGGTGCGGGAGAACGGCTCGTCCTCAGCGAAGGGCACTGTCTGCGGGATCAGGCGCTCGACACCTGTTCCTTCATTGATCCCGGAAGACGACAGGCAACGAGCATCGAAACGTTGAAATACATGGTCGCCGCCGGCGAAGGATGCACGCTGTTGCCGGCGCTCTCCCTGAACAGGACGGCCCCCGTCACCTGGCGGGCGATGCCTGGCACCGCCTATTCCCGTCGGGTCGCACTCGTATGGCGGCAGACTGATCCGCGGAAAACGGAGTTTTTGAGCCTCGGACAAACCATCGCTGCGATCGCAAAGGAGGCAGAAGACGCAGCCTGAATGGCGAGGCATCCCGCAAGCCTTCCGCTTGGGAAGGGCGCCGGCTCACATGGCAGGCCGGGCGCACCTTCATGGGCGTGCCCGGCCCTGTCGAATGCATCAGGCGCGGGACTGTGCCGTGATTGCGGCCGCCACGCCGGCGCCATAGGCCGGATCCGCCTTGCTACAGTTGTCGATGTGGCGCTGGATCACGGCCGTGGATGCGCCGTTGATGGCACGCGCCGTATTCTCGAAGAGAACGGTCTGCTGCGCCGCCGACATCTTCCGGAAGAGGTTGCCGGGCTGCGAATAATAGTCGGTGTCTTCCCGATGGTTCCAACGCCAGGCGGCGTCATGCAGCTTGAGCGGCGGTTCGGAGAAATCGGGCTGCTGCTGCCACGCGCCATGGCTGTTCGGCTCGTAGGAAAGGCGCCGTCCGCCATTTCCATCGACGCGCATCGCACCGTCACGGTGGTAGCTGCTGAAGGGGCACTGCGGCGCGTTGACGGGAATCTGGGAATAGTTGACGCCGAGCCGGTAACGCTGCGTGTCTCCATAGGAAAACAGACGGCCCTGAAGAAGCCGATCCGGCGAGAAGCCTATGCCGGGTACGATCGTGCTTGGGCTGAAGGCCGCCTGTTCGACTTCGGCGAAGAAATTCTCCGGGTTGCGGTTGAGCTCCATGACGCCGACTTCGATGAGCGGATAGTCCGCCTTCGGCCAGACCTTTGTCGGATCGAATGGATTGATGGCGCACGCATTGGCTTCATCCTCCGTCATGATCTGGATGTAGAGCGACCAGCGCGGAAAGTCGCCGTTTTCGATGCTGTCGAAGAGATCGCGCTGGCTGCTTTCGCGGTCGCGGCCGATCAGGTTGGCTGCCTCTGCATCGGTCAGGTTCTGGATGCCCTGCTGCGTGCGGAAATGGAACTTGACCCAGTGGCGCTCCTGATGGGCGTTGATGAAGCTGAACGTATGGGTTCCAAACCCGTGCATGTGCCGCCAGCTCTTCGGAATCCCCCGGTCGCTCATGATGATCGTGACCTGATGCAGCGCCTCCGGCAGGAGCGTCCAGTAATCCCAGTTGTTTTCCGCACTGCGCATGCCCGTGCGCGGGTCGCGTTTGACCGCATGGTTCAGGTCTGGGAACTTGAGCGGATCGTGCATGAAGAACACGGGCGTGTTGTTGCCCACCAGATCCCAGTTTCCTTCCTCCGTGTAGAATTTCAGGGCAAAGCCGCGGATATCCCGCTCGGCATCCGCGGCGCCGCGCTCGCCGGCAACCGTCGAGAAGCGTGCGAACATCGGTGTCGTCTTGCCGATCTGCGAGAACAGCTTTGCGCGGGTGTATTTCGAGATGTCCTTCGTGACCGTGAAGGTGCCGAAAGCGCCGGCCCCCTTGGCATGCATGCGACGCTCGGGAATCACCTCCCGGTCGAAATGTGCGAGCTTCTCCAGGAACCAGACATCCTGTAGAAGCTGCGGCCCGCGAGGGCCTGCCGTAAGGATGTTGTTGTCGTCGGCAACCGGAGCGCCGAACGACGTTGTCAGCTTTGACATGTGTTTCACCTTCCAAAAATTGAGTTTTTGTCGGCCGACCGGGTAGGATTACTAGAACCGTCGAGGGGAAACTAAAAAGACATTCTGCTTACCAGATATATAGGCTGAAGTTATGAATGTGTTTGCTGGGCCCTGTTCTGGTGTATTTACCAGGCACACTGTCGATTGTGCGGCCGCACTGTGGGAAAGCGATGGAAAGCTTCACCAATTTCTGCCTTGTTGTCCGTGCCGGCTTGCTGGAGACCATGGGCAACGCCTAAGTTCCGTCCTGAGCGCAGCAAGAGTAGATAGGCCGAATGGGAAAAGGAACGGTGCTTGCCATCGAGGTCAAACCGGAGGGCCGCGAGCCGGTGTTCCTGGCTTTGGTGCGGACGATCATCAACGAGATCGAGCGTGGCCGGCTGAAGCCCGGGGCGCCCCTGCCGGGAACGCGCGCGCTTTCAAAGAACCTGAAGCTCAATCGCAACACCGTCGATGCTGCCTATCATGAACTGGCCATGCAGGGCTGGCTGGTAACGCAGCCTTCCCGCGGGACATTCGTGGCGATGGATCTGCCCGACATGGCGATGCCGCCGCGCGCCTCCCCGCCGCAGGGTGTTGTTACCGGGCTGGCCCGGCCGGCCGCTCCCGGCATCCTCCGCCTGTCCGACGGCTATCCCGACGTCCGCCTCGTCCCCACGACGGCCTTTGGGCAGGCGATCCGCCGCGCGCTCAACAGCGCCGCCTTTGTTTCCGGTAGCGCCTATGGCGATCCACGGGGCAATGCGGCCTTGCGGGATGCCCTTTCGCACTACCTGCGTGACGAGCGCGGGCTGACGGCGGCAGCAGCCGATATCATGGTGACGCGGGGCAGCCAGATGGGCTTGTTTCTTGCTGCTTCCGCTGTCGCGGAGCCCGGCATTGCTATTGCGGTGGAGAGCCCCGGCTATCCTCTCGCCTGGGCCGCTTTCCGGGCCGCCGGTGCGGATGTCGTCGGCGTTCCGGTCGATGCGCATGGCATAGACGTCAATCTCTTGGAGACGCTGGCACAGACGAATGCCAGCCTCCGCGCCGTCTACGTCACGCCGCATCATCAATATCCGACGACGGCAACGCTGGGTGCGGCGCGGCGGATGCGGCTGATGGACGTTGCCCGGCGGTATGGCCTGCTCATCATCGAGGACGACTACGACAACGAATACCGTTTCGACGGGCGGCCGATCCTGCCGCTGGCCGCAAGAACCGATGAAGACCTGCCCATCATCTATCTTGGCTCGTTGTCGAAGCTGCTGGCCCCCGGCATTCGCCTCGGCTATGCGGTCGCCCCGCCGCAGATCCTGCTGCGCATGGCGGACAGGCGGGAGGCTCTCGATCGGCAGGGCGACTGGCCGCTGGAGCATGCGCTTGCCGACCTTCTGGCAGACGGAACGATCAAGCGGCATGCCCGCAAGGCCCGGCGGATCTATCACGCCCGGCGGGACCAGATGGCCCGAATGCTCGAAGAGCGGTTTTCCGATGACGGAGAGTTCACGCTGCCTGCCGGCGGGCTTGCGATCTGGTGGCGGCTCCGGCGCGGCCTCAGCGCCGAGACCTGGGCTGCCAACGCCGCAAGGCTGGGTCTTTCCGTCATGCCCGGCCTTCAGTTCGTTCTGGATACGGCCAATCCCGCGGAAGCGTTCCGGCTTGGTTTTGCCAGTCTCGACAATCGGGAAATGCTCCGTGCCATGGACATTCTTTCGCGTGCGAAACCCGTTGGATGAACGGCATAGCGGTCCCTGCCCGTCATTCGACCGGCCTAGCGGACTTCTCCAATCCGTCCCTGCTTGCCCGGCTGGCCGATGGGTAGAGCCATCCGCATGTGATGGAGTCTTCGAATGTTAGCTTTTCTCAAGATGGCGTGCCCTGTTGCGGGTCGTGGTGGCAGGCGGGCGGAGCCGGTGCCGGGTGCAGTGCCCGATCGCTTTGATGATCGCGAAGCCTCGGGCATGGCCGCAGGAACATGCGCATGAATATCGCCCTGTCGATCCGCAACGGCCTCGTGCCCATTCATCGCGCCGGGCGCCCGTTTATTGTGGCAGGGGTCCTTGCCACTGTTGCCGCAAGCTTTATCTGGACGCCCCTGGCATGGAGCGCCGGCCTGGTTACGCTCTGGGTCTGCTACTTCTTCCGCGATCCGGAGAGAACGACACCTGTAGAGGACGGGATCGTTGTGTCACCGGCGGACGGGCGGATCAGCATGATCGCCGAAGTCCTCCCGCCGCCGGAGCTTGATCTCCCGAGGGTGCCGATGCTGCGGGTCTCCGTCTTCATGAGCATCTTTGACTGCCATGTGAACCGCATGCCCGTCGAGGGGCGGATCCGTTGGATCGCCTATACGCCCGGAAAATTCTTCAATGCCGATCTCGACAAGGCCAGCCAATACAACGAACGCAATGTCATTGCGATCGAGACGCCCTACGGCGCCGTCGCGGTGGTGCAGATCGCGGGCCTGATCGCCCGGCGCATCGTTCACTGGGCCGCACCCGGAGACAAGGTGGAGGTCGGCCAGCGTTTCGGCCTCATCCGCTTCGGCTCCCGCCTCGACGTCTATCTCCCCGCGGATGCGATCCTCCTCGTCACCGTCGGCCAGACGGCCGTCGTGGGGGAAACCATGCTCGGCAAGTTGCGGGGCGTGCCTCCTGAAAGAGGGTACAGAACCGGCTGACCGGCCAAGTCGTTCGAAAAGGGGACCGGCATGTTTGCCCAGTCCCCTTCCCGGTGTTTGGAGCGCGCTTTCAGCCTGTCGTACCTTGAAGCCATTGGGTGCACATCTTTCGTGCGGCTTCGCGCAGCGCCGGGCCACAGCGCCGGGCATCCTCCCGCAAGACACGGGGATCTATGCCTGCCGCCGCAAGTTCAGCGGCATGGCCGATCAACCAGCGCTCAATACCGGCGCAGGCATCGACCTCGGGGTGAAACTGCAGTCCAAGGATGTTCGGCCCGACGGCGAAGCCCTGGGTGCGCAAAGTGCGGTCGTGGCAAGGCTTGTCGCACCCTGCGGGATCTCGAAGGCGTCTCCGTGCCAATGCAGCACGGGAACGCCTTCAAGGTGCCGAAGCGAGCCGAGCCGCCCGTCCTCGGTGACCGCAAGGGGGGAAAAGCCGATCTCCTTGTGCCCCATCGGGGCCACTCTCGCCCCGAGCGCCGCAGCGATCTGCTGGGCGCCCAGGCAGATACCCAGCGTCGGACGCCGGGCGGCAAGGCGCGTTTCGAGAAGTTGCCGCTCTTCCTCGAGGAAAGGATAGGCCCTGGCTTCATAAACGCCGACCGGCCCTCCCAGAATGACCAGCAGGTCCGGGACTGCGGGATCCACGGTCCACAGCTCGTTCATGCCGAGGTCGTAGTAGTAGATGCGGTATCCCGCCGCCGTCAGTACGGCCTCGAATGTACCCAGATCCTCGAAATGGACGTGGCGGATGACGACTGCCGTCTTCAGCATGGATGGCGCTCCCTCGATGTCCAGAACATCAGCCCAGTACGGACAGGTCTGCGCCGTGGTTGATGTGATAGACGGCGTCCCCTATCACGAGGGCGGGGACCGACTTGACGCCTGCATTCCGGGCTTCCGCAACGCGCTCGCTCGCCAGGCCCAGATGAACGGTTTCGACGGAGTACCGGGCGGGGTCGAGCGCACCGACGAAGCGCTGCTCCGCATCGACACAAACCGTGCAGCCCGCGTGATAGAATACTGCCTTCTCTGCCATGATCGTTCTCCTTTCAATGACACAGCGTGTGCTGTGTTGACGCTGTCAAAGGAAGGAAAACGGGGCCGTTGTTACAGGGCCGGATTTCTCACGCGGACTGGGCCGGCTGGAGACCGTCGCGCCGGCGCCGCACGCAGCCGTTGACCGACAATTCGAGCGATTGCTTCTGGGTTCGGTCCAAAGCCCTGCAGCTAATCCAGAACAACGATGGCTTCGACCTCGAAGAGCATCGGGTCGATGGCGAGTTTCGGAACGGGGACCAGGGTCTGTGCGGGCAAGGTGTCGCCGAACATTGCCTTGACGTTCTCGGTGAGCACGCCGAGCCTGGACATGTCGTGATCGACGACGAAGATCGTGAGCTTGGCGACCTGGTCGGGCCGGGCGTCGAGTGCGTCCAGGGCCGCTCCCAGGTTCGCGTAGGCCTGCCTGACCTGGACGGCAAAGTCGGGCGACAGAGCCCCGGTGCCGTCCTGTCCGCCCTGGCCGGAAATGTAGGCCAGCCGAGCGCCTGCAGGCACGATCACCGCCGTGCTGTAGCCGTTCGGTGCCGGGTCGTAGAGCCCTTTCGGATTGACGATGGTCAGGGCGCGCGCCGCTTCGCGCGCGGCCGTTGCCGTAGGGGTGCCCATGGTCATGATGATTAGTCCTCCAAGAACCAGTTGCTGGATTGCGCGCGACATCATTTTCTCCGCGGCCCGCAGGATTGAACTTCAGCACCGTACTCGCGCTATTGACTCGTACGACGTACGATTAAATGATCTCGTACATCGTACGAGTCAACCCCGGCGGGATCGACATTCTGTTGGGGCCGGCTTAAATCGTCGGTCTGATCGGCAAGGGAAACGGATGGTGGCCAAGGGTAGCGGCACGCGGAGCAAGGAATCCGTGCGGAAGGCAACACCGTCCCGGCCGGATGGGGAACCGCAGGCGGAGCCGCCGCTTTCGCTGGAACGGATCGTGGCAACGGCGATAGACCTGCTGGACGCCGAAGGGGTCGACGGGCTGAAGATCCGCCGCCTGGCCGATCGCCTCGGCGCGGGGGCGATGAGCCTCTACTGGCATGTCGAGAACAAGGAGGCCGTGTTCGACCTCGTGCTCGACGCCGTCTTCGATTGCCGCGGCATGCCGGAGGTCGATGAGGCGCGGGGCTGGCGCCCGGAGGTGGTCCACATGCTGGAGGACTGGCGCGCGGTCATGCTGCGCCATCCCTGGTCGGCCGCGCTTCTGCCGCGCCGGGCGCTTGGTCCGAACATCCTCGGCCGGCTGGAACGCCTCGGCAAGGCCTTGTCGAAAGCCGGCGTCCCGGAGGCCCAGCTGAACGCAGCGATATGGTCTCTCTGGAACTATGTACTCGGTGCAACCATCACCCGGGCGAGCTTCGACCTTTCGGCCGCTGACATGGCTGCCGGCCAGCAGCGGCTTTCCCGTCTCAGCGAACACTATCCGACGATCGAGCGCTCCCGCCTTCTGCTCGACAGCGATTGGGACGGCACTTTCCGGAAGGGCCTCGACTTCCTGCTGGATGGCCTTGCCCTGAAAAGATGAAAGCGGTAGGCGCTCAGCCGCGCAGGATCTTCTCCATCGCCTTGCCCTTCGCACGTTCGTCGATGAGTTTGTCGAGATAGCGGATTTCCCGCATGGTCGGCTCTTCGATCGTCTCGACGCGGACGCCGCAGACCGTACCCTTTATCGAGGTGCGGGCCGGGTTCATTCCCGGCGCCTGGGCAAAGAAGTCCTCGAAGCTGGTTTTGTTTGTCAGCTGTTCGTTCAAGGCCGCAGGGCTGTATCCGGTCAGCCAGCAGATGATCTCGTCGACTTCTGCCTTCGTGCGGCCTTTTCGTTCTGCCTTCGCGACATAGTGGGGATAAACGCTCGCGACGCTGACGGAATATATGCGGTGTCCTGTCATGCATCCTCCTGGTCGAACCCGCCCCGGTCTTTATGGGGCAGGACGGGAATACGCAGGCCGTTAGGCCGTACGCAGCTTGCGCAGCCGGCCACTCAACCAGCGCCAGAAAGGGGCAATGGCCCTGCTGACGATGGGGATCAAAATGGCACCGGCGACGAGCCCGATGATACCGGAACCGGCGGCTTGGACCAGCCAGGAAACGAGGCCGTCGATGGCCGGAAGGGCGCGCGCCGCGGCTTCGCCGGCATCGTGTAGCGCATGGGCGGGCGCCGAAAAGCCGAATATCTCCGCACCATGCACCAGGATGCCGCCGCCGACCCAGATCATCGCCGCCGTGCCGACCGCGCCGAGCAGTTTCAGGAGGTAGGGCATGCCTTTGACGAGGCTGTGGCCGAGGAGGCGAAAGGTCCTGTCGATCGGCGTGCGCAACGGGCGGCCGGCGAGCCAGAGACCCACATCGTCCGCCTTCACGATCAGCGCGACGACGCCATAGACGCCGGCGGTGATGACGATGCCGACGAGCGCGAGGATCAGTGCCTGCATGACGGGGCCGGCATCGGGCACGGAGGCGAGCGTGATCGCCATGATCTCGGCAGAGAGGATGAAGTCGGTGCGGATGGCGCCGGCGACCTTGCCGTCCTCGAAGGCTTTCGCATCGGCCCCTGCCGGGTCGAGCTGTTCCTCATGATGATGGGCGCCATGGGGCGAGACGAGCTCGTAGACCTTTTCCGCACCCTCGTAGCAGAGGAAGAGGCCGCCTGCCATCAGGAGCGGCGTGATCGCCTGAGGTGCGACGAGGCTGAGCGCGATGGCTGCGGGCAGCAGGAAGAGAAGCTTGTTCTTCAGCGAGCCGAGCGCGATCTTGCCGATGATCGGCAGCTCCCGTGCCGGCGAAAAACCGGTGACGTAGCGTGGTGTCACGGCGGCATCGTCGATGACGACGCCGGCCGCCTTGGCACCGGCCTTGCCGGCCTGTGCGGCGACGTCATCCAGCGAGGCTGCGGCAGCCTTGGCAATGGCGGCCACATCATCGAGAAGGGCAATCAGGCCGACGCTCACGAAAAACCTCCATCTTCGACGGGACTGGTCGGATCGAGCAATAGCCTCTTCGCAGGCCTGGAAAAAGCAAAAATACGCTCATTGTCGGAGAAGCGCTGCCGCCGTCCGCGGCGTCCATGGTATGGACACCGCGCAAACAGGGTGCCGTTCCGCCCTCGGTGTCACCCGGCTTTTGCGGTGTTTGCCTGTAGCCGGACATTCTTGAGGGAGAGTGCGGCCAGCAGCCCGAGCGCGATCATGCCGGCCATGCTGAGGAACACGGGCTGGAAGGCATCCGTATAGACCGTTGCGACCAGCGCGCGGACCTGTTCGGGTAGCATGGCGAGTTCGGCCGGCGTCAGTCCCTCGATGCTGGCGACGCCGGGAATGCTATGCCCCTGTCCGGTGACGAAGGCGGCGAGTGTGGCGCCGTAGATGCTGATGGCGATCGATGCGCCTGCCATGCGGGTCAGCGTGACGGCGCCGGTGGCTGCGCCGAGATCTGCGGCATTCGCGGCATTCTGCACGCCGATCACGGGGACCTGCTGGCCGAAACCGACGCTGAGGCCCTGCAGCAGCATCAAAAGGCCGATGAGATAGACTGGCGTGCCGGGATGGATTGTCGTGAAGAGGAGGAAGGTCACCAGCCCGCCCGCCGTGCTGACGACGGAGAAGATCTTGTAACGGCCTGTCAGCGAGATCAACCGCCCCGCCGTCAGCGAGCCGGCAGCGATGCCGGCCGTCAGCGCCATGAACAGGAGGCCGGCCTGCGAGGGGGAGAGGCCGGTGGTGGTCTGCAGGAAGAGCGCGATGTAGTTGACCGAACCGATGCCGATCGCGCCGCTCACCAGCGAGACGATCAGGAGGAGATTGACGGTCGGATTGCGGAACAGGCCGAGCGGAACGATCGGCTCGGGCACGCGGCGCTCGACATGGATCCACGCGATCAGGCAGACCGCGCCGAAGGCGATCACTGCAAGGCTTTCGGCGGACACCAGCGAGCCGAAGATCTCCCGGCTGTCGGCCCAGAGCACAACGCTCGATACCACCGCGGCAAGCAGGACCGCGCCCGCAAAATCGATCTTTGGCCGGCGGATCGGCTTGCGATAGGGCAGGATCAGCGCGAGGCCGGTGAGCACGATGATGCCGATCGGCAGATTGACGAGAAAGATCGAGCGCCAGCCGAAGAGGTCGGAGAGCACGCCCCCCAGTGTCGGGCCGACGGCGCCGGCTGCCATCAGCATCAGGCTCGAATAGCTCTGGTAGCGGGCCCGCACGCGCGGCTCGAAGAGATCGGCATTGATCGAGAAGATGGAGACCATGATGCCGCCGCCGCCGAGACCCTGCAGCACGCGGGCGGCGATGAGCGTGTTCATCGAGACCGCAAGGCCGCAGGCAAGCGACCCCAGTGCGAAGATGAAGATCGCGGTCATCATCACATATTTGCGGCCGAAGAGGTCGCCCAGCTTGCCATAGACCGGCATCACGGCACTGGTCGCCAGCAGATAGGCCGAGCCCACCCAGCCGAAGCGCTCCAGCTCGCCGAACTCGCCGACGATGGTCGGCAGCGCGGTCGAGACGATCTGGTTGTCCAGTGCCGCCATGAAGATGCCCGTCATCAAGAGGCAGACGACAAGCATCCGGCGGCGCGGATCGGGCACGAGCGACGCGTAGGATGTATCGGTATCCTTGTCGGAGCGCAGACGGGCATCCATGGCGGTAACGTGATCTCTCTATCTTTTTCAGCGGGGAATTTGTGTGCCTATCGCACATATATGTCAACTGCACATATGTGACAAAGGCACAAATATGTTTTGACATCGATGGAAATCTGCTAACCCATGGGCATGAGCAACGATGACGAACAGAAGGCCGGTCCTGCCGGCACCAGCGCCTTTGCCCGTATCGGTGCGGCGATGGGGCGGATGCGGATCATGACCGGCCGGCGCTACATTGGGCGCCTTGCCATTTCGCGTGTCGGTGCGGGGCTGGAGCTTTCGCATCTCGACGCCCTGTCCCTGGTCCGGCGTCTCGGTCTCGAGCAGGAAGTGACGGTCGGCGCGCTTGCCGAGCAGTTGCGGATCGACCATTCGCGCGCGAGCCGCATTGTGGCGGATCTCGTCAAGCGCGGCGTCGTGCGCCGTGCCGCCTCGCAGGACGATGGCCGGCGTACCATCGTCACATTGACGAAGGCCGGCATGCACTGGCTCGATCAGGTGAACGGCGTCAAGGAAGAGGTGCTGTCAAAGGTGCTGTACGACTGGACGGAGGAGGAGATGGCGACGTTCGCCAATCTCTACACCCGCTTCATCGAACGGCTCGAGGCACAGGCGAAGGATTTTGACGCGGAGAGTGCGGGCAAATAACCGCTGGCCGCCAGTCTCAACGACGCCATTCGGGGGCTTCAAGGGTCTCCCGGAAGGCGAAGCGCAGGAGATGCGAGGTGATGGCGGATTGCGCCCAGGCGAGGCTCTCTTCGTTTTTTGCCTTCACGAACAGGCGCAGCCCGTCCGCATCTGCGTCGAAGAGAGCAACCCCGCCATCGAACCGGCACTCGCCATGCGTATCGGAATAGACGACGTCCACCTTGTGGGCAAAGTGCTTGCACATCTGGACCAGATATTTGGCGCCGGCAGCGGTTTTTACATGCGCGGTGGATTCGATCATGCTTTTCTTCCATTTCCAATGTGGTGAGCCGCCCGCCCGGAGCGCCGGCCGCTAGCGGATCACGATCAGGGGGCCAAGCCGGGTTACCCTTACTCCCATAGCCTGGCGGATGAACGACAGGGCGGCATCCGTGTCGGAGACGGTGATGGTGCCGCTCACCCGGCGCTGCGCCAACGCGCTGCCCGCAAGGACGATCCGGCCGGAGAAATGACGGCTCATCTCCTCGATGACATGGGAGAGAGGCGCATCTTCCACTGCGATCTGCCCGCGCTGCCAGGCAAGAGCCACGACACCATCAACCGGCTGGACATTCATCCGGCCGGTGTCGCGGTCATAGGTGGCCTGCTCGCCTTGCGAGACGCGCAAGGACGAGGCCGCTGCGTCACCCGGCTCGATGAGAACGGCATTTTCGGTAACCGTAACCTCCGTATCGGCGGTGCCGTAGCGCACATCGAAGGCCGTACCGAGCGCCGTGACATGTGTCGTCCCGGCCTCGACGGTGAACGGCCGCTCCGGCGCGTGTGCGACCTGGAAGAAGGCCTGGCCGCGCAGGAGGCGGACGGTTCTGCGGTTCGCGGTGAAATCGACGGCAATCGCCGACGTGGCGTTCAGTTGCACCGTGGATCCGTCCTCAAGGGTAACGACCGGCATTTCTGCGGTCCCCGCAATGGCATCGGCCTGTAGCCGCATGGGCCCGTCCAGCGCAAGAAACGCAGCGGCGGCGCAGACAAGGAGCGCGAGCGATGTGGCGGCAGGTTTGGCAAGGCTGCGCGGCCTGGCCTCGATGTTCCGCAGCGCCGGGTCCGACTGGATGGCCGTCCGTGCGTCGCCCAGCAACCTTTCGGCAGCTCGGTAGGTACGACAGTTCTCGGGATCATCGAGCCATTGCTGGAAGCGCGCCCTTTCTTCCGGGGATTGCGCCGGATCGCCATTGCGCAGAAGCCAGTCTGCCGCCTCTCTGTTGCGCTTTCGCTGCGCTTGCGTGGCACGGTTGCCCGGCATCGGCTTCTCCCGGAGCGTTTCGTCCTGCCAAGTAGACGATTGGCGTCGCCTTTTCGGGACTCTTAGTCGATCGAAAGAAGACGGTCGAGGCAATGGGCGAAGGCCCGGCGCAGGTGGCGGTCGACCATGTTGCGGGAAATCCTGAGCCTGACCGCGATCTGGTCCGGCGAGAGATGGTGCAGCCGATGGAGGATGAACACGACGCGGCGCCGTTCCGGCAGTTCGGCGATGGCTGCCCGGAGAATGGCGACGCGCGCCTCGATCTCGAGCGCCATGTCCGGCGCCGGGCCAAGGCTGGCGACCGAAAGGGCCTCCCGCTCGGTTCCGGAGAACAGCCGCGCCTCCATGTTTTCCCGCCGCAGCCGGTCGATGCCCAGATTGATGGCGGAACGGCAGAGGAAAGCCTTGAGCGAGCGTTTGTTGCGCAGGACATCGGGCTGGGCCGCGAGCTTGACGTAAAGGTCGTGCACCACGTCCCTTGCGGTGGAGAGCGGGTGCCCCTTGCGCCGCACGGCTGTGGTTATGTCGGCGTAGTGGGCCTCCATCGCGCGGTTCAGCAGGTCGTTGCTGTCAAGGATATCCCAGGCTGGGGAGGAGGAGCTCGGCATCAGCACTCTGTTCCTGATCCAAAGAGGACGAAGCAGCGCCCGGAGCATCTGAACATGCCCGCAGCGATGGAGAAATGGCTATCTGCTCTGCAAAACCCCTGCAAGTGCAATAGCTTAGAATGTTTCAAAGCTGGAAAATACACGGCGATTAAATCAAGACAAAAAAACTCATCTTTATGTCTGATTTCGTTGCGAGAATCCTCGTGGCGGCGGCGAACCCGCAAGCTGGCCACTGCTTTGAAAAGCCGGGAAGCGTGGCAATCCCGCAACATTGCCATCCCCCGTCAGAGTGGTACGCAGAGAGGGGTTCCCGCAACGGGGTCGCGGATGATCACGGACCGCACGCCGAACACATCGGCAATCGCTTCCTCCGACAGCACGTCGTCGGGCCGGCCGGCGGCGCTGATCCTGCCGCCCTTCAACAGGACGATATGCTCGGCATAACGGGCGGCCTGATTGAGATCGTGCAGCACCGCAACGACGGTCTTGCCGTGATCGCGCACGAGGACCGTGATCAGGTTCATCAGCTCGATCTGGTGGGCGAGGTCGAGATAGGTCGTCGGTTCGTCGAGCAGGAGCACCTCACCCCGCTGCGCCAATGTCATGGCAATCCAGGCACGCTGCCGCTGGCCGCCGGAAAGCCTGTCGAGCGGCGTGCCGGCGAGGATCGTCGTGCCAGTCAGCATCAAGGCCTCCTCGCAGGCCGCCTCATCCTCGTCCGACCAGCGCCCAAAGAATGCACGGTGCGGATAGCGCCCCTGGCGGACCAGATCACGCACCGTCAGCCCCTCCGGCGCCACCGGCCCCTGCAGGAGCACGCCGATGCGTTTTGCCATCTCCTTTGTCGGCAATTTGTCGATGTTTCTGCCATCCAGCAGGATTGTTCCGCGGGATGGCGCCATGAGGCCGGCAAAGGTGCGCAGGATGGTGGATTTCCCACTGCCGTTCGGCCCGACAAGCGCCGTGAAGCGGCGTTCGGGCACGAGCAGGCCAAGGTCCTCGACGATCGACTGCATGCCATAGGCAATGGAGACGTGATGTCCGGCAAGCTTGGCCGGGACGGCTTGTTCATCCCCGGACATGACGGCGCCCCCATAGGAGATAGGCGAAGAATGGAGCCCCGATGAGGCCGGTCACAATCCCGGCGGGAAGCTGGGCGGGGGCGATGACCAGCCGGCCGAGAAGGTCCGACGCGACAACGAGGATCGCCCCGCTCAGGGCGGCAATCGGAAGGATCCGCGCATGGGACGGCCCCGCCAGCCGGCTTGCGATATGCGGCGCGACGAGGCCGACGAAGCCGATCAGCCCCGCGGCGGCAACAGCCGCGCCGGACAGGAGCGTGCACAGCACGATCATGAGGCCTCGAACCAGATCCACCCGCTGGCCGAGGCTGCGGGCTGAATTGTCGCCGAAGCGGATGAGATCGAGCTCGCCGGCTGACATCCAGGCCAGCGCCAGCGGCACGAGCAGCCAGAAGAACAGGAGGCGCACCTTCACCATGTCGGCCTCGTAGACGCTTCCTGCGAGCCAGATCATCGCGCGCTGCACATCGCCAATCTCGCCGAAGGCCGACAGGAAGGTGGTGGCGGCGCTTGCAAGCGAACCAAGGCCGATGCCGATCAGGATGATGCGCAGCGACGAGGTGCCCCGCTGCCACGACAGGAGATAGACGGCGGCGGCCATGATGGCCGCGCCAAGGAAGCCGGCCAGCGGCAGCAGGGCTACCGGCGGCTCCTGCATGAGGACGATGACACCCATGACCGCAGCGGCGGCGCCGCTGTTGATGCCAAGCACGCCGGGTTCTGCGAGCGGATTGCGCATGATCGCGAGCGCGATCGTGCCGGCCGTCGCCAGCGCCGCGCCGACGAGAAGTGCAAGCAGGATGCGCGGCAGGCGCAGATCGAAGACGATCATCCCGTTCTGCGGGGTCGCATCCGCCGACCCTGCTATCGTTTCCATGAGCTCGCGCCATGACAGGGATATGTCCCCGAAGGCCAGGCTGGCGGCGACCAGCCCGGCAAGGAGAACCGCAAGAAGTGTGGCGAGGCGCATCACCTCGCCTCTCCCGCCCGGCTTCGCGCCAGCCACAGGAAAAATGGCGCGCCGATCAGCGCCACCGTCACCCCGACGGGAAAGCTTTGGCTGGCGAAGATCACGCGCCCGGCCGTATCCGCGGCGACCACGAGCAATGCGCCGCCGAGCGCGCTGAAGGGCAGGATCCAGCGATAGTCGATACCGATCGTCAGCCGCGCGATATGCGGAACCACGAGCCCCACGAAGCCGATGGGGCCGGCGAGCGAGACGGCACTGCCGGCAAGCAGGATGACCACGGCAACGGCTATCGCTCTCCAGACAATGGGGTTCTGGCCCAGTGCTCGGGCCGCATCGACGCCGAGGCCCATGGTCACCAGGTGCCGTCCGAGGAGAAGCGCCGCGGCAAGGCCGAAGAGGATATAGGGAGCCACCGCGGTGGTCTGCGCCATGGTCCGGCCGGACAGGGAACCGGCGGTCCAGAGACGAACGGCGTCCAGCGTGCTCTGGTCGAAGATGAGAACGGCGCTGGTCAGGGCCGTCAAGAAGGTGGCGACAACGGCACCGGCGAGAACGAGGCCGACGGGCGAATGCCCGGTCGGACCGAAGGTGCCGATCGCAAAGGCCAGCAGCGCCGCGCTGCCGGCGCCGACAAAGGCGAACCACATGTAGGCGCCGCCGGTGCCTGCCCCGAAAAGGGTCATGACGAGGACGACGGCGAAGGCGGCGCCGGCATTGATACCGAGCAGTCCGGACGAGGCGAGCGGATTGTTCGTCACCGCCTGCATGATTGCGCCCGAAACCGCCAGTGCGCTGCCGGCCAGCAGACCAGCCAGAACCCGCGGCAGACGGATCGTCGCCACCAGCAGATGTTCACGCGATCCGTCAAAAGCGGCGATGGCGTTCCACACGGACGACGGTGAGATATGCGTGGTGCCAAACGTCACCGCCCACATCGATGTCGTGAGGAGTAGGCCGCTGAGAAGGATGAGGACAAGGAGCCTGCTTCCATCGCGCTTGGCCGGCCGGCCGGCTGCGCAATCGCGGTGGGCTTGCCCGGGCTCATCGGTCTGCAAGAACGTAGCGCTCGATATCGTCAAGGATGCGATTGGCAGAGGCAATCCCGTGGAAGCTCTGCCAGGCCACCCGGTCTACCCGATGGGCACGGCCGTTCTGCACGGCGGGCAGGAGCTGCCAGAGCGGGTTTTCCGTTACCGCTTTCTCCAGCGCGTCGTCGGGGCCGCTTTCGAAGCCGCTGGCGGAGACATAGAGGAGGATGTCGCCGTCGAGATTGGCAAGTTCCTCCCAGTCCGGCCGCTTGACGATCGTGCCGTCCGTCACCGTCTCATAGGCCGTACGCTTGACGCCAGCCTCGCGCAGCACTGCGAAGGGCGCGTAGGCGAAAGGACCGTCGAGGAAGACGACGAAGCGGTCCGGCGCGAGACGGACGGTGGAAACGGTCAGGTCCTTGTCCTTCATGCGTGCCCGGATCGTGGCGGCGCGTTTTTCGTAGGCGGCCAGCGCCTCACCGGCCACGCTCTCGCGGCCGGTGATGTCGGCGACGTGCTGGCGATAGGCCTTCCAGTCCGTATGATGGAGCAACACCGTGGGTGCGATCTTCGATACCGTCTCATAGATAGAAGCGTGGGCTTCCGCGCTGCCGATGACGAGGTCGGGCTTCAGGGCGGCGACCCGCTCGAGGCTCGGCTCCCTCGGATTGCCGAGATCGACCACGTTCGACTGCTTGATGAACGCGAGTATCCCGGTGTCCTGAATGCCCATATAGGGCGTGGCGACGACGGGGGCCTCGAGCTCGATGAGCAGGCCGAGCGTCAGGAGCGGGTCGAGCGTGACGATCCTTCTGGGCTCGGCCGGTATGCAGAGCGGCGGATTGTAGACGCCCTCCGTTATCTCCCTCCCCTGGCAGGCGGCATTGGCCAGCGAGAACGAGACGGCGAGGAAGAGGACGGCGAGGCAGGAGCGCAAGGCGGATACCATTTCGGATGGATACGGAAGACGGAGATTGCGGGGCCTGCGCCCCGCAATCGGAGATCAGAACTTGGTGCGGATGTTGAGGCCGAAGGACCGCCGCGCGCCGACCTGGCCAAAGGGCAAGGCGGCATCCGGATCGACGATGGTGAAATACTTCTCGTCGGTCAGGTTTTCCGCGAAGGCCGTGACCTCCCAATTGTCTTTCTTGAAGCCGGCCTGGGCATTCACGAGGAAACGGGAGTCGATCTTGTACATGCCTTTCGTGCCGAACCGGGAATTGTAGTCCGTCGTGTATTTGGCATCGGCGCCGACATAGACGCCATTCTCGAACTCGTAGCGCCCACCGAAGCCGTAGGTCCATTCCGGCGCCTCGGGGAAGGATTTTCCGGACTGGTCGCCCAGGCCGCCGTGGTCGAACTCCAGGAACTTGGTGTTCAGGTAGCCGATCGACGCGAAGGCCGAGAACTGGTCGGTGACCTGGAAGGTCGGCTCGATTTCGAAGCCCCATGCGCGCGAGGATGCGGCGTTCTCCGTGATACGGTAGCCCGGAATGTCCGAAGGCGGCCGGATCTCGACCTGCTGGTCCTCATACTTCGTGTAGAAGAGATTGGCATTGAGTACGAGCCTGTCATCCAGCAGGGTGCCCTTGTAGGACAGCTCGTAGCTCTGCGAATATTCCGGATCATACGACACGAGGGGGAAGGCCGGGTCGCTGCGGTTGACGTAGGAGCCCCCCGAACGGAAGCCCTGCGTATAGGTGATGCCGACCCGCTGGTTTTCGCCGAATTCCTTGGAGAGCCCCAGCTTGGGTACGAAGTTCACCTCGTCGAAGGACGCCGGACCGCCGGAGAAGGCCGGATCCATTCCGTGCAGGACGGCGGAATTCAACTCGGTGTTCTTTTCCTTGAGATAGTCGAGGCGCCCCCCGGCGGTCACGAACCAGGTCGGCGCGAATTCATAGGTCGCCTCGCCGAAGACGGCGAGGTTCGTGGTCCTGCGGTTCTGCTTGTCGTCGAGCTGGTAGACCGTGCCCGGCATCAGATCGGGATAGGGCTCCGCGATGAAACGCGAGGCACCCTCGAAGATCTGGTGGCTGCCGAAAACGCCGGCAACCCACTTCCAGCGATCGCCGTCGTAGTTCAGCCGCAGCTCCTGGGTGAAGATCGAATCGTCGTCCGTGCCCCAGATCCCGGTTGCGATGCCGGGCGTGCCTGCATCGACGGAGCTTCGTGTGTTGATGCCATACTGGAAACCGGTCTGCGAGGTGAAACGCAGCGTATCGGAAAAGTCGTGTGTAATCTCGAGGCCGACATTGTGGACCTCGGTCCAGCGGAATTCGGTATAGGTGTCGGGATTGTTGTTGAAATCACCACGCCCATCGTAGAGCCCGACCAGCCGGTCGTTCGGGCGGTCCTTGGAATAGGCGTAGGTCAGAAGGGCGCGGGTGTCCGGCATTTCCGACGGGGTGATGAGCATCTTTGCGCGAATGGTCCCGCTGATGTCGGTCGTAAGATCGTCAAAACCCGCATAGTTCTTGAAGTTCGAATAGGACACGTCCGTATGGGAGCGCTCGAACGCCCCGGAAATGCGCAATGCGATCTGGTCCTCGACAAGCGGCGTGTTGACGACAAAGGCCGAGCCCGCGAGGTCGTTGCTGCCGACGGTTCCCGAGAGTTCGACTTCCTTGTCGAAGGTCGGGTCCTTCGACTTGATGTAGACCGCGCCCGACATGGCGGCCCGGCCGGAAAGCGTCGATTGCGGGCCGCGATAGACCTCGACCTGCTCGACGTCCCAAAGGTTTCTTGCGCCGAAACGGGAATTGTAGCGGGTCTGGAGAATGCCATCGATATAAAGCGAACCGACCGGCGCTCCGCCAGGAACGAAACCTTCGGAGCTCATGCCGCGGATGACGAAACCGGAATTGACCGTTGCGCTGTCCAAAACGTTGGCGAGGCGGCGATAGGCATCCTGCGTGTGGCGGATCTGGCCTTTTTCGATCGCTTCCGCATTCACGATGCCGACGCTCGCGGTCGTGTCGTTCAGCGTGGTTGCCTCGCGCGCGCCATAGAGCGTGATCGTCTCGAGAAGGGTGGCCCCCTCTTCCGCCGGGCCTGCGGCCGCGGGATCGAGGCTCAGCGTTACCTGGCTGCTGCCGGCAAAGCGCGCATCGATGCCGGTGCCGGCCAATACGGCGTTCAGCGCCTGTTCGGGCGTCAGGCTACCGTGCACGCCTTTGGTCGATTTGCCCTGTGCCAGCGATGCGTCATAGAGGATCTGGAGGCCTGTCTGGGCGGCGAGGCTGTTCAGGGCCGGCGTCAACGGGCCGGCCGGCACCAAAATCGACCGCTCGGCCGCCTGCGCTTGCGCGGGTGCCTGTGCGATCGCCGGCGCTGCCGGGCTGAACACCAGAGCGGCCGTACCGGCCAGCAAGGCGGCCCGCAGCCCCACCCTGATGGAAACGTTCTTCTTCATCAAAACCCCCAATCGTGCGGCGTTCAAGGCGCCGCAGTCCGTCCAGACAGCGGATGAAACCCCGCTCATTGGGTCTGACGATCAAGCTTTCCGATTTGGGACTCCGCGTGGCCGATTTTCCTGAAAAACACCATCGCGCCTTTCGGTTGGTCTAGCGGCGTCACAATGGGCAGGCGGAGAAGACGGGTCTCAGTCCTTCGGGCACGGCCAGCTTGCCGGCGTCGCGAGACCCGTCGGAAGCCTGGTCTCACCGTTGCCGCAGGCGATATCGATCTGTGACTGGTCGAGGCCGGTCGCACGGGAAAGATCGAGCCCCTCGATCCGCGTCAGCAGCATGAAGGCCTTGTCCAGGCCGATCGTGCCCTCGATGCGAGCCTTGCTCAAGTCGGCGCGAGACAGGTTTGCATAGGTAAAACTTGCGCCCGAAAGGATTGCCTCGTCGAAGGACGCGCGGCTGAGATCGGCCTTTTCGAAACTCGCATAGCTGAGATCTGCCCCATCGAATGCGGCGCGTTGCAGTTCCGCGGATGCAAACGACGTTCCCTTCGCGATGACCTTCTGAAAGCTGGAGCGATAGGCTTCCACCCGTGCGAAACTCGCCTTGTCCAGCCGTGCGCCGGTGAACCAGGTCCGGATCAGGGTCGCCTTTTCCAGAACGGCCGCCGTCAGGTTCGTATCGCGCATGTCGGTGTAGCTGAGATCGGCATCCCGGAAGTTCGCCCCGGCGAAATCGTTGCCACCCAGCATCAGGTTCTTCTTGCTGCAGGCGCTCCAGTCCACTTCCGGCTCGGGATCCGCCCGGCAATCCGCAGCATCGGCATAGCGGAAGGGTAGACTTGCGGCCATCACCAGACATGCCGCGAAGAAGCCAAGAAGCATACCCTTCTGCAGTCCACTCACTGATGTAACTCCCATTGCAATGGCCGTGTCCAATCGGGCCGTTCCCTAAATATGGCAATCGGGAGCCGGATGTCATCAGCTAACCGCACGGATGGATGCAAGATCGGAGCGTATTGGCTGCCGAGTTCGCCGAACTCTGGCGCCTCGCTGCTCGCGTCGTTCCGGCGAACCCTGCCGCAAGGAACGCCGTCAGGCCTCTCCTTCGCCACGGCGCGCGGCGAGCGCACGGGACGGCTGCATGCCGAAACGGCGCAGGAAGAGTTGGGAAAAGTGGCTCGGATTGCTGTAGCCGACGGCGATCGCCGCCTGTGTCACGTTCATCTCTCCCCGTTCGATCAGCCGGCGCGCTTCCAGAAGCCGCTGCTCCTTGAGGAACGCGTAGACGGCGAAGCCATAGAGGCTTTTGAAGCCGGATTTCAGCCGCTTCTGCGTCAGTCCGACCTCGCGGGCGAGCTCTTCGAGCGTCCAGGGGCGGGCGAGTTCGGCAATCAGCAGGTCACGGGCCCGCTGCAGCGGGCGACGGTCGCGCGGGGGGATCGTCTGGGCCGGTTGCGTGCGGCGCATCGCAGCGATCGAGGCATTGATGATGTCGAGGGCGCGGGCCTCGAAGGCGAGATCGTCCCCTTCCACCATGGCGCTGTCGAAGAGCGCCCGCGCCACGACGAGCAGGTCCGGCGGCACCGGCAGCACGCCGACCCAGGTGCCATTGCCCGATGCCATGTGCAAAGCGTGGTGTTCGTCGAGATTGGCAAGGAGGTCGCCGGCGCCGAGCCGCTGCCAGAGGCTGATATCGACCCGGATGTCCATGCCTTTGAAGCGCGTGCCCACGGGCACGTCGTAGAGGCCGACGGATCCGTACGGCGCGGCCATGATGTAGATGCGCCCCGGCCGATAGGGAATGGATGACAGCCGCTGCTCGGCGTCGCTTCCCAAAAGCCACCCCTGCCCCGAGGCCTCGAAGAGAAAATCGATCGCAACGCAGGGCTCCGTGGCGAAACGGCCGACGAAATCGGCCCCGATCACCATGTCGAAGACGGAAATGGTGAGGCCCGGGCGCACGCCGAGGATCTTGTAGGCACCCTCTGTCGAGGTGTCGGAAAAGGTCGGATCGGCCGGGCTCGGGCCAAGCACGACCACGTCGTCCTGATCGGACTGCGCCAGAACGCGCTGTTCCACACGGAGATTCATCTACCCCACCAAATAATGGACCGGATCGCAATAACATTGAACCTGATTACAATAGTCAAGTTTTGCGCATCGGCCTAGTGAGGGCGTGAAATACATTGCGAGGGGTGATGTCGACTGCTGTTGTGAATTTCGCCGGACGCTCGGCGAGCTGGGCCGTGCTCGGCCTCCTGGCCGGTCTCTATGCCGCCCAGTCGGTAACCGGATCGATGGTGCAGACTGCGCTGCCCGTGGTGCTGCGGGATGCCGGCATGCCGCTCGACCAGATCGGCTATCTGGCAGTGCTGTTTCTGCCCTGGGCGCTGAAGTTCCTGTGGGCGCCGCTGGTCGACCGCTTCCTCAGCGAACGCATCTGGATCCTTTCCTGCCAGCTCGGCATCATCCTGTGCTTCCTTGCGGCGACGGTGCTGCCGCCGCAGACCCATATGGGGGCTCTTGCCGCCGTGCTGCTCGTCATGGGTGTCTTCGCCTCGACGCAGGATGTCGCGACCGATTCCCTTGCCGTCCGGGCCTCGGATGTGGCAACGCGCGGGTTTGCCAGCGGCGCCTCGACGGCCGGTGCCTATCTCGGCTTCCTCATTGGCGGTGGCCTCTGGCTCGTCGTCTACCAGCATGCCGGTTGGGCGGTTTCCATGGCCGCCATGGCTGGTTTCGTCCTGCTGTTGACCATTCCCGTCTTGCTGTCTGGCGGCCTTGCCGCCTCCAGAAACAAGACGGCTTCGGCGGTGCGCACGGTGGGCCTCAGGAAGACGATCGCGAACCGCACCTTGATGCAGGGGCTCGTCTTCCTCGCGGTCTACCAGATCGGTCTTCGCATGGGGCAGGCCCTCACCGGGCCGTATCTCGTCGACAAGGGCATTGCGCTCGACACGATCGGGATCCTGCGCGGCGCGGGCGGTGCGGTTGCCGGTTTCATCGCCTCCTCGCTCGGCGCCCTCCTCGTGCAGGCGGCCGGCATTCCCCGCGCGATCGGGATCGCCGCCGTGCTCAATGTCCTCCTGCTTTTGGCGCTCGGTGTTGCCGAGTTTACCGGCCTGGCCACGCCGGTGCTTGCTCTCGGTATTCTGCTCATGCAGGTTGGCGCGGTCGCGTTCTCCTTCGTTGCGCTCTATGCGGCCATGATGAACTGGTGCAATCCGGAGCAGACGGCGACCGACTTCGCCGCACTGCAGAGCGTCGATGCGATCCTCGCCATTGCCGCGTCCTCCGTTGCCGGCCTGCTCGCCAGCGCCTTCGGCTACGGCTGGCTGTTTGCCGCCTCGGCGGTCTTCATCCTCGCCGCCCTTCTCCTCGCTCCCCGTACGCTCGGCGCCTCCATCCGGACGGCGCGGGGCCCTGCACTTCCAGAAAAGGTATCGGAACCATGATGCGTCACAGCCTGTCCGGCGTCTCCCTTCTCGCTCTCGCCGTCAGTCTCTCGCCGACCAGTGTGCTGGCTGAAGACACCGCCACGGCATCGACGCTCGAGCCGATCATCATTACCGCCACCAAGCGCAGCGAGGACTACTTCCTGCTGCCGTCCACGGCCGATATCGCGAATGCGGACGCACTGCTTTCGCGCGGTATCGACACCGTCGCCGATCTCGATCGCATCTTCCCGGACGTCAACATCCGCTCGCGGTCCAGCCGCGCCTATGCCAATTTCACCATTCGCGGCCAGGCCTCGCTCGATTTCTACAATCCGAGCACGCAGGTCTATGTCGACGGCCTGCCGCAGGACAGTTTCAACCTTACCCGCGCCCTACCGGGCGGCGTTGAAAACGTCGAGCTGCTCTATGGTCCGCAGGGCTCGCTCTATGGCCGCGGCGCGATCGGTGGCGTCATCAACATTGTCACCCGCAAGCCGGACAACGAGGCACGGTTCGGCTTCGACGCCAACCTGACGAATGAAGGCGCTGGCGGCACCTTCCATGCCAGCACGCCGCTGATCGAGGATGTGCTCTATGGCGACGTGAATCTCTCGCTGCTGGACACCAAGGACATGTACACGACCACCACCGGCGCGGATGTCGGCGGCACGAGGAATGTCAACGGACAGGTCCGCCTGCGGTATGCTCCGACAGACAGCCCTTGGGACGTGACCATCAGCGGTGGTCGCGGCCAGGTCTCCTCGACCGAAGAATACTTCGTCCTGGAATCGATGCTGGAGGACCGCATCGCCTTCGATGCACCGTCGGAATACGATCTCGACACTTGGAATTTCGGCATCAATGCCGCCTACGATCTCGGCTTTGCCACCGTCACGGCGCTGACCGGTTACCAGAAGAGCGATCTCGACCGCACGGTCTTCGGCACCTACACGCCGGAAAAGCAATGGACGCTGAGCCAGGAACTGCGTATCGCTTCCAACCCTGACCAGGGCAGCCCCGTCGACTATGTGGCCGGCCTTTACTACCAGCATCTCGACTTCACGCGGGCCGTGCCGGTCGCCAGCCAGACATCGCGGCAAAAGATCGATTCCTACGCGCTCTTCGGCGATGTGACCTGGCATGCCACCGACCGCCTCGATGTCTCGCCCGGCCTTCGCCTCGACTACGAGAGGGCAAGTGCGGAGGCGGTGGGCGGTGTGAATTTCAGTGACGACAATGCGTTCACCGCCCTTTCACCGAAACTCGGCGTGAGCTACGGCCTGACCGACGAATGGCGCGTCTACGGCCTTCTCAGCACCGGCTTCAAGGCCGGCGGTTTCACCCGAAACGTGACGTCCGCCAACAACGCTTTCACCTATGATCCGCAGCACACCTACAACGGCGAGGTGGGGCTGAAATACCGCGACGAGGCCGGTCTGATGGAGGTGCAGCTTTCCGCCTACTACAACGTCACCAAGGACTACCAGATGTTCGTTGACGTTCAGCCATGGCAATACCTGCAGAATGTCGGCGAGGTGACGGCGAAGGGCATCGACCTCAAGGTCCGTGCGAAGCCGACGGAAGAACTCGGCATCACAGCGGGCCTTGCCTACAATCACACACGCTTTACGGACTACGACAATCCAGTAGCGCCGGGCACCGATTTTACCGGCAATACCGTGCCCTATGCCCCGGAGTTCACGGCCAACCTGCTGTTCGACTATCGCTTCGAACTGGAGAGCGGTCGCGGTGTGCTGGTTCCCTATGCCGGCCTCACCTATGTCAGCGAGCACTACTTCGACGAGACGAACACGATCGGCCAGAAGGGCTATGCCCTGGTGGATCTCGGCGTGAAATGGGAGCTGGACGACAAGGTTACCGCCGAGGCCTTCGTCACCAACGTCTTCGACAAGACCTACACGACCTACGGTTTCCAGTATCCCGGTCTCGGCAATCTCTACCAGCTCGGACAGGGCCGCACGATCGGCGGCCGCATCAACATGACGTTCTGAGGAGCCCGGCATGCGCATCCTCATCGTCGGCGGCGGGCCTGCGGGCTTGACCCTCGCTGCCTGCCTGCTGCGGCACGGCATCGAACCGGTCGTCGTGGAAAAGGCCGCACACGGCCGTACCGGCGGCTATTCCATCGGCCTGCACATCAACGGTTGGCAGGTCGCCGAACGGCTCGGTCTCGTCGAGGCCTTTCGCGCGAAGGCCATGCCGCTCGGCCCCGCGCATCATCTCGACCGCCGCGGCCGGAAGCTCTTTTCCTACGACTACCGCACTCTGGCGAAGGCGGCGGAGGGGAGGCTCCTCGCCATCATGCGAAGCGATTTCCACGAGATCCTGACCAAAGCCGTGGAGGGTAGGTGTCCGATCCGCTACGAGACGACCGTCACTGCGCTGGAGGATGACGGGAGCGGCGTCGATGCCATCTTCTCCGACGGCAGCCGAGAGCGCTTCGATCTCGTCGTCGGCGCGGATGGTTATCGCAGCACGGTTCGTGCCCTCGCCTTCGGTCCCCATGAGGATTTTCTCCGACCGCTCGGCTACCGTGCCAGCGCCTGGCGCGTTCCGCTCGAAGAGCCGCTCGGGGCCAGTTTTGTCGGCATGATGGATGTCGATCATCAAGGCGGCCTCTATGCCGTCGGCGACGGCACCGCCGCCACGCTGTTCTACTGGCGCGACGAACGGACCGACCGGCTGGATCCCGAAGCGCGGCGCACGGTGCTGCAGAAGGCGTTCGGCCATTGGCCGGAACCGGTGGCCTCCGCGCTGAGATCTGCCATCGACTGGGATCAGGCCTTTTTCGACACGGTCGCCCAGATCGAGATGCCGACGTGGTCGAAGGGGCGGATCGTCCTGCTCGGGGACGCCGCCTGGTGCCTGACCTTCCTTGCCGGCCAGGGCACTTCCACTGCCATGGCCGGTGCCTACATCCTTGCTGCCGAGCTCGCCCGCAAGACCCATACGGAGGCCCTGGAAAGCTACGAGGCCCGCATGCGGCCGCTTGTGACGCGAATGCAGTCCGTTTCGCGCAAGATCGGCGGGCACTATATCCCGCAGAGCACCCTGGGCATGCGCCTGCAATCCTGGATACTGCCGATCATGCTCTCGCGGCCCTTCATCCGGTTCACCTCCAGCCGCTTGGCGGCGCCACCTCTCGCGCTCGACTGATCAGGCAGAGACGCAGCAGGCTTATCGATGCCTTCGCCGGCATCGAGATGAACCTGCGGCCGGCAGGTCCTTTCGGGGAGGTCTTCGACCGCATCTTCGGGCAGGCGACGAAGGGGAGGCTGCGGCCACCCCTTCTTCACCGTCCTGGAACTTGTCCCGGGGTGCTACTCCGCCGCGACGATATGGAACTGGGTTGCGCCGTCGCATTTTCCGGCGCCGCCCATGATGTAGATGAGACAGCTCGTCCTCAGCAGCGAGGCGAAATTCGACACCGAGCCGTTGATCTCAAGCGCCTCGTCGTAGAGCGTCGAAAGGAAGCGGGATGTCGACAGGCCCTGGCCTGCGGCTATCTCGTCGATCAGGTCCCAGAAGGCTGCCTCGATCTGGATGCTGGTCGAATGTCCGCCGATCCGCACCGAGCGGTTGACGGGCCGGTAGCGTTGCGGGTCCTGGCCCGCAAAGACCTCACACATGGTATATCCTCCAGTCTTGTTTTTATGGCCGCGATTATGCGGTGACCCCGGGCTTTGGTCAAATCATCCGGGTGACGCCGGCTTGGCGAAAAATCCTTCGAAGGAAACTCCAGAAATGAAAATCCTCATGCGGTAATGGGCTGCTACCCACCGCGGTGAATCCCGGCGCAAAATCTCCTCACGATACGAACTGCAAAGAGGAGAAGAACAGCGTGGCGAAGTCGATCCATTCCATGATCCGGGTTCTGGATGAAGGCCGGTCCGTGGACTTCTACAACAAGGCCTTCGGGCTCGACGTGGCCGACCGGCTCGACTTCGAGACCTTCACGCTCGTCTACATGAGCAATGCCGAAAGCGACTTCGAACTCGAGCTGACGATCAACAAGGGGCGCTCCGAGGCCTACAATCTCGGCGACGGCTATGGCCATTTTGCGGTCTCCGTTTCCGATCTCGACGGCGAGCACGCGCGCATCTCCGCCCTCGGCTTCACGACCGGCAAGATCGTCGAGTTCAACCGTGACGGCGGCCTGCTCGCCCGCTTTTTCTTCGTCACCGATCCTGACGGCTACAAGATCGAGGTTTTGCAACGGCACGGCCGCTTCAAATGAACGGGCGGGCGGCCGGAGGAGGGTCGCCCGTTCCAATGCAACGGGAGGAATGCGACATGACGACCATCTACGAGCAGCGCCCTGGGCTCTCCCGGCGCGAGCTTTTGAAGCGCGGCACGATCGGCGCCGCGCTGATCATCACCGGCAATGCGGTGCTCAGCCCCGACAAGGCCTGGGGGCTGGAGACGGCGGCGCTGAAGCCGGACACCATGGCGACCCTCATCAAGCTCGCCCGCGACATCTACCCGCACGATTCGATAGCCGACCGGTTCTACGCCATCGCGGTGAAAGGCCATGACACCAAGGCCGGCACGGACGCCAAGCACAAGGAACTGATCGAGGCTGGCATTGCCGATCTCGACAAGCGTGCCGGCGCAGGCGGCTACCGCGCACTCGGCTGGGAGGACGACCGCGTCGATATCCTCAAGCAGATCGAGACGACGCCCTTCTTCCAGGCGGTGCGCAGCGATCTCGTGGTCTCGCTCTATAACCAGAAGGAGCTCTGGCCGCATTTCGGCTACGAGGGCGAATCCTATTCCAAGGGCGGCTACATCGCCCGCGGCTTCGACGATATCGAATGGCTCTGACGGCGATCTGACGGCCAGCGCCGGAGGAGGCGCGGCTGCAAGGCGCATGGCGCCGATCGCCCATGTTTCGGGAGGAAACCATGGCAGCTCCTTATGATCTCAACGACGACAGCGTGGTCGTCATCATCGGTTCGGGTGCCGGCGGCGGTACGCTGGGCAACGAACTCGCGCAGAAGGGCATCGACGTCGTCGTGCTCGAGGCCGGCGCGCGTATCGAACACGAGGACTTCATCAACGACGAATGGGACAGCTTTGCCCAGCTCGCCTGGCTGGACCATCGCACGACGGGCGGTGGCTGGCGTGTCTCGAAAGACTTTCCCAACCTGCCGGCCTGGATCGTCAAGGCCGTCGGCGGCACCACGACGCACTGGGCCGGCGCCTCGCTGCGCTTCCAGGAGCACGAGTTCAAGACCCTGACGCACTACGGCAAGGTCGAGGGCGCCAACCTGCTCGACTGGCCGCTGACACTGGCCGAGCTGGAGCCTTACTACGCCAAGGCCGAAGACAAGATGGGCGTGACGCGCACCAACGGCATCGAAGGCCTGCCGGGCAACAACAACTTCAAGATCCTGAAAGCCGGTGCCGACAAGCTCGGCTACAAGGAATGTCACACCGGCAACATGGCGATCAACTCGGCCGATCGCGACGACCGCATGAGCTGTCAGCAGACCGGCTTCTGTTTCCAGGGCTGCAAATGGGGCGCCAAGTGGTCGACGCTCTATACCGAGATCCCGAAGGGGGAGGCGACCGGCAAGCTTGAAGTGCGGCCGAATTCCCATGTCGTCAAGATCGAGCATGACGACAGCGGCAAGGTGACGGCTGTCGTCTATGCCGACAAGGATGGCAAGCTGCAGAGCCAGAAGGCCCGCATCGTCTGCGTCGCCGGCAATTCCATCGAAAGCCCGCGCCTTCTGCTCAATTCTGCATCGAGCAAATATCCTGATGGCCTCGCCAACTCCTCCGGCCAGGTCGGCAAGAACTACATGCGGCATACGACCGGCTCGGTCTATGCCGTGTTCGAAAAGCCGGTGCATTTCTACCGCGGCACCACCATGGCCGGCATCATCCGCGACGAGGCCAAACACGATCCCTCGCGCGGCTTCGTCGGCGGCTACGAACTGGAGACGCTGGCGCTCGGCGTGCCGTTCATGGCGGCGTTCCTCGATCCCGGCGGCTGGGGCCGTTCCTTTGCCTCGGCCATGGACAGCTATGCCAACATGGCGGGCCTGTGGATCGTCGGCGAGGACATGCCGCAGGAACAGAACGCCGTGAAGCTGCATGGCGAATTGAAGGACAAGTACGGCATGCCGATCCCGGATGTCTGGTTCACCGACCATGCGAACGATGTGGCCATGCGCAACCACGCCTACAAACAGGGCGAAGCGCTCTACGCTGCGGTCGGCGCGACGCGCAGCTTCCCGACACCGCCCTATCCCTCGACGCACAATCTCGGCACCAACCGCATGAGCGAGAAGGCTGAGGACGGCGTCGTCAACAAGTGGGGCCAGACGCACGACATCAAGAACCTCTTCGTCTCAGACGGCAGCCAGTTCACCACGGGAGCGGCGGAGAACCCGACCCTGACGATCGTCACGCTCGCCATCCGCCAGGCGGACTACATCGCCAAGGAAATGGGCGCCGGCTCGATCTGAGCAAAACCGCGATCCTCCCCGGTCGCCTGCGGGCGGCCGGTGATCGCGTGCGGCTCCTGAGGCCGCGCCACCTTTGGCCGGCTTCCGCCGGCCGCTTTTTGCCGTCATCGTGGATCAAGCATGAAAAACGTCATCCTTCTAACCACCCTGCTGCTCCCCATTGCTGCCAATGCCGCCGAAGGCTCGGCAGAGGCTGGCGCTGCGGTCTTCAAGAAATGCACCGCCTGCCACAGCGCCGAACAGCCGGTGAACAAGGTCGGTCCCCATCTGGTCGGTATCATCGACCGTCCGGCGGCTTCCCTTGGCGACTATGGGAAGTATTCCGAGGCAATGAAGGCGGAAGGCGAGAAGGGGCTCAGATGGGACGAGGCGGCGCTGTCCGCCTATCTGGCCGGACCGAAGAAAATGATCCCGAAAACACGCATGGCGTTTTCCGGACTGAAGCCCGGCGACGCCGATGACGTCATCGCCTATCTCCGCTCCCTTGGACCGGCCCGGTAAAGGGATGTGCCGGTTCCCGGGGCCATGCATTCAGCAAGCAGGCCCGGCGCGTGACCGGGCCTGTTCGTTGCGGAGGTCGCTTTCCTGAAGGATGGCGGCGCCATCCGACGGTGGTGTCCTTACTGTGCGATCGGCGCGTAGTTGCCATTGCTCCAGCGGTTGATGTCGTAGCTGGCGTTCTTCAGATCGCCCTTCTCGTCGAAGGTGACCGTTCCGACAACGGTGTCGATCGGCTGGCCGTTCTTCAGGGCTTCGGCGACCTTGGTCGGATCGTCCGAGCCGGCACGTTCGATACCCTGGGCAAAGGCCTGGATCACGGCGTAGGAGAAGAGGGTGAACCCTTCCGGCTTGAAGCCGCCGGCCTGGATCTTCTCGACGGCTTCCTTCGCTTCGGGCTTGGCCTGCGGATCGGACGGGAAGACAAACATCGTGCCTTCGCCGGCCGGGCCTGCGACCTGCCAGAATTCCGGGGAGGCAATCGAGTCCGGCATGATCAGCTGGAACTTGTAGCCCTGCTCGGCGGCCTGGCGCAGGATGAGGCCCGCTTCCGGATGATAGCCGCCGAAATAGACGACATCGACCTTGGCGTCTTTCAGCTTGGTCACCAGCGCATTGTAGTCCTTCTCACCGGCATTGATGCCTTCGGCAAGAACCTCCTTGAGGCCGTTTTCATTCATCGTGGCGCGCACGGCATCTGCAACGCCCTGGCCATAGGCCGTCTTGTCGTGCAGCACTGCGACGTTCTTGCCGGCATATTGCTTTGCGATCCACGGGCCGATGAAAGCGCCCTGGGCGTCGTCACGGGTGTAGAGGCGCATGATGTTGGTCCAGCCCTTGGCGGCCGCATCGTCCGTCATGACCGGGTTCGAGGAGGCCGGGCTCATCATCAGCGTACCGTTCTCGGCGTAGACGGCCGATGCCGGAATGCTGGAACCGGAGCAGGCGTGGCCATCGACGAACTGGATGCCGCTGGCGGCGATGCGGTTTGCGACCGAAACGGCTTGCTTCGGATCGCACTGGTCGTCCTCGAACTGCAGCTTGATCTGGCGGCCCATCACGCCGCCCTTGGCGTTGATGGCGTCGGCGGCGGCCTGCGCACCCTGCTTGAACTGGTCACCGATCGTGGCGAGCGGCCCGGTCAGCGGGCCGGCGACGGCGAATGTCAGGTCTTCCGCCCGTGCGGCGGTGCTCATGAGCAGGCCGAGGGCCGTGCCGATAATCAGAAGGCTCTTCAATGTCTCAACTCCCTTTTTCGCCCGCACCAGTGCGGGTCGTTCTTTTCACAATAAAACATCAACTCGGGACGGGCTCTCCGTTCCCGCCCAGAAGAGGCTGACATTCGAGCCACTCCCAGAGATAGGAAGCAAGCCCCCTGTCGATATGAATCCGCAGGCTCCCGGTGTCGGCGTGCCGGTAGATCGTCGCCATCATCCCTGCAAACGACATGGCGGCGCAAGGCCCGGCATTGTCCGGGTCGAGGGCCGTTCCCCGCGCGAGGAGGTCGCGAACACCGTCTCCTTTCGCTTCGATGACGCGGAGGGCGGCGCTGACGGTCGTTGCGGCCCAGCCCTCGTCGTGCCATCCGTCTGCCAGCTCCCCAGACGAGATCCCGACGACCAGCAACCGATCACGGGCAACACGCACGACATAGCGCTCGCCAACAGCAAGCCCCAGTGCGCCGATATCCTTGCCGAGATCATGACGGGCGAGAAACCGCTCGACATCACCGCTGACGAGGCGCTGCGTGAGTCCGGCGACAGTCCCGATCGTGAGGTTGGGGCCGGCGAGACGGGCAAGCGTCCAGTCCGGTTCGGGGCGCCATTTCGCGGACACGTCAAGCATGGAGGCGGTTTCCTTCCGCGTCGAAGGCGCAGGGGGAGATGATCCGGGCGCGTCTGATCTCCCGGAGATGCTGCAGCTCGATGATCTCACCCATACGGGAAAGACCGCGCTCGATCAGCCCCAGCGCGATCGGCGTCTGCAGCGCCGGGCTGAAATAGCTGGAGGTGACATAGCCCGTGCTGCGCAGGCTGCCCGCCTCCCGTTCGATGCCGTGCGCCCCGCTCGGCAGCACGCCCTTGCCGTCGATGGCTTCGAGGCCGACGAACTGCCGTCGATCCAGGCGCGCAGCGTCCTCTGTGATGAGCGACCGGCGACCGATGAACTCGACCTTCTTGCGCTCCAGCGGCGCGGTGAGACCGAAATCCATCGGGCGGCTCGTTCCGTCGGTGTCCTTACCGATGACGATATAGCCCTTTTCGGCACGCAGGATCATGAGGGCTTCGAGGCCGAGCAAGGTGGCGCCGAAGGCCTCGCCTTCCCGCCGCAGCCGCGTCCAGAGTGTCGCGGCATGGTCGGCGGGCATGGAAACCTCGTAGGAACGGTCGCCGGTGAAGCTGACGCGGGCGATCCGTACGGCGACGCCTTCGAATACGCCGGCCGCCACGGCCATGTGCGGCAGGGCCGCATCATCAAGCGGAACGTCGAAGCCGATGGTGTCCATCAGCGCTCGTGCACGCGGTCCGGTGACGGTCAGCGTCGCCATTTCGGCCGTCGCGTTGTGGATGAATACCCGTCGCCTGTCGAAGCGGTCCTGACGCCACTCCTCCAGCAGGGCGTGTACACCGGCCACGTGTGAGGAGGAGCAGGAAACGACGAAACGGTTCTCGTCGAGCCGCACCAGCACGCCATCATCATAGATGTTGCCGCCTTCCGTGAGGATGAAGCCGTAGCGGCAGCGGCCGGGCGGGAGCGTCGACACGGTGTTGTAGTAGATGAAATCGAGGAAAGTGGCGGCATCCGGGCCGATCACCTCGATCTTGCCGAGTGGCGAGCCGTCGAAGAGCGCGACACCCTGGCGGGCGGTCTTTGCTTCTGCCTGAATGCGCACCTCCGCAGCGCCGCCGCCATAATAGGCGGGGCGCAGCCAGCCGCCATAGTCACGGAAGACGGCACCCTCGGCGCGGTGCTGCCTTTCCAGCGGCAGGCGGCGGAGCGGGTTCATGCGCGTGCCGGAGCGGGCGCCCGCGAAGGACGCGAGCGGGACCGGCGCAAAGGGCGGGCGGTAGGTCGTCGTGCCGACCTCGGGAATGCGGCGGCCGGTGATCTCCGCCATCAGCGCCAGGCCATTGACGTTGGAGGTCTTGCCCTGGTCCGTCGCCATGCCGAGCGTCGTGTAGCGCTTCAGATGCTCGACGGAGACGAAGTTTTCCCGCACGGCGAGTTCCACGTCCTTGGCGGTGACATCGTTCTGAAGATCGATCCAGACCCGTTCCTTCGCGCCCGGTTTCGGCCAGGCCGCGACGATGCCAAGCGTCCGGTCGGCGCCCTCTGTCAGGCCTGCGGGAAGGCCGAAGTCACCGGCGGCGGCCCCCACAACCGCAACGCCCTCGACCGGCCGGCCGGGGACGAAGGCGAGGATGTCGTCGCGCCAGTCGAGCTTGCCCTGCGCCTGGCAGTAAAGGTGCACGGTCGGCGTGAAGCCGCCGGAGGCAAGCACGGCATCCGCTTCCAGCATGCTGCCGTCGGAAAGCCGGACGGCACGGACGGCGCCGCGGCCGCTGGCGGAAAGCACGGTGCGCCCCGCCAGAACGCGGAGGCCGGCGGGTGACGGTGCATCGGCGCGATAATCGACGACGGTCACCTCCGCCCCGGCCGCGACCAGGGCCTCCGCCGTCTCGTAGGCAAGGCCGTTGTTCGTCGCGACCACGATCTTGCGCCCCGCGGCGACGCCGAAACGGCGAAGATAGACAAGGGCGGCTTCCGCCGACATGATGCCCGGCAGGTCGTTGTTGCCGAAGGGAAGCGGCCGCTCGATGGCGCCGGTGGCGAGCACGATCGATCCGGCGCGGACCCGCCAGAGACGGTCCGTTGCGCCATCTTCCCCCTTCTGGTGAAGGCCGACCAGATGATGGTCGTAGATGCCGAAGGCCGTCGTTCCGGTCAGCACGAGAGCTCCGGCCTCGGCCAGTTCCCTAGCCACGTCTGCCGCCCATTCGAGGCCGGCTTTGTCCTCGATGGTCGCGGTGCGGAAAAGCAGGCTGCCGCCGACCTCCCGGCTGTCGTCGCACAGGACGACGCGTTTGCCGGCATGCAGCGCCTTGCGGGCGGCAAGCAGACCCGCCGGGCCAGCGCCGACCACCAGCATGTCGCAATGGTGGTTCACCTGCTCGGCGAAGGCGGGGCCTTGTACGGCCGCGTCCAGCGCCCCGAGGCCCGCCATCTGCCGGATACGCGGCTCGAAGAGGTGCCAGTCCGGGAACATGAAGGTCTTGTAGTAGAAGGCGGCTGGAATGAAGCGCGAGAAGGCATCGAGGAAGGCGTGGCGATCCTTCTGCGCGCTCGGATCGGCATTCACGCTGCGCACCACCATGCCATCCACGGCGTGCACCTGCGTTGCCCGCGTGTTCGGCATACCGCCGGCGATGTCGACCAGGGCGTTCGGCTCTTCGACGCCGGCGCCCCAGAGGCCCCGAGGGCGGTGATACTTGAAGCTGCGACCGAGCACAGAGACCCCGCCGGCCAGCAGTGCCGAAGCCACCGTATCGCCAATAAAACCCTCGACCGCGCGCCCATCGAAGGAAAAGCGCAGCCGCCGCGAACGGTCGATGGCGGAGCCGCCCTCAGTGCGCCATGCCGTCATGGCCGTCTCCCTCTCCAAGCGCGAAGGACCGTGCCACGCGGTGATTTACGGTGTCCCGCTCCATGCGGAAGACCTCGCCGCAGGTCATGTGCATCCAGATCTCGCTTGCCTGTCCGCGCGGATTGTTGCGCGCGTGCAGATAGCTGCTCCATTCGCCGTCCGTCACGGCGCGAAACCCTTCGGGGCGGTGATTGCCGGCATCGCCACCGAAGTGGAATTCGCTCTCGCTTCGCGGGCCGCAGAAGGGGCAGGGAAAGAGCTGCATGGGTCGCCTCCTAGTGCGCGATGCCGGAGCCGGCGGCCTCGTCGATCAGGCGGCCGCGTGCGAAGCGGTCGAGATCGAAGGGGCGGCTGACGTCGTGGTGCTTGCCCGTCGCCAGGAGATGGGCGAGCAGCGTGCCGCCGGCCGGAATGGCCTTGAAGCCACCCGTTCCCCAGCCGCAGTTGAGAAAGAGGCCGGGCAGCGGGCTCTCCCCGAGGATGGGCGATGAATCCGGGGTCACGTCCACGATGCCGGCCCATTGCCGCATCAGCCGGAGCTGGCGGAACGAGGGGAACATTTCCAGAAGGCCCGCGACGACGTCTTCTAGCACCGGCAGGTTGCCGCGCTGCCCATAGGACGGGATCCGGTCGAGAGCGCCGCCGATGACGAGCTCGCCCTTGTCCGACTGGCTGGCATAGGTACCGGTTCCGGGAGAGAGTACGACCGTATCGAGCGCCGGCTTGATCGGCTCGGAAACGCAGGCCTGCAAGGCATAGGAGGTGATCGGCAGGCGGAAACCGGCCTTGGCCGCAAGATGCGAGGAATGGCCGGCGACGACCATGCCCGTGCGTTCGGCGCGGATCTCGCCGCGGCTCGTCCTGACGCCGCGGCAGTGCCCGCCCTCGATCAGGAAGCCCTCCACCTCGCAGGACTGGATGATATCCACGCCCAGCCTGTCGGCGGCGCGGGCGTAACCCCAGGCGACCGCATCGTGGCGCGCCGTCCCGGCCCTGCCCTGCCAGACGCCGCCGAAAACCGGATAGCGCGCCGCGGGCGAGACGTTGAGGAGCGGCAGCACGCGCCGCACGTCTCCCGCGTCGAAGAGTTCGGCATCGGTGCCGTTGATCTGCATGGCGTTGACCGTCCGCGCCGCCATCTCCATCTCCGCTTCGCTATGGGCAAGCGTGATGATGCCGCGCTGGGAGAGCATGATGTTGTAGTTGAGGTCCCGGCCGAGCGTTTCGTAGAGACGGAGCGCAAGGTCGTAGAGCGCGGTGCTTTCGGGAAAGAAGTAGTTCGAGCGTACGACGGTGGTGTTGCGCCCGGTGTTGCCACCGCCCAGCCAGCCCTTTTCAATGACCGCGACATTGCGGATATTGTGCGTCCTGGCGAGATAATAGGCTGTCGCAAGGCCATGTCCGCCGCCGCCGATGATCAGGATGTCGTAGCGCGGCTTGGGCTGCGGCGAGCGCCAGGCCTGCTGCCAGCCCTTCTGCCCCTTGAGGCCTTCCTTGAGAAGCGAGAATGCGGAGTAGTGTCGTGTCATCGCGCGCCGCCCCATGCGCGGCCCTGCGACAACAAGGCTGAGTGCTGCTTCATGCGCTGCCCCATGGTTGAAAGACCGCCCCCGAGCCATCCCTGCTCGACGGATCCTATGCGTATTCTCTCTGTACACTAATGTCCAGAAGATTGCGATGGAATGCACACTTTGGCGAACCTCGTGCGGAGGGTCGCCTTAAAGGCCGTAAATCGCGAAGCGTACAAACATGTCCGTTGTTCAGCCATCCGGCTGAACGCGCCGCATCAAGGTTTCGAAGGCTTCGACCTCCTCGTCCGAAGCCGTGCGGCCCGTGAAACTGAGGAGATAGGGCCTGAGAAGGCGCAGCCGCATTTCACGGTCATCGCGCATGCCGAGCGTGTAGTGGCCGATCTGCGTGAAATAGAGGACGCGCGCGCGGATGAAGGCCTCGTCCTCCGGGTAGCTGTAGCGCTGGAACATGCGTGCGACAGCATCGACGCGCTGGTCGTCCGCCTGATCGACGACGTTGCGTACCGACGCATCCACCTGTGCCCAGGAGCGGACTGCGGCGTCGAGGCGGGGGCTGAAGAGGCCGGGATCCACCCAGCATTCGAAGATGTGGCATACGGCCTTCGTGACCGTGAGCGCGGGGCGCAGCGCTCGTTCGATGATCGGACTGGTGTTCTTGCGCAGCCAGTGTTCGAGAAGCTCCCGGTGCAGCTCCTGCAAATCGGCGAAGAACCAGTAGAAACTGGACCGCGACACGGCGAGTGTCTTCGCCATGACCTGGATCTTCACATTGGCAATGCCCTCTTCCACAAGCGCTGCAATGCCCGCCTCGATCCAGGCCTCCCGCGTCATGCGGCCGGCCGCCTGCTTTCCGGCAGACGCTTTTGTCCTCGGGGGGCTCGCAGTGCTCACGGCGTCTCCTTCTGGCAAGCCCGGCGTCCGACGGCGAGCGCGGGATGTTGCGCACGGCAAGAGGGATATCAAGTTCACGACGAGAATCTACCCTGTTGGCAGAGCCCGCTGCGGGAAGCGCTGAGGGTTCCCGGCACTGCCGTATCGCCTCGAACAGTTCAGCGCCAGAATTTCTTTGCATCGAGCAAGTCGTCCAGCGCGGCCTGCGAACGCCCGATCAGCTTCGCCTTGTCACGCGGCCGATACGCCTGTTCGCCTTCCTCCAGTGCAGCAAGACCATATCTTGCCGCGATCTGCGGGCCGGTCACAAGGTCGTTCAAGGCACCGAGCTGATCCTGCAGGCGCTCCATTGCGTCGGAGAAATGTGCGAGGCGGCGCTGCCCGCGCTTGTCGTCGAACGGGCAGCCGAAGAACTCGGCGGCATAGCGCAACCTCTTGGCGTCCTTGCGGATCTGGTGCCGTTCGTCATCGGTCAAGCCGGCGAGGTCCCGACCATTCTTCTTCAGCTTCCTTCGCAGCTTATCGAGAGCACGCGCGGCAAAATCGGCCACCGGCTCGTCGAGTGCGGATGCCTGCAAGTAATCCCCGGACTGGAGCCACTCGTTGAAATCGATCATGAGAACCCGGGCCTGGGGCGACGACAGCGCGGCGAGCGCGGCTTCTTGGGCGGTATTTTGGGCCTGCCGGAGTGTTGCGTCGGATGCGTGCGATGTCGTCTTCGCCATCAGCACATCGAGATCGCGGGCGTCGCCCAGCAGGCGGGCGAGCCAGCGAAACGCGTCGGACAGTCGCTCCGCCTCGCCCCCGAGATGGGGTCTGAACACCGAGAACGCGGTGCGCAGTCGCCGCAAGGCGACCCGCGCCTGATGAAGGGCCTCTTGTGCGCTGTGCCGGCGACGCAGGATTGTTTCGTTGAGCCGGAACTGGCGAAAGCAGGATCCGGCGATCACGCGAAAGGCGTGCCCTGCGGTGTGGCCTGTTTCGAGGTGAATGGGGTCGGCCTTGATGGCAACGGGGGCCGCATCGAGAAGGCGATAGCCGCGTTCGGTTTTGGATTGGACACCGATCGCAACCGGTATGGTCGCTTCGATCTTCCGTGCCAGCCGGAACAGGTCGGCCGGCTTGCCGCCTTTCAGCTCAAGGTCCAGTTCGCAAACGGCGAGCCGCCGTTCCCCCGCGATCACCTCGCCGCGATCGGCAGAAACATCGATATGGGACCCATTCTCGGTCGCGGTCCAGGTCTGGCGGACGATATCAACCTCAAACAGGGGGCAGAGCGCAGGGACGATCGTTCCGAACCTCGAGGCCAGGGGCGCTGCTTCGTCGAGGGCCGGCTCCAGCGAGGCCACGGACATTTCCCATTCCGGCCGGATGAACAGGGGGGCGGCGGGGCCGGTTGCCCTGATGGTCTGAACGAGTGATGTCCCCGTCCGGCGTATGCGAAGCGAAAACCCCGCCTTTTCGAGGCTGTTCTCGGCGGTGTCGAAATAGGTCTCGTGCCGCTTGATGGAGCCGACCGGCTCACCGAGCAGTCTTGAGGCGAGGAGAGCTTCGAAATCCTCCGATGTGACGTCCAGCTTCAGCTCGATCTCTGGCATGCTCGTCTCCCGCTGTTGCTCGAAGCCGGCCGGCGGAAGGCAGACCGCTTCGAAGCGGTTCGGGGCCCGATGGCGCAAAGCAAAGGCACGTCAGGATACGGCCCTGCGCTTGAGAGGCAAGTCGGCGAAAGAGACATGAAGTAGACGCAGCCTCGCGACCCGCTCCGCGGCGGCATGTCAGCGAACACCCCGGCTGATCCGAACCATCCGTTTTGCCGATGGGAGGAGGTGGAATCCTCCTCCCATCGGTTGCACGAAAGGACCGGCGTGTCAGCCCTTGCGGGTCACGAGCCGGGTATCGAGATAGGCCTGCAGCGCTTCCGAGCCTCCCTCCGTACCATGGCCCGAATCCTTGATCCCGCCGAAGGGGACTTCGGGCAGGGCGAGGCCGAGATGGTTGATGGAGACCATTCCGGCCTCCACCTCGTTACCGAGGCGCGTCGCGGTGGCGCTGCTGCGCGTGAAGGCAAAGGCGGCAAGGCCATAGGGCAGGCGGTTCGCCTCGCTGATCGCCTCTCCGAGATCACCGAAGCGGTTGACGACAGCGACGGGGCCGAAGGGTTCTTCGTTCATGATGCGCGCCGCTACCGGCACGTCGGCCAGCACCGTCGGCTCGAAGAACCACCCTTCATTGCCGATGCGACGGCCGCCGGTCGTCAGCTTCGCACCGTGTTCGACGGCGTCGCCGATCAGGCTTTCCAGCGCCGGGATGCGCCGATCGTTCGCCAGTGGCCCCATCTCGATATCGGCATCAAGGCCGTTGCCGACCCGCACCGCCTTCGCCCCGGCCGTAAAGCGCTCGGTGAAGGCATCGGCGATCTTCTCCTGGACGAGGAAACGCGTGGGCGAAACGCAGACCTGCCCCGCATTGCGGAACTTGTTGCCGACCATCAGGTTCACGGCAAGGTCGAGGTCCGCATCCTCGGCGACGATGACGGGCGCATGGCCGCCAAGTTCCATCGTGGCGCGCTTCATGTGTGCGCCGGCAAGCGCGGCGAGCTGCTTGCCGACAGGCGTGGACCCCGTGAAGCTGATCTTGCGGATGACCGGATGCGGGATGAGGTATTCCGAAATCTCGGCCGGAACACCATAGACGAGATTGATGACGCCGGCCGGGATACCCGCGTCCGCGAAGGCCTTGATGAGGGCCGCGGGCGATGCCGGAGTTTCCTCGGGCGCCTTGACGATGATCGTGCAGCCGGCGGCAATCGCTGCGGAAAGCTTGCGAACGACCTGGTTGATGGGGAAGTTCCACGGCGTGAAGGCGGCGACAGGCCCGACGGGCCGCTTCAGGGTGATCTGCAGCACATCCGGTGCGCGGGAGGGGATGACCTGTCCGTAGGCGCGCTGTGCCTCGCCGGCAAACCACTCGATGATATCGGCGCCGGCCAGCGTCTCCATCCGTGCCTGCGATACCGGCTTGCCCTGCTCCAGCGTCATCGTGACGGCAATCTCGTCGGCGCGCTCACGCAGGATGTCGGCCGCGCGGCGCATCAACCTCGCGCGCTCGTAAGCCGATGTCGCGCTCCACTGCGGGAAGGTGCGGTCGACGGCCGCCAGCGCCTCGTCGAGATCCGCCCGATCCGCCCAGGCGACGGTGCCGATCGGCTGGGCCGTCGCCGGGTTGAGAACCGGAATGGTCCGTCCGCCGGAGGCCGGCCGCCAAACACCGTCGATGAAAAGCAATGTGTCAGGATAGGTCGTCATCGTAAAATCCTCATTCGTATCATACGCGGTTCGCATCGGCGCGGCCGATCTGGAACATCGGCCCGCCGCGCCTTCGCGGAAAGCCATAGCCGTGGACTTCGACGAGGTCGATATCGGCGGCGCTTGCGGCGATGCCTTCTGCGAGGATCGCCTGTCCCTCCTGTGCCATCGCGGCCATCAGTCTGGCAACGATTACCTCGCCGGCCATGTCCGTTCGCGGCCCCATGAGTGGTGCGAGAATCCGCTCGGCCTCGGCGGAGGGCTGCGGGCGGCGGTCGCCGGGCGCGTAGTCGTACCACCCGCCACCGGTCTTCTGGCCCTTGCGCCCCGCACGCACCAGCAGATCGCCCGGCATGTCCGGTACGGGTTCGCCCCGCTTGCGGGCCGCCTCGCGATGGAGAAAGGCAATATCGAGGCCCGCCATGTCCTGCATTTCGAATGGTCCCATGGCAAAGCCGAAGCCGCGCATCGCCGCGTCGATGGCGGCGATGCCGACGCCATCGCGAACCAGCGCCTCCGCTTCCGTCCGGAACCTTCGGAGGATGCGGTTGCCGATGAAGCCGTCGCAGATGCCCGCGCGCACGGGGATCTTGCCGAGGCGCCGGGCGATTTCGAAGACCGTCGCCAGCACGCCCGGCGCCGTTTCCGGTGTCGGTACGATTTCGAGGAGTTTCATGACATGCGCCGGACTGAAGAAATGGAGGCCCAGGAAACGCCCCGGTTCCGGCAGGCCTTCCGCGATCAGCCGCGGGTCGATGTAGGAGGTGTTGGTCGCAAGAATGGCATCCGGCCGGCAGAAACGCCCCAGCTCCGCGAAGACGGTGCGCTTGACGGCGATATCCTCGAACACGGCTTCGATCACGACGTCGCAGCGCTCCACGCCGCCATAGCCGATGTTCGTTTCGAGACGGCCCAACCGCTCGGCCACCTCTTCGCCCGTTGTCTGTCCCCGGCGCTGCGATGCCTCGAAAAGGTTTGCGAGCGTTTCGCGTGCCCGTGAAACGCCGGCAGCGTCCTGCTCGACAAGCACGACGGAGAGACCGGCATTGAGAAGTGCGGCGGCGATCCCGCTGCCCATCGTTCCGCCACCGACGACGCCGGCGGTGTCGACGGGTCTCGGCGCTGTCCCGCGGATATCCGCCGGTCGCATCGCTGCGCGCTCGGCGAAGAAGAGATGGCGCAGGGCGGCGGCCTCTTCGCTTCCGCGCAGCGAGAGGAAGGTCGCCCGCTCGCGCGCAAGCCCGGCCGCGGCACCTTGCTCGACCCCGCATTTGAGGACCTCTAGTGCCTGCAGGGGCGCCGAAGCACCCTTCGCGCGCGAAGCGATCCTCTGTTCCGCTTCCGTCCAGATCTCCTGCGCCGGTTCGGATAGGGGACGATCGAGGGTTGGCGGGGGCAGGGCCCTTTCGAGCGCCACGCGCACGAAGGCAATGGCGCCCGGCAGCAGCGGTTCCTCGACAATGGCATCGACCAGTCCGAGCCGTACAGCCTCTGCGGCGTCCAATGTATGGTTCTCCGCAACGACCCGGATCGCCTCGGCAATGCCGATCACCCGCGGCAGGCGCTGCGTGCCGCCGGAACCCGGAATGATGCCGAGATTGACCTCCGGCAGGGCGAAGCGGGCGGTTCCGGTCGCAACTCTCATGCGGCATCCGAGCGCCAGTTCCAGGCCGCCGCCGAGCGCCGCACCGCGGATCGCCGCAACCCATGGCTTTGCCGCCCGCTCGATCCGGGCGACGACATCGGGAAGGAACGGCGGCTCCACAGGGCGGTCGAATTCGGTGATATCGGCTCCCGCGACGAAGAGGGCGCCGGTTCCTGTGAGGATGACGGCCCGGATCGCCGGATCCTTGTCGAACGCCTGGGCCAGGGTCAGCAGCCGTTCCCGCACGGCCGCGTTGATGGCGTTGACCGGCGGATTTGCGATCGTGACGATCGCGATTCCGCCGTCGATATCGATGTTGACGGTCATCTTGTTTCCCGGTGTTGCAGGCTCGTATCGTGCGGCCGCGCGCCTATGCGATCGCGCTTTGGGCGGGCAGCGGCGACGGCGCGCTCTTGATATCGTGGCAGGTGACGACGCCGGCGCGCACCAGGCTTTCGATCTGCGCCTCCTCGAAACCCAGCACGTCGCGCAGCACGCTACGCGTATCCTCGCCGAGAAGCGGCGGCGCCTTGGCATCGGCATGTGCCTGTGCGGCAAGTCCGTGCGCGGGCCGGATCAGCGAGACCGTGCCGAGTTCCGGATGCTCGAGGCGCTGTACGACGCCCCGCTCCGTCACGCTCGGGCTCTGGAGTGCTTCGGACACGGACTTCACCTGTCCGGCCGGCACGCTCGCCGCGAGGCAGGCGGCAAGCCAGTGCTCGCAGGTTTCCCCGGCGATGATCGTTGTGAGGAGCGGCAGCAGCTCGTCCCTGTGCACGGCGCGCTGATGAGAAGTCACGAACCGCGGATCGCGGGCAAGGTCCGGCCGGTCGATCACCTTTTCACAGAAATCGACGAACATGCGGTCATTGCCGACGGCAAGCGCGAACGTGCCGTCGCTTGCCGCGAAGATCTGGTAGGGCACGACCGTCGGATGCGCGTTGCCGTAACGCACCGGCTCCACGCCGGCGTTGAGATAGCCGGTCCCGACGTTGATCAAGAGGTTGAGCGTGGCATCGAGCAGCGCGACGTCGATATACTGCCCGGTGCCCGTATCCCGGCGCTGGTAGAGCGCGGCGAGGATCGACTGGGTGGCGACCATGCCGGCCACCACATCGGTGAAGGCGACACCGAGCCGGTTTGGGGGGCCATCCTCCTCGCCCGTGATCGACATCAGGCCGCTTTCCGCCTGCATGATGAAATCGTAGCCCGGCCGGTCACGCTCGGGGCCTGTCTGGCCGTATCCGGAAATCGCGCAGTAGACGACGCCCGGATTGATCTTCCGGATATCCTCGTAGCCGATACCCAGTCGCTCCACGGTGCCGGCGCGAAAATTCTCCACCACGACATCGGCTCTGGCCGCAAGGTCGAGCACGATCTGCCGGCCTTCCGGTGTCTTCAGGTCGAGCGCGATGCTCTGCTTGCCGCGGTTGGCGCACAGATAGTAGGTGCTGACCCCCTTGAAGTTCGGCACGGACCAGGCGCGCGTGTCGTCGCCGCCCTTGATGTTCTCGATCTTCCAGACCTCGGCGCCGAGATCCCCGAGGCTCATGGTTGTCCATGGTCCTGCAAGAACGCGTGTCAGGTCGAGCACACGGATACCCTCGAGCGGCAATCTCAATTGCGTCATTCCATTCCTCCAGGCCCGCTCTTCTCGCGAGCCGACAAACCGGTCTCCATGGCATTCGGAAAGTGGCAGGCGACCGAATGGCCTTCCTCTCGTTCGTTCAGCGGCGGCTCCACCTCCGCGCAGACCTTCTGGGCGATGGGGCAGCGCGTGCGGAAGCGACACCCGGACGGCGGATTGAGCGGGCTCGGCAGGTCACCCTTCAGCACGATGCGCGAGCGGCTGCGTTCCAGCGCCGGGTCGGCGAGCGGCACGGCGGACATCAGTGCCTGGGTATAGGGATGCATCGGCGCCCGGTAGAGCCGGCGCTTTTCAGCGATCTCGACAATCTTGCCGAGATACATGACAGCCACCCGGTGCGAGATGTGCTGCACGACGGACAGGTCATGCGCAATGAAGACATAGGCCGTGCCGAAATCCCGCTGGATATCCTTGAGGAGGTTGAGCACGCCCGCCTGCACGGAGACGTCGAGCGCGGAGACCGGCTCGTCGAGCACGAGCAGTTCCGGTTTCAATGCCAGTGCCCGGGCGATCACCACGCGCTGGCGCTGGCCGCCGGACAATTCGTGCGGATAGCGCTGGCCGTGTTCCGGGTTGAGGCGGACGAGGTCGAGCATCTCGGCGACCCGTTCCTTGCGCCCGGCCTGCGAGAGGTCGCTGATGCGCAGCGGCTCGGCAATGTTTTCGGCAACGCGCATGCGCGGATGCAGCGATGCGTAGGGATCCTGGAAGACCAGCTGGATCTTGCGGCGCAGCGCGCGCATCTCGGCGGGGTTCACCGCGTTGATATCGCGGCCGCGGAACAGGGTCTGCCCGCCGGTAGGCTCGATCAGTCGCAGGATGCAGCGGCCGAGGGTGGACTTGCCGCAGCCGGATTCACCGACCAGCCCCAGCGTTTCGCCGGGCTTGACGTCGAAGGACACGCCGGTCACAGCGTTGACCTGGGCAATCTCGCGCTCGAAGATCAGCCCGCCGGTGACGGAGAAGCGCTTCGAGAGGTCCCTGACGGAGAGGATGGGGTCCGGCCCGGTCATGCAGCGCTCCCGACAAGAAGGGTGGCGAAATGGCAGGCCGCCCGGTGGTCGCCCTCCGTGCGGACGGGCGGCGGCATATGCTTGCAGATATCCTGCGCCTGCGGACAGCGGGGATGGAAGGCGCACCCGCCAGGCAGTTTGCCGAGGGGCGGCGGCGCGCCGTCGATGGAGAAGAGCCGCTCTTTCTCCTCTGCCATGTTGGGGATCGAGGCGATAAGACCTCGCGTATAGGGATGGGCCGGCCGCGCGAAGAGGGCACCGACGCTCGCCTGTTCGACGACCTCGCCCGAATAGACGACAGCGACCCTGTCGGCATGCCCGGCGAGCACGCCGAGATCGTGGGTGATCAGGACGAGCCCCAGGTTCAGCCTGCGCCGCAGGTCCGTGAGGACGTCCATGATCTGCGCCTGCACGGTCACGTCGAGGGCGGTCGTCGGCTCGTCGGCGATCAGGAGATCGGGGTCGTTGGCCACGGCCATGGCGATCATCACGCGCTGGCGCATGCCGCCGGAAAATTCGTGCGGGTACTGGTGGATGCGCCGGTCGGGCTGGGGAATGGCGACGAGGGCGAGCAGTTCGGCTGCGCGATCCATGGCCGCTTTCTTCGAGACGCCGGCATTGTGCAGCCGGATCGTTTCGGCGATCTGCGCGCCGACCGTCATGACGGGATTGAGCGAGGACAGCGGATCCTGGAAGATCATGGCGATGCGTGAGCCGCGCAGGGCACGCAATTGCGCCATGGGCATGCCGACCAGCTCGCGCCCCTTGAACCGTGCCGATCCGCTGACGGAGGCGGTCTTCGGTTGCAGCCCGAGGGCGGAAAGCATGCCGACCGACTTGCCGGAGCCGGATTCACCGACGATGCCCAGCACCTCGCCGTGATCGACCGCGAGGCTGATGCCGCGCACGGCCTCAAAGGATTGCCCGTGGCGGGTGAAGGAGACGCGAAGGTCGCGAACGGCAAAGAGCGGTTCCTGTTGCATGGTGCGCCTCATTTCGACTTCGGGTCGAAGTAGTCGTGCAGGCCGTCACCGATGAAGTTGAAGCCGAGCACGATGGTCAGGATGGCAAGGCCCGGCCCGAGGGCGACCCACCAGGAATAAAACTGCGCTGCACCGTCGGAGATCATCGAACCCCATTCCGGCGTTGGCGGCGTGGCGCCGAGGCCGATGAAGCTGAGCGAGGCGGCAAGCAGGATCACCTGGCCGAGATCCATCGTCGCGCTGATCAGCACCGGCGTCCAACAGAGCGGCAGGATGTGCTTGAAGAGGATGCGGCCCTTGCCGGCACCTGCCGCGACCGCAGCCTCGACATGCTCGCGCTCCCGGGTCTCCAGAACCTGCGCACGCATCAGGCGGGCATAGACAGGCCACCAGACGATCACCATGGCGACGGTCGCATTTTCAAGGCCGGGGCCCAGCGAGGCCGCCACGGCCATGGCGAGGAGCATCGGGGGGAAGGAGAGGGTGACGTCGACGAGCCGCATGATCGCCGAGCCGAGCAGGCCGCCGGCATACCCGGAAATCGCGCCCAGCATGGCCCCGATCGTGACGGAGAGAGCGACCACGACGATGGCGATCGGGATCGAGTGCTGTGCGCCGTAGAGGGTTCGGCTCAGGACGTCCCGCCCGAGCGCGTCGGTCCCCAACCAATGGCTCCAGCTCGGTGCCTGGAGTCGCCGGCCGACCATGTCGAGCGGGGCATAAGGGCTCATAAGCGGCGCGAGCAGCGTGACGGCGAGCCAGAAGACCACGATCGCGATGCCGATGGCGAGCGGGATCGACAGCCATGCCGGCCGGCGGAAAGAAACGAGGGTCGCAGCGATCATGTTCTTACCCCAGGCGCACGCGCGGATTGGCGATGACATAGGCGATGTCGGTGATGAGGTTCGTCAGCAGGAAGACGACGCCCCCGACGATGGTGACCCCGATGATGGCGGGAAAATCGAGGCCGCGTGCCGCCTCCACCGCGTAGGACCCCATGCCCGGCCAGGAGAAGATCGTCTCGGTCAGGACGGCTCCTGTGAGCAGGTAGGCGAAGGAGTAGCCGATGACGGTCAGCGTCGGCACCAGCGTGTTGCGCAGCGCATGGCGCACCACGACACGAAGCTCCCCCGCCCCCTTCGCACGCGCCGTCAGGATGAATTCCCGGTCCAGCACCTCCAGCATGTTGGCGCGCACCAGCCGCGATATGGTGCCTGCGACGGCCCAGCCGAGCACGAAGGCCGGCAGGATCAGATGCCACAGCGCGTCCAGAAAGAGCCTCACGTTCCCGGCGATCAGCGTGTCGATGGTCATGAAGCCGGTGACGGAGGCCGGAGGGGTTGCCCGCGGATCCAGCCGGCCGGGGCCGGGCAGGACGCCCCATTTGACCGAGAAGACATAAAGCAGCGCCAGTCCCAGCCAGAAGACGGGAATGGACGATCCGAACAGGGCGAAGAAACGCGCCGCATGGTCGATGACCGTATTGCGGAAATAGGCCGCCAGAACGCCCAGCGTGATACCGATCGTCGAGCCGATGACCATCGCGGCAAGAACGAGCTCCATCGTGGCCGGCAGGCGGAAGAACACGTCCTGCGCGACGGGCCGGCGCGTGATGAAGGAGGTGCCCATGTCGCCGGACAGAAGATTGCCGACATAGATGACGTAGCGTTCCGGCAGACTGCGATCGAGCCCCCAGCGCGCCTTCGCGGCGGCCACTGCCACCGGATCGTTCATCTGCCGGTCCGACACGATCGCCGTCAGCGGGTCGCCCTTCGTCACGGTCGTGAGCAGGAAGGCGAGCGTCACGATGCCGAGAACCAGGAAGGGCATCGCGACCAGGCGTCGCAGAATGTATCGTGTCACAAATCGCGTCCTTTAACCCGTGTGCCATCCCGTGCCGACCGGCGTATGGGGAGATCGATGCAGGCATTATTGACAACAGGCGAAGCGGACGTCAACATAAATGAAATTATATTCCATTTACGGTAGATCGACAGATCGCGAAAATCCGCTATGGCTCCAGCAGCGCTGACACGAAAGGCAAGACATGCGTAAACGGACCAAACCGGCAGACGGCAGCGAAGGCGCGGAGGGCGGGAATTCCGCCGCTTCGCTGACACGCGGGCTGGAAATCCTGCGATCGTTCACCGCCGACGACGCCACGCTCGGCAACCAGGACCTTATCGAACGGACGGGCTTGCCGAAAGCAACCGTCTCGCGCCTGACCTCGACGCTCGTCGGCCTCGGCTATCTCCACTACGACGACATGCTCGGCCGCTACAGCATCGGGCCCGCGACGGTGTCCCTCGGCTACTCGGCGCTCAGCTCCAGCGCCGTCATCCATATGGCAAGGCCCCTGATGCAGGAGCTGGCGGACCAGACCGGCGCAGCCGTGGCGCTCGGCACGCGCGACGGGCTGGAAATGGTCTATCTTGCCAATTGCCGCTCCATGAGCCCGGTTTCGCTGCGCCTCAATGTCGGCTCGCGCCTGCCGATCTACCGCACGGCCATGGGCCTTGCCTATCTTGCCGAAATGCAACCGGACATTCGCCAGTCCGTCGTCGGGCAACTGGTCGTGGCCGAGCCCGAAAAGGCCGAGGAACTCGACCGTCTTGTGACGAACGCAATCGAGGACTACCGGCGCGACGGGTTCATCAGCGCGTTCGGCAGCTGGCACAGTTACATCAATGCCGTCGGCGTCGCCTTCCGGCCGACGGATGGCTCGCCCCTCGTCGCCCTCACCTGCGGCGGGATCGTCGATATCCTGTCGCGCAACCATTGCCGGGAAACCGTCGGTCCCGGGCTGCTCCGGCTCACGCGCCGCCTGCGCGCGCGGCTTGCCGGGGAGCCCGATCCGTTCCCGACCTCGCAACGACCACCCACCTGGAAAACCTCGGCCGAATAGGCTCAAGCCTCAAGGGATCCCCCAATGCCCACCCATGTCGTCTATCCGAAGGTCAGTCTCGAAATGTCGAGCGGCCGTATCGCCCGCTGGCTTGTTGCAGAGGGCGAAACCGTTCGGCAGGGGCAGGTGCTTTTCGAGATCGACAACGACAAGGCCGCCGTCGAGGTCGAATCCCCTGCGTCCGGCGTCATTCACACCCTTGTTGAAAGCGAGATCGAGGTGGATGTCGGGGCGGATGTCGCACGCATCTATGGCGATGGCGAGGCCTACGGCGGGATGGAAATACAGGAAGTCGAGACCGGGGAAGCCGTGACCGAGGCGAGCCGAGCCATTCTCTTGCCGGGCGCGCGGCGAAGCGGGCAAGGCCCCAACCCCACCCCCCTCGCCCGCCGCATCGCGCGCGAGCATGGCATCGTGCTGGATGGCCTCACCGGTACCGGTCCGGGCGGGCGGGTCCAGAAGACCGACGTCGTTGCGAGGATCGGCGATGCTCTCCGGCTTGCGACAATCGAAATGCCCACCGTTCTGCCCGCGGTCCGAAAGGATGGCAGTCCTGCGCCGCTGAATGCGACCTGGCTGCGCAAGGGCGACGGCCTGCCTGTCGTGCTTCTCCATGGCTTCAGCGCAGACCTCAACAACTGGCGCGGCATGCTCGCCGGCGCGCGCGCGGACTGGCCGGCGCTGGCGATCGACCTTCCCGCGCACGGCCGCTCGCCGCATGCGATCCCCGACGACCTCGACCGGATGGCGGCAACCATCGAGGCGACCGTCGCGGCAGAGCATGACGGCCCGCTCGTGCTGGCCGGTCATTCCTTCGGCGGGGCGCTGGCGGCGCGGCTGGCAAGCCGCGGGCAGCTGGATATCCACGGTCTCTGCCTTGTCTCTCCCGCAGGCCTCGGGCCTGAGATCAACGGCGCCTTCGTTGCGGGCGTGTTACGCGCGCGGCAGCGGGAGAGCCTGAAGCCCTGGCTCGACCTTCTGGTGCACGATGCCGCCGTCATCTCGCCGGCCTTCCTGCAGGCGGTGGTGCAGCAGCGTGACGACACGAGCCTGACGGCGGCGATGGGGGCCTTTGCCGAGCGGTTCTTCCCGGATGGAACACAGTCGATCTCCATCCGTGACGATCTCGCTCGGCTGTCCCAGCCGGTGCGCATCGTCTTCGGCCGGCAGGACCGTATTCTCCCCTTTAGTGCCACGGTAGGCCTTCCCGGCAATGTCGGCCTGCATGCCGTCGATGCGTGCGGGCACATGCCGCATCTCGAATATCCGGCGCTGGTAATGAAGATCCTCGGCGAAGTCCGCAGAAGCGGCTGACGGTCAGCGTTTCGCCTGCTGACCATAGGTGCCGTAGCGGGCGCGCACATCGACGAGTTCCGCCTGCGTCAGGAGAACGGGCTCGCCGATCGACCGGGCGAGCACGTATTGGCGCGCCAGCGTTTCCAGCTTTTCCGCGCGCGTCAGAGCGGTCCCGACATCGGGGCCGATCGTGACTGCTCCGTGATTGGCCATCAGGCAGGCGGAGTAGGTCGTGCCCATGGCGGCGACCACCGTTTCCGCAAGCGCGACACTGCCGAAGCAGGCGTAGTCCGCACAGGGTATCTCGCTGCCGCCAAAGCCGGCGACCATATAGTGGAACAGCGGGATCGCCCGGCGCAGCGCGGCAAGGGCGACGCAGTGATCGGGGTGGGTGTGGACGACGGCGCCCGCATTCGTCGTGGCGTAGAGCCTGGCGTGAATGGCCCATTCCGAGGACGGCCGCCAGTCGCCGATCCAGGCTCCGTCGAGATCCATCGTAACGATCTGCTCGGGCGCAAGGGTGTCGGGCGCGATGCCTGTCGGCGTGATCAGCATCCCTTCGCCGTGTCGCAGACTGAAATTGCCGACCGTGCCGCTGTTGAGGCCGATCGCCACCGATCGCCGGCTCGCCTCGACCAGGGCCATCCTCGCTACCGCTTCGTTCGTCATCGTGCACTTCCTTGGTTCATCGCCTTGACGGCCCTGAGCAGGATGTCGTCGGCGCCCAGCTTGCCGGGTTTGAGGTATAGCGAAAGGGGTACTGGCCCGGTGGAGACGCAGAAGCCGGTTCCGAGCGGGCCATCCGGCAGGGCCCGAACGGCGGTAATGCCGAGCGCATCGACAACCGCGCCCGACGTTTCTCCGCCCGCGACGACAAACCGTCGGACGCCGCGATCACACAATCCCTTCGCGATGGCGCCAAGGATGCGCTCCGCCCGGCGGGCCGCCTCCACGCGGCCGAAGGCGGCCTGTACCGCGGCGACACCTTCCGGTCCGGTTGCCGTCGAAATGGCGAGGGGCGCCGTGCCGATCCGCCTCGCGGCCCAGTCGAGCGCTGTAGAGACAAGCCCCTCCTCCTCGGCCGGATCGAGCAGATCCAGCGACAGGCAGGGGTGCTCGGCTGAAAAAGCCGCAAGCTGCGCCAGGACGATCGGCCCGACGCTTCCGGCAAGCACGGCCGTGGGGCCATCGACATGCCGCGGTGCGGGCATCGTGCCTGGCCGCATGGCACGGCCGAGGCGGGTCGCATAGGCGATGATCAGGGGGTCGCTGGCGACGACGACGCGGTCCATCGATGCGGCGACCTCGGCCGCAGTCTCGACGTCGCCGTCATCGGTCGTATCGAGGAAGACGTGGCCCATTCCCTCGGCCGCGAAAGCCTCGATGGAGGTGCGTGCCGCATCGGTGCCACTGCGAAGGGCGGCATGGTTGAGGAGCGCGATCCGGTGCGGCGTCTGCCGCCCGAGGAAACGGACGAGATCGGGGTCGGACATCGGGGTCAGCGGGTCGAAGCGCTTGATCGATTCGGAAACGAGGCGGCCGCGATAGAACATGTAGCCCTGATGGACCGTTGTGCCGAAGCGGGGAAAGCCGGCGCTCATCAGCACCGGCCGCTGGCCTGCACGATCGGCGAGGTAGTCCGCCGCCGGGCCGATATTGCCGTCTTCGGTGGAATCGAACGTGGCGCAGGCCTTGTAGGCGACGCGCCTGCAGCCGGCCTGCAGAAACGCGTCGGTGAAGCGGCCCAGTTCGGCAAGCGCTTCCGGGACGGGCACCGTGCGCGTCCGCGTGCCGGCCATCACCACGGCCGCGGGCGGGATTTCGCCCTCGGGACGGAACAGTACGGGACAGTGGATACCGGCGCCTTCCAGATAGCCGGCGACCATGAGGGCGCCGGTAAAGTCGTCAGCGATGATTCCAAGGGCTCGCTGCATCGTCCGGCCTCAGGCGTTCAGCATTTCGCGGGCGATGATGAGCTGCTGGATCTGTGATGTGCCCTCGTAGAGCCGGAACAGCCGGACGTCGCGGTAGAAGTGCTCGACCGGATAGTCCTGCATGTAGCCGGCCCCTCCGTGGATCTGCACTGCACGGTCGGCGACCCGGCCGACCATTTCCGAACAGAACAGTTTCGCGCTTGCAGCCTGCTGGATGACGCGATCACCTGCATCGAACCGCCGCGCTGCTTCCAGCACCATTGCGCGTCCGGCAAAGGCCTCCGTGGAACTGTCGGCGAGCATGGCCTGGATGAGTTGGTGCTCGGCGATCGGCTTGCCGAACTGCACCCGCGCGCGCGAGAACCGCACGGCCTCGTCGCACAGCCGCTCCGCGGCGCCCACGCAGACGGCGGAGATATGCAGGCGGCCGCGGTTGAGCACCTTCATCGCGGTCTTGAAGCCAGCGCCTTCCACGCCACCGATGACGCTGTCGGCGGGGATGCGGCAATTGTCGAAGATGACGTCGCAGGTGCGGGTGCCGCGCTGCCCCATCTTCCTGTCAATGGCGCCGAGGCTGAGGCCGGGGCTGTCCTTCGGCACCAGGAAGGCGGTCACGCCCGCAGGTCCTGGTCCGCCGGTGCGCGCCATGACGGTGAAGACATCGGCCACCGGGGCGTTCGTGATGTAGCGTTTCGTGCCGTTGAGGATGTAGTGGTTGCCGTCTCGCCGTGCCGTGGTCTTCACGGCGCCTGCATCCGAGCCGACGTCCGGTTCGGTGAGGGCGAAGGAGCCGATGGCCTCGCCCGTCGCCATGCGCGGCAGCCAGTACTGTTTCTGTGCTTCCGTGCCATCGACGATGACGCCCTGCGAGCCGATGCCGTTGTTCGTGCCGATGACGGAGCGGAAGGCGGGAGAAGCATACCCGAGCTCGAAAGCGACGAGCACCTCTTCCTCCATCGTCAGGCCGAGTCCGCCGTGTTCTTCCGGGATGGACATGCCGAAAAGGCCCAGCGCCCGCATCTCCGCGATGATCTCGGGTGGGATGGCGTTTTCCTCCTCCACCCGGGCCTCCGCCGGCAGCAGCCGTTCGCGCACGAACCGGCGCACCATCTCAACCAGCGCGTTCAGCACATCGGCGTCCCGGATCATCGCATCTCTTCCTCTTTGGCGGCCTGTGAAAATTTCTGTTGCATCCAAAGGCTGGCACAGCTTAGTGTGCCGTTCAACAGAAATCGGAATTTATTTCCATAAACGGTAATCGAGCCCACTGCGGCTCCCTTGCGACCCGAGGACACGAATGGCACGCCAGATACCGCTCGCCCCCTCCGCGCCCTGGTTCCGGCTGGAACTGGACGAGGCAGACTGGAGCGAGGAACAGGCAAAAGACCTCGTCCACTGGTATGGCCAGATGCTGCTCATCCGCCGGTTCGAGGAAAAGCTGCTCGATCTGGAGAAGGCCGGGCTCATCCACGGCCCGGCCCATGCCAGCATCGGCCAGGAGGCCGGTGCGGTCGGCGCCATGGCTGCGCTCGGTACCGACGACAAGATCAACGGTACGCACCGCGCCCACCATCAGGTGTTGCTGAAGCTGCTCAATCCCTCGGTTCCCGATGGCTTCGACATCCGCAAGGACGCCTTCACGCCCGGCATGGACGAGGCGATCTACCGCTTCATGGCGGAGATCATGGGTTTGACCCCTGGCTATTGCGGCGGGCGGGGCGGCTCCATGCATATGCGTTTCGCTGGCGCTGGCGTCGTCGGCACCTCGGCGATCGTCGGCGGCAACCCGCCCCATGCGGCGGGCTACGCGCTCGCCGACAAGATGCTTGGCCGCGACCATATCTCCGTTGCTTTCTTCGGCGACGGCGCGGCGCAGAACGGGGCGAGCTACGAGGCGATGAACATCGCAGCCGCGCAGGGTCTGCCGGTGATCTTCTTCATCGAGAACAACCTCTACGGCGTCTCCACGCACATTTCGGACGTGACGCGCGAGACGCGGCTGTCGTCCCGCGGCGCGATGCTCGGCATCGCCTCGATCGAATGCGATGGCATGGACGTCGTTGCCGTGCATCGCGCCATGGCGGAGGCACGCCGCATCATCCGCGAGACGGGCGGCCCCGTGGTGGTCGAAGCCCTCTGCTATCGCCATTTCCATCAGTCCGGCTCCCGCAGCGGCAGCGACTTCGGCTATCGCACGAAGGAAGAGGAAGCCGCATGGCGCGCGCGCGATCCGATCGCGCTTGCCGAAGCGCGCCTGACGGCGCTCGGCCTGCTCTCCCCCGAAGAGTTCGCCAAGATCGACGCGCTGGTGACGGATCGGGTCGCCGCCGCGGCCGGAAGGCTGACCGAACCGGTCCCCGGTGGAAACACGCTGCGCATTCCCGACAGCCTCTGGCCGGATCCGGCGACGCGCGACCATGGCATTCTGGGCAACCTTTCCGAGCTTGCCGGAAAGCGTTTTCTCGACCACGACGACATGCGCCCCGACGCCGTCGAGAAGGTGAAGTTCGTTACTGCCGCCTCCGAGACGCTGGCTGCCGCGATGGCGCGCGATCCCCGCATCATCGTCATGGGCGAGGATGCGCACCAGATGCGCGGCGGCGTCAGCGGCTTCACCAAGGGCGTTCTGGAACGCTGGCCAGAACGCGTCCTGCCCATGTCGATCGCCGAGAACGGCTTCACGGGCGTTGCCCTCGGCGCGGCGCTTAACGGCCTGCGACCGGTGGTCGAGATCATGTTCGGCGATTTCTGCTTCACCGCGGCCGACCAGATCGCCAATGGTGTCGGCAAGGTGCGGCACATGTTCGGCGACGGTTTCCCCGTTCCGATCGTCATGCGCGTGCGCATCTCGCCCCACACCGGCTACGGCTCGCAGCATTCCGGCGATCCCTCGGCCCTTTTCGGCCTGTTCCCCGGCTGGCGCATCGTCACACCGTCGAACGCCTTCGACTATATCGGCCTCATGAATTCGGCGCTGGCCTGCGACGACCCCGTCGTCGTCTTCGAGCACACCGAACTCTACCAGAAGGAGTTCGAGGTGCCCGCCGGCGACCGGGACTTCTTCATTCCCTTCGGCACGGCGCGCGTCGTGCGGCCGGGAAGCGCCTGCACAGTTCTTGCGACCTCCGTCATGGTGCAGAACGCGATCCGGGCGGCTGAGGAGGCGGGCATCGATGCTGAGGTCATCGACCTGCGCAACATCGACCATCACGGCATCGACTGGCAGCGCATCGGCCAATCCATCGACAAGACGGGCCGGGTCGTCATCGCCGAGCAGACTGCACGCAGCCTGTCGATGGGCGGCACCTGGGCCGCCGAGATCCAGGAGCGCTTCTTCGACTGTCTCGACCACGAAATCCTGCGCGTGACCGGTGGGCTTGCCGCCCCCACGGTCTCGGCCGCCCTCAACCGCGCAGCGCTCGCAACAGTGGCCGACGTGCGGGACGCTTTGCTTCGAATTGCGGAAAAATAGTGGAACAGGGCATCCGCAGCCCGTCAAACTGGAGGTATCCAACCGATGAAACGACTTTTTCCATCGAAATCCAGACTGGCCTTTCTCTCGCTCGCCCTCTCCGCCACGATCCTCGGCGGAGCCACCCACCTGGCATCGGCCGAAGAGCGCGCTTTGGTGATCGCCCGTGACATGGACGTCAACTCGCTCGATCCGGCTCGCGCCTGGTGCGACACCTGCCAGATCTACAACACCTCCGTCTATGAGCAGCTCGTGACGCTCGACAAGGACAACAAGGTGCAGCCGCTGATCGCCTCGAGCTGGGAGATCAACAAGGAACAGACCCAGCTGACCTTCAAGCTCGATCCGGCCGCAAAGTTCTCCGACGGCACGCCGGTCGAGGCCAAGGATGTGAAATGGTCGTTCGAGCGGCTGAAGAACATCAAGGGCAACGGCGCCTTCATCGCCGACCCCATCAGCTCGATCGACATTCCCGACGCGCAGACGGTCATCGTGAACCTCTCCGCGCCGAATTCGGAGTTCCTCAACCAGGCGGCTGCGGGCTTCCTCGGCATCATCAACAGCGATGTCGCCGCCGCCAACGGCGCGCTCTCGGATGCGACGGCGGTCGACAAGGACACGTCGGAAAACTGGTTCCTGAGCAACTCCGCCGGCAGCGGTCCCTTCGTCCTCGAATCCTACGAGCCGAATTCGGAACTGCGCCTGAAGCGCAACGACAACTACTGGCGCAAGGCCCCAACGATCCCGCAGGTCGTCTTCCGCCAGGTCAAGGATGCCGTGGCGCAGGCGCAGATGCTGCAGTCCGGTGCCGCCGATATCGCCATGCAGATCGACGCGGAAACCGCCAAGACGCTCGAAGGCAGCAATGTGGTGGTCGACAAGGTGCCGTCCTACAACTTTGTCTACATTGCGTTGTCGCCGGGTGCCAAGGCCAACACCGTCAAGCTGACGCCCGAGGTGCGCGAAGCCATCTCGATCGCCATCGACCGCACGTCGCTGATCGACTTTACCGTTGGCGGCGCCGGCCGTGCCATCGCAACGCCCATCCCGCTCGGCTTCCCCGGCGGCGACAACCATGAGATCCCTGCCTACAATCCGGACCGCGCCAAGGAGCTGCTGGCAGCCGCTGGCATTGGTGACGGTTTCACGCTGAAGTCGATCTATCCGGACATGAACGTCTATGGCGTCGATTTTTCGCTGATGATGCAGAAGATCCAGCAGGATCTTGCCAAGGTGGGCATAACGGTCGAGTTGTCGCCGGTTCCCTTCGCCAACTGGCGCGAAGCCGCCAACGGCGACCATATTCCGCTGACCGCCGTCTTCTTCGCCCCGGACTTCTTCGGCACCTCGCAATATGTCGATGTCTTCGGCCTGTCGGAAGGCTCCGTCTGGGCCAAGCGGGCGGGCGGCGCGACCGATCCCTCGATCATCAGCACCGAAACCGGCAAGCTGCGTGAACAGGCGCTCGCCGCGCCGGCCGAGGAGGCGGAAAAACTCTGGTTCGATGCCGGTGAGCAGATGGCCAAGGCCCGGATCATCATCCCGATGGTCAGCCCCGACCTCATCCTGGCGCACAGCCCGACCGTCAAGGGCGTTCGCTACAGCGCCTGCTGCAACCTGCCGCTCGCCGAAATCACGAACTGACCGAGCCATCGGGAGAGGCGAAATGCTTCTCCCGCCCAGGAGGACATACAAGATGACAGCGAAACTGCTGAACAGCCGCGATACGGAACTCGTCGAACGCGCCCAGCGCGTGGTGCCGAACGGCATGTGGGGACATATGGCGACCCGGGCGATCGCACCGGGCTATCCGCAATTCTTCTCGCGCTCGGACGGTTGCCGCGTCTGGGATGCGGATGGCAACGAATACATCGATTTCATGTGCGCCTGGGGGCCGAACGTGCTCGGCTATCGCCACCGGGACGTGGATGCCGCGGCTCTCGCGCGGATCGATGCGGGCGATGTCGGCAATGGTCCGACAGAGAGCATGGTGGAGCTGGCCGAACTGCTCGTCGATACGCTCGATCATGCCGACTGGACGCTTTTCCAGAAGAACGGCACGGATGCGACGACGGCCTGCGTCACCATTGCGCGTGCGGCCACCGGGCGCCGCAAGATTCTCGTCGCCCGCGGTGCCTATCACGGCGCCGTTCCGTGGTGCTCACCTTCGCTGCTCGGCGTGACGGCGGAAGACCGGGCCCATATCATCGTCTTCGACTATAACGATGCTGCAAGCCTCGATGCCGCGGTCAATGCTGCGGGCGATGATCTGGCGGCTATCCTGCTGACCGCCTTCCAGCATGATGTCGGCAAGGACCAGCACCTGCCGCAAGCCGCCTTCCTCGCTCATGCGCGCAAGATCTGCGACCGTACCGGCGCGGCCCTCATCCTCGATGACGTGCGCGCGGGCTTCCGCCTAGATGTTCGGGGCAGCTGGGCGCGCTACGGGGTCAAGCCCGACCTTGCGGCCTATTCGAAGGCCATCGCCAACGGCTGGCCGCTTGCCGCCGTGGCCGGTGCGGAACGCTTTCGGGAAGGCGCAGGCAAGGTCTTCGTCACAGGCTCGTTCTGGTACGGCTCTGCTGCCATGGCGGCCGCGGTCAAGACCGTCCAGATCCTGCGGGACAGCGACGCCCTTGCGCATACGGAGGCGATGGGTGAGCGTTTCCGGACCGGCCTCTCGGAAATTTCTGCCCGGCACGGCTTCACGCTGCGGCAGACCGGTCCGGTGCAGATGCCGATGGTGCTGTTCGACGGTGACCAGGAGCTGAAGATCGCCAACGCCTTCTGCCTGGCGGCCCTCAGACGCGGCATCTATCTGCATCCCAAGCACAACATGTTCCTGTGTGCCGCCCATACGCCCGGGGATATCGACCGGGCACTCGAGGCCGCGGACGGCGCCTTCCGCGACATCGTCTCGGCGGGCGTGCTCGCCGCCTGAACGCCGCCGCCCCGACCCTGCATGCCGCCTGTGGGCGGCGTGCACCGGCGTGTCACCCCTTTTTCGAGGCAGGGCCATCATGTCCTATACGGACCACATTTTCGACGACTATCGCCTGCGCGTGAAAGCGCTCGAAGCGAGCGACAATCCATTCGCCAAGGGCATCGCCTATATCGCAGGGGAATACGTCCCGCTGCACGAGGCACGCATTCCGATCCTCGACCAGGGTTTCCTGCATTCGGATCTGACCTACGACGTGCCGGCCGTCTGGAACGGCCGGTTCTTCCGGCTGGAGGATCATCTCGACCGTTTCGAAAAGAGCTGCGCCCAGTTGCGCCTCAAGAGCCCTCTGTCACGGGAGGAAATCCGCGATCGGCTCGTCGAGATGACGGTCAAGAGCGGTATCCGCGATGCCTATGTCATGATGATCGTGACCCGCGGCCTGCGCTTCGTGCGCCAGTATGCGCCCGAGGAGTGCGACAATTTCTGCTATCTCATGGTCATGCCCTATCTCTGGGTCATGGACGAGGCGACGCAGAAGAACGGTGGCAGCGCGGTCATCACCCGCACGGTCCGCCGCGTGCCGCCGGGCGCCATCGACCCGACCGTCAAGAACCTGCAATGGGGCGATTTCACCCGCGGCCTGATGGAGGCGCGTGATCGCGGCGCGATGTACCCGATCCTGACCGATGGCGACGCGAACCTCACCGAAGGCTCGGGCTTCAATGTCATCCTGATCAAGGACGGCAAGCTCTACACGCCGAGAAAGGGCGTGCTGGAAGGCGTGACGCGCAAATCGGTGCTCGCGGTCGCCGAGAAGCTCGGATACCCCTACACGATCGACGATGTGCCGGTGGAACTCGCCTACCAGTGCGACGAGATCCTCTTCGTCACGACTGCCGGCGGCGTCATGCCGATCACCACGCTTGATGGCCAACCGGTCGGTGACGGTCAGGTCGGCCCCATCAGCAAGGCCCTCTGGAAGGGCTACTGGGACGCTCATGCAGATCCGGAGCTGAGTTTCGCTGTCGAAGACTATCGGGCTGGCGGCTGACCCCCCTGCCCTGCGGCAAGCCGGAATGCCCGGCAGGATCAGCCCGTTCTGAACGGCATTGTGAGCGATGCCCGGAACCGCCCGGGCGCGACAGGCCCTGCAGCCAGGAAAGCGCCGGCGGGAAAGTGGGTTTTGACGCGATGGGCAACATTGGCAAGGCCGATGCCGAGGCCAACTTTGCCAGTTGCGGCGGCTGCGACGTCGTTTTCTACCGACACGCAGAGCATCGGCCCTGTCCTGACCGCGCTGACATGGATTTCGGCCCTGCCGGTCGAGGAGCCGACGCCATGTTTCACGGCGTTTTCGATCAGAGGCTGCAAGATCAGGCTGGGAACCATGGCGTCGTTGAGTTCGGCCGGAATGTCGATGCGGACGGTCATCCGGTCTGAGAACCGCTCCTTCTCGATGTCGAGATACTCCTTCTGAAGGGCCATTTCATCGACGAGCCGCAACTCCCGCAAAGGGTCGAGCTGCAATGTCGAGCGGAGGAAGGCCGAGAGCGACATGATCATCCGCTCGGCGCGCTGCGAGGCGCCTTCTTCGACGAGGCCGGTAATCGAGTTGAGCGTGTTGAAGAGGAAGTGTGGGTTTATCTGGTAGTGCAGCGCGCGCATCTGTGCGGCGAGAGCTTCCTCCCGCGTGGCCAACAGCTTCAGGTCCCGGTCGCGCACGTCGATAAGGTTGAGCAGCGCGACGAAGAGAAACGACCAGCCGAAGAAGATCGACATGCGGTAGCAGACCGCATAGCCGTATTCCCTGAGATCGAACGGCGTCGCGGCCGGCAGCATGATCAGACTGTAGAGGTAGTAGTCGAGCAGCGACATGCCGAGGGAGCTGAAAAGCGAGAGGAGCAGGCACGCGAGAAGCTGCACGCTGTAGGGCTGCCGCCGGATGCGGCTGAGCAGATAGGCGAAAAGGATCGCCAGCAGGACAAAAACCACCTCGAGGACGAGTTTTCCCAGGATGGGTTTGATCGGGTTGTCGCCGATGGAAAACCATGTGGGGCTGCTGATCAGGAACTCGGCCGCGGCATAGATGAGGGCAAGGCGCACGGTTAGCGCAGGCAACCCGGCGCCGTCCAGAATGCCGGCGGAAGGGACGGAGATCTCTTTCATGCATAACCCTGTCACGTTCGGTCCGCGGGTCTGTCCGGCTCAGGCTTAATCCGTCGGGTCAGTTGGGGCGAGCGATTTCAGGCGCCGGCGCCTGTCAGGCGGATTGCCGTCGCGCGGCCGGCCTTTGCCGGACGGTGTTGTAGCGCTCCAGCAGGCGATCGGCCTTTGCCGGCGCAAAAAGATCGTCCAGCAGCAGATGCGCTGCACCGAAAAGCGCGCCATCCTCGCGCACGGTGGAGAGCACGATGGAGAGATCGCGGGTCGCGAGCGGCAGACAGCGTTGATAGACGAGCTCGCGGATGCCTGAAAGCATCAGGTCTCCGCCGCGTGCCAGAGTGCCGCCTATTACGATGAGACTCGGATTGATGATGCTGACGACGTCGGAAATGACTTCGCCAATCGTGCGGCCGGCGGCGCGCAGCAGCATCAGGGCCTCGGGTTTGCGCTGTTCGACGAGGTCGATTACGTCGCGGGCGGTCTCGGCGCGAAAACCGCGAGCCGAGAGGTCTCGGGCGATCGCCCAGCCGGCGGCGCGCGCCTCCACGCAGCCGAATTTGCCGCAGCGGCAGAGCGGTGCGTCTTCGGAGAGGAACTGGATGTGGCCGATATCGCCGGCCGCGCCCTGCGCTCCGCGAAACAGCCGCCCGCCGGCAATCATGCCGCTGCCCATGCCCGTCCCGACTTTCACGAAGAGCATGTCGTCCACCGTGGGGAAGCGGCGTTTGTGTTCGCAGATCGTCATGAGGTTCACGTCGTTCTCGACATAAACGGGCACGTCGAAGCGCGTGTTGAGGTGCCCGATGATGTCGAACTCGTCCCAGCCGGGCAGGACCGAGGGGCCGACGACGCAGCCACGCTTGAAATCGACGGGTGTCGGCAGGCTGAGGCTGATGCCGAGAAAGAAGCCGTGCGTCTCCTTGGCTTCCGAGGCCAGGGCGTCGAAAGCGTCGCCGATCTGCGCCAGTGTCGCCTCCGGGCCGCTCGCGACGGAAAAGGGCAGTGTCGTCTGGGCGAGGATCGACGGCGTCAGGTCCATGGCGGCGAGGTGGATATGCGTTTCGCCGATATTGGCGACGAGGAGAAAGCCGCCCGCCGCGTTGATTGCCAGCACCCGGGTCGGTCTGCCGCCGCTCGGCAGGGTCTTTTCCGTTTCGCGAACGAGGCCGCTGGCGAGCAGCGCGTTGAGCCGCTGTGTCACCGTCACGCGGGAGAGGCCCGAAGCGGCGAGAAGCTCGGCCCGCGAAGCAGCACCGCCGCCGGCGATCAGCGACAGGATGCCGCCCGCGCCGTCAAGCGTTGGTCTGTCGTGCCCGTCGTCCGTGCGCGCCATGCAAAACTCCTGTTTCCCGACCGGTTTAGCGACAAAGGTGCATGAGATAAAGCACGGAGTTTTTCTGTCGCGCGGACTTATGTAAGATAATATACATAAGATTGCTATTTATGTATGTATTTGTGTATATGGGGCATCAGCGTTTGGAGAGGCGCCGCGTGACCACCTATCTCATCGGACTGGACTACGGATCGGAATCGGCGCGGGGCGTGCTGGTGGAGGTCGAAAGTGGGCGACAGGTGGCGCAGCACGTCCATCCCTATCGGCACGGCATCATGACACGGCAGCTGCCGGGCGGAACGCCGCTGCCACCGGATTTCGCGCTGCAGAATGCCGAGGATTATACAGAGGCTGCCTTCGAGATCCTCTCCCGGCTCGGGCGGGGGCGCACCGTCGCGGGGGTCGGCCTTGGCTTTACCGCGAGCTCGCCCCTGCCCGCCCGGACCGATGGCGTGCCGCTCTCACGTCTCCACCCCGACGCGCCGCACGCCTATGTCAAGCTGTGGAAGCATAACGCGCAAACCTATGCCGATGCGATCAATGCCCGTCCGGGCCCGTTTCTCGCCAATTTCGGCGGGCGGGTTTCCGGTGAATGGCTGCTGGCGAAAGCGGCTCAGATCGCCGCGGAGGCGCCGATGCTCTGGGCGGAGACGGACCGCTTCATCGAGGGTGGTGACTGGCTCGCCTGGCAGTTGACGGGACGGGAGGCCCGCGGTCTCGGGTTCGCCGCCTACAAGGCGCAGTTTTCCGCCGCGGCCGGCTATCCACAGGGTGTTGTAGCGGACCTTGACCGGCGGCTGGCGACGCCGCTCCCCGTCGGTTCGCCCGCCGGGCCGCTTTCGCCGCAATGGCGGGATCTGACCGGGATCGAAGGGCCGGCAATCGTCGCCGTCGCGGTCATCGATTCCCATGTCATGCTGCCGGCGATCGGCGGTGTGACGCCCGGCGCCTTCGTCGGGGCGCTCGGCACTTCGGCTGCCTATCTCTATCTCAGCGACGTCTACCGGCCTTTGCCGCGGGGCATCGAGGGCGTCGCCTTCGACGGCTCCATGCGCCAGCTCTGGTGCTACGAGGCTGGCCAGCCCAGTTTCGGCGACACGCTTGCCTGGTTCGTGCGCGCTTTTCCCCGTGGGGCGGACAGAGAGGACAGCTTTCGCATCTACAACGCCGAGGCGGCGGAACTCCCGCCGGTGGCGGGGCGGCTCGTCGCGCTCGATTGGCTCGGCGGCAACCGCGTTCCCTATGCGGATGGCGCGCTTTCCGGGCTTCTTGCGGGCCTGACGCGGGAGACGACAGCGGCGGAAATCTACCTCGCGCTGATGGAAAGCCTCTGTTTCGGCGCGCGGGCGATCTACGACCTATTTCCCGCCGGCGGGCTGCCGGCCGAGCGCGTGCTGATGGCGAGCGGTCTCGCCCGGGCCAATCCCCTGCTGATCCAGATCATGGCCGATGTGCTCGACCATCCTGTCGAGGTGCCTGAAATCGCCAATGCCACCGCCGTCGGTGCGGTGATCCATGGCGCGGTGGCGGCCGGAACCGTTGCCACTTACGCCGAAGGCGCGGAGCGGTTTGGTGCGCAGAGCGTCGGTCAGGTCTTGCCCCGCGCCGCTCACGCCCGGCGCTATCAGAAGGCCTATGAGATCTACCAGCGGCTGGCGGCTGGCGATGAGGTGCATGCAGGGCTTCGGGCCCTGCGGGGGCTGGAAATCAGCCCGTTGGTGTGACGAAATTATTTTTGGATAAAAATATACAAAAGATACATAATTGGCATTTGACTTTATCCAAAAGAGATGACCTAATCCCCTTGGCCTTTGAGGAGAGGTCATGCCCGCCAGAAGAGCCGGAAGGGCTCTGCGGCGCCGTTGGATCTGGGAGGATTTCATGTCGCTTCATCGCATTCGCGCATCCGCATATTCCGCCGCCGCCTTGGCGCTCGGCCTCGCCCTCGGCGCAGGTGCCGCAAACGCCCAGGAGGTCATTGTCGGTCTCGTCACGAAAACCGAGGTCAATCCGTTCTTCGTCAAGATGCGTCAGGCCGCCGAGGCCCGCGCTACGGAAAAGGGCGTCAAGCTGATCGCCCGCGCCGGCAAGTTCGACGGCGACAACGAAGGGCAGGTCGCCGCGATCGAGGACCTGATCAGCGCCGGAGCCAAGGGCATCCTGGTCACGCCGAACAACTCGTCGGGCATGCTCGACGTCATCAAGAAAGCCCGCGAGGCCGGCGTTCTGGTCATTGCGCTCGACACGGCGACGGATCCGGCCGACGCCGTCGATGCCACCTTCGCCACGGACAATTTCGAGGCCGGCGTGCAGCAGGGCGCCTATGCCCGCAAGGCGATGGGTGACAAGAAGGCCGTCGTCGCCATGCTTGACGGCACGCCGGGCGGCACGGTCGATACCTTCCGCCATGACGGCTACCTGAAGGGCTTCGGCATCGCCGAGGGCGACCCATCGATCGCGGGCGCGGCCATCACCAACGGCGCGCAGGACAAGGGTCAGGTCGGCATGGAGAACCTGCTCTCCAAGAACGGCGAGATCAATGCGGTCTACACGATCAACGAACCGGCTGCGGCCGGTGCCTATGCAGCGCTGAAATCCTTCGGCAAGGAAGCCGATGTGATGCTCACCTCGATCGACGGTGGCTGCGCCGGCGTGCGCGACGTGAAGGACGGCAAGATCGCCGCGACCGTCATGCAGTTCCCCTACAAGATGGCTTCCATGGGCGTCGATGCTGTCGTGGAGTACGCAGCCTCCGGCAAGAAGCCGAGCGGTTTCGTCAACACCGGCTCCTTCCTGATCACGGACAAGCCCGTCGAGGGCCTGGAATCGAAGGACACGGCCTGGGGGCTTGAAAACTGCTGGGGTGACTGATCTTCTTTCTCCCGGCGGGACCGCGCGCGGCCGAGCGTCGCCGCGGGCCTGACCGGGTGATCGGCCGCGCAAAACCTGATGCACGGGATGTCCATGAATACAGCCACCGTTTCCGACGCCGAGACGCCGCGGAGCCTGAAGGCCCGCATCCTGGGAACGCCCTCGGTGGGGCCGCTTCTGGTCCTTCTCGGCTTCTGCGTGATCTTCGCGCTGACCAATCCCCGTTTTCTCGCCACGCACAATCTGTCGATCATCCTGCAGCAGACCGTCATCATCGGCGTTCTCGCGATCGGCCAGACGCTGGTGATCCTGACCGCGGGCATCGACCTTGCGGTCGGCGCCATCTGTGTGCTCGGCACCATTGTCGCCGGCAAGCTGGTCAATCTCGGCTATGACCCCGTGCTCTCCATGGGGTTTGCCATTCTGCTCTGCACGGCTGCCGGTCTTGCGGCGGGTGGTCTCGTTTCCGGCCTCAGGCTCCCGCCCTTCATCGTCACGCTCGGTATTTTGGGCATTCTGACGGCAGCGCTGCGGCTGATCTCCGAAGGCGGCGCCTTTCCGGTGCGCGATCCCTTCCTTGCCTGGACGGGCAACACGATGAAGCTCGGTGGCTTCGTGCTGACCTATGGCGTGCTGATCATGTTCACCCTTTACGCCGTGGTTTGGTATCTCCTGAACCAGACGAAATGGGGTCGCCATACCTACGCCATCGGCAACAATGCGGAGGCTGCCCGCCTCGTCGGCATTCCGGTGCGCCGCCACCTGCTCTCGGTCTACGTGCTCGCCGGCCTGATCTACGGCATCGCCGCCTGGCTGGCGCTCGGGCGTATCCCCAATGCCGATCCAAACGCCATGCAGAGCGCCAATCTCGATTCCATCACCGCCGTGGTGATCGGCGGCACCAGCCTGTTCGGCGGCCGCGGCGGCCTCATCGGGACATTGATCGGCGCGCTCATCGTCGGGGTGCTGCGCAACGGCCTGACGCTCGCCGGCATCGACCCGCTCTGGCAGGACCTCGTGACCGGCATCCTCGTCATCATCGCCGTCGCGCTCGACCAGATGTCCCGGAGGAAGAGCTGATGGCCGACGCCGTTCCGCATGTGGTTCTCGAAGCGCGCAACGTGGTGAAGACCTACGGCCATGTCACCGCGCTTGACGGCGTTGACTTCGAACTTCGCGCCGGCGAGATCCTTGCCGTCGTCGGCGACAATGGCGCCGGTAAGTCGACGTTGATCAAGACGCTGACCGGGGCCGTGCGCCCGACCAGCGGTGACATCCTGCTCGACGGCGCGCCGGTGCATTTCAAGGGGCCGCTGGATGCGCGCCACGCCGGTATCGAGACGGTCTACCAGGATCTCGCCGTCGCGCCTGCCCTCGACATCGCCGCCAACCTCTTCCTTGGCCGCGAGCTGCGCGCGCCGGGCCTGCTTGGCGGTCTCTTCCGCCGTCTCGACAAGACGCGCATGCGTGAAGAAGCCCGCCGCGCCATGGGCGAACTGAAGTTCCGCCTGCCGGCGATCGACAATCCGGTGGAGTCGCTGTCGGGTGGCCAGCGGCAGGGTGTCGCCGTCGCGCGCGCCGCGCTCTTCGCCCGCAAGCTCGTCATCATGGACGAGCCGACGGCGGCGCTCGGCGTGCGCGAAACGGGCCAGGTGCTGGAGCTGATCCGCTCGATCCGCGATCGCGGCCTGCCGGTCGTTCTCATCAGTCATAACATGCCGAACGTCTTCGACATCGCCGACCGCATCCACATCATGCGCCTTGGCCGGCGCGCGGCCGTCGTCACCCCCAAGACACACACCATGAACGACGTCGTCGCCATCATGACCGGCGCGGCGGCCGCCTGACCCTGTCCCGAACGGAGCAAGACATGTATCGCCTCGACCAGAAGCTCGCCCGCATCCGCGCCGGAAACTACACCCGCAGCGATTTCATCATCGCCGACGCGAAGGACGGCGACATGGGGCCCTCCATCACCTCCTGCGGTCCGAAGCGGGCGAAGGACGGCAGCTGGTCGCGCCACTACACTCGCGCGGAATTCCTGGAGAACATCCGCGCCGTCGTCGAGCAGGATATCGTCGACATCATGCTGACCTCCGCCTCCAACATGGAGGCGCTGACAGACATGGGCGTGTTCCGGGGAAGCGCCGTCAAGCCGGCGATCCGCGCCAACGACACGACCGACGTCTGGGTCTGCCGGGGTGCGACCTATTCGAAGCAGCCCTCGCGCCCCTTCCGGACGGCCTCGCTCTCGCGCGTCGCCACCGGCACGATCGATCCCGCGCCGGGTGCGCAGATTACCGGCACGGACCTCGGCCTCTACTCCATCACCTTCAACAACGATCTTGAGCACGACTACCAGTCGCTGGAAGCCTTCCACTGGTTCCGCGAGGACGCGGCACGCAACAACTTCAAATACTTCCTTGAGGTCTTCAATCCCAACGTGGATTGCGGCGTCGACCCTGAAGTGGTTCCCCACTATGTCAACGACGTGATGATGCGCTGCCTTGCCGGTGTTACCAAGGCGGACCGGCCGCAGTTCCTCAAAATCCCGTTCAACGGGGCCAAGGCGCTGGACGAGCTCGCCTCCTACGATCCAAGCGTCATCGTCGGGGTTCTCGGCGGTGGCGCTGGCACGACGCGCGACTGCTTCGAGCTTCTCCACCAGGCCGAGCGGTTCGGCGCGCGCGTCGCGCTGTTCGGGCGCAAGATCAACCTCGCCGAAGACCCGCTGGCCATGGTGCGCTTCATGCGCGAGGTAGCATCCGGCACGATTGCGCCTTCGGAGGCGGTGAAGGCCTATCACGCAAGCCTTTCCAAGGACGGGATCAAGCCGTTGCGCGAGCTCGCCAACGATAACGTCGTCACGGAAGCTGTGCTCAAGCCGGAACAGAGCAGATGACGGGCGGGCGGCGAGGCATCCTGACGGGTGGGACGTGGTGTGCGGATTACAACCGCACGGTCAGCCACTGGCCGGGTGAGGACGGCCTTGCCGAGCTTTTCGAGGAGGAGCGTCACGGCGGCGGCTCCAGCTGCAATCTAGCGCTTGACGTCAAGCGGCTCGATCCGTCGATCCCCGTCGAGACGATCGGCCTCGTCGGGGATGATGACGATGGCCGCTATCTGCGCAAGACGGCTGCGGCAGCGGGGATCGACACGCGCCAGATGACGGTGACGCCGGATGCCGCCACGCAGTTCTGCGACGCCTATGTCTCGCTGCGCTCGCACCGGCGTACCCATATCTTCCATGCCGGAACCGGCGCGCAGCTGACGCCCGATCATTTCGATTTTTCCCAGACGCGTATGCGCTACCTGCATCTCGGCCTACCGGGCGTGCACCGCATTCTCGACGCGCCCTGGCAAGGCGAGCCGAACGGATGGGTGGCGGTGCTGAAGAATGCGCGCGCGGCGGGGCTTCAGACAAATCTGGAGCTGGCGAGCATCGACCGTGGTCTGATGGCCCGGCTTGTCGCGCCTTGCCTGCCGCATCTCGATCTCCTCATCGTCAATGACATGGAAATCGGTGCCATCGCCGGTGTCGAGACCATCCTGGACGGCACTTCGGACAAGGACGCGTGCCTTCGCGCGGCGCGCATGGTGCTGGAACGGGGTGCGATGGGGCTCGTCACCGTACACTGCCCGGCTTTCGCCATTGCCGTCACCCGTGACGGGGATAGTGCGGTCGCGCCCTCCGTCGCCATCCCTGAAGTGGAGATTAAGGGCGCGAACGGGGCGGGCGACGCCTTTGCTGCCGGCATGCTCTACGGTCTTCACGAGGGGTGGCCCCTTGCCCAGTGCCTCGAACTCGCTCACGCCGCCGCCGCCGTCTCGCTGCGCAGCGTGTCGACGACGGGAGCCATGCTTTTCTGGCGCGAATGCCTGTCCCTTGCTCAGAAATGGGGGCCAAGGAGGGACATCTGAAATGTTGCCCGGAACGGTTCAGTATTCGAGCAGGCACATTTCTCTTGCCGATTGCTTGATCGGTGTCGTCAGGTGGAGCACGAAAATGGCGTGCGCCGAGACCACGTAAAACGGCGGGGATTTCAGGGCCATAACCTCATATGTGACGTCGGGTGCTTAAATTCGGACATCCTTTGATTTAAAAATAGACGAACGTCGGCTTTAAATCAGACGAATTCTTCGCTAAGAATGGCCGCATGATTTCCCCTCCCCTACCCCGTCTCCATATCGAACGCAAGGTCCGACAGAACGTCGAAACCGCCTTGGCCGACACGCGTGTGGTCCTGATTGCCGGCCCTCGTCAAGCCGGCAAGACGACATTGGCGCGGATGTTTGCCGGCGAGGATCGGCCGTTCATGACATTGGACGATGCCGGCACTCTCAGTGCTGCGAAGTCCGACCCGATCGGCTTCATACGGGGCATCAGGCGGGCCGTCATCGATGAGGTGCAGCGCGCGCCCGAACTGATGCTGGCGATCAAGGAGAGTGTCGACCGCGATGAAGAGCCGGGACGGTTCCTGCTGACCGGCTCGGCCAATCTGGCGACGATGCCTGCCATTGCCGATTCTCTGGCCGGGCGGATGGCCGTGATTTCCCTTTTTCCATTCGCCCAGTCCGAGATCCTTTCGACCCCCGGCCGCTTGCTGGATCGTCTCTTTGACGGCGAAGAGCCGGTGGCCGGCGGCGGGGCCGTCTTTGGCGATGACCTGGTGGGGGTGGTCGTGAAGGGCGGCTTTCCTGAAGTCCTTCGGCGCACGACTGCGGCCCGGCGTACCGCTTGGCTTGAGGACTACGTGGCTCTGATCCTGGACCGCGACGTGCGCGACATCGCAAACATCGATCAGCTCGATCGTTTGCCGCGTCTCCTGAGCGTGCTTGCCGAACATGCCGGACAACTGGTCAACCACAGCAGCTTCGGTGCAGCGCTGGGCCTTTCGAGCGTCACGGCCCAGAAATATGTCGCTATCCTCGAACGGCTGTTCCTCGTGAGAACGCTTTCTCCCTGGTCGAACAACCGCCTCAGCCGGCTGATCAAGACGCCGAAGCTGCATTTCATCGACACCGGGCTGCTCGCGGCCTTGCGGGAAGACGAGGCGGAGCGGCTGATCCGGGATCGGACGCGATTCGGCCCGCTGCTCGAAAGCTTCGTCGTGTCGGAGATCCTGAAACTGGCTTCCTGGTCCGAGCGGCGCCTCGCATTCTCGCACTACCGGACCAAGGATCAGGACGAGGTGGATGTGATCATCGAGGACCGTCGCGGCCGTATCGTCGGCATTGAGGTGAAGGCGTCTGCGACCGTAAAATCGGATGATTTCCGCGGGCTGCGCCAGCTCAAGGATGCCGTGGGCGACCGGTTCGTGCGGGGACTGGTCCTGCACGATCATGACCGCATCACGCCCTTCGGGGAGAAGCTGCAGGCCGCGCCGATTTCCCTGCTCTGGACCATGTAGAATCCGGCTGACAGGGAGGGCAAGGTCGCCGGCGCCGGCTTTTACACGGGTATTGGGCGGGTACGCCATTTGCGAGATCATCTGTGCAACGCCTGAAAAAAGAGCGTTCCCGCAGGTGCGCAACTGTTCTTATTAACCTTTTGTTAACCCTAAACTTCTGGACGGTCCGGGAGAATCGTGTTCTATCTTTGGCGGGCAATGGCCGGCAAACCGGCTTAAGGCCGCCAAGAGGAAGACATGGCGATAGCAAACCGAGTAGACCCAATTGTTGGCACCAAGGAAGACGCAGGCGGCAAGATCATGCGCCATGCGGGGCTTCTGTCGGCGCAATTGCAGCAACTCAGAACGCGTATGTATCCTCCGAAGTCGGAGAAGACCCTTCGTTCGTTTTTGACCAACGAGGTGTCGAAGCTCACTTCCATACCTGATTCCACCTTGAAGCTCATGTCTACCGAGGGACGCGGACCTGTTCCAAGCCGGCTCGAGAACAATCATCGCGTCTACACGCTGGGCCAGATCAACGAGCTTCGCGCGCTGTTTGCAAAACAGAAGCCGGCCGAGGCTTTGCGCTTTCTTCCCCGCCGTCGCCCGGGCGAGCATCTCCAGGTCATCGCGATCGCCAACTTCAAGGGCGGCAGTGCGAAAACGACGACCTGTGTGCATCTTTCCCATTATCTCGCCCTCCAGGGCTATCGCGTTCTTGCGCTCGATCTGGATCCGCAGGCGTCCCTGTCCGCCATGTTCGGCTTTCAGCCGGAAGTGGATGTCGGCTCGAACGAGACGATCTATGCAGCGCTGCGCTATGACGATACCGAGCGGCGCTCGATCCGCGAGGTCATTCGCAAGACCTATTTCGAAGGGATCGATCTTGTTCCTGGCAACCTGGAGGTCATGGAATACGAGCACGAAACGCCCCGTGTTCTGGCGAGCAAGTCAGGTTCGGGCGCAATTTTCTTCGAAAGGCTGAAGCTCGCCCTCGCGGAGGTCGAGGCAGACTATGACGTCGTCATCCTCGACACGCCGCCTTCGCTCGGCTTCCTGACCCTGAGCGCGATTTACGCCGCGACCAGCATGATTATCACCGTGCATCCCGCCATGCTGGATGTCGCATCAATGAGCCAGTTCCTGCTGATGATGGGTGACCTTATCAGCGTTCTGAACGAAAGCGGCGCGCAGCTGGATCAGGACTTCATCCGGTACCTGGTCACGCGCCATGATCCGAACGATGCGCCGCAATCACAGGTCGTCGCGATGCTGCGGCATATGTTCGGCACGGACGTGCTTCTTCCGACCGCGATCGAAAGCACGGCAGTCGAAGCGGCCGGCCTCGCAAAACGCTCGATCTACGAGCTGGAAATGGGCCAGATCGGGCGGGACACCCACAAGCGCGCGCGCGAAGCCGTCGATGGCGTCAATGAAGCGATCATCCGGCTCATCAATGACAGCTGGGGGCGGACATGAGCAAATCCTCCCGCAAATCGATTGTCGCCAGCTTCGGCCTGCTGTCGGCGGAACTGGAGAACAAGCTGGCGGGCGACGAGCAGCCGGCCCCTGCGGCTCCGACGCAGCGTGTCGGTGCCGGCGTGATTGGCGCTGCCCACCGTGCAATCGACGATATCCGCTCGGAACGGGACCGGCTCAAGGCGCTTGTAGAGGCCGGCGGCGGTTCCGTACGGGAGCTGGATACTGCGCTGATCGACCCCTCGCCCTATCCCGACCGGTTGCCCGATGACGATACGGCAAGCTTCGAGGCTTTCAGGCGTTCGATCGAGAGCGAGGGACAACAGGTTCCCATCCAGGTTCGCAAGCACCCCTCCTCCGCCGGGCGCTACCAGATCGTCTATGGCCACCGTCGCTGGCTTGCCGCCAGGCTGCTCGGCAGGCCCATACGCGCGATCGAGGTGGAGATATCGGATCTCGATCTGGTTCTTGCGCAGGGCATCGAGAATGCCAGCCGCCAGGACCTGACGTGGATCGAGCGTGCCCTCTTCGCGTCGCGTATGGATGATGCGGGAATAAAGGCGCGTCACATCTACGCGGCGCTTTCGATCGAGGATGCCGAGCTTGCAAGGATGCGCAGTGTCTACCGCGCGCTCCCGGCCGATATCATCGAGGCAATCGGCCGGGCTCCGAAGGTCGGCAGACCGCGTTGGCTCGACCTTGCCAAGATCGTTGCCGGCGATGCGCAGTCTCTCGGCACGATCAGGGCGGTCCTGTCGAACGGGACAGATAGCCCCCAGCTGTCCGATCAACGATTTCAGCGCGTGCTCGATGCGGTGAAACCCGCCGCTCCAGGGAAGAACACTTCAGTGACCGCGCTTGCGGATGCGGGTGGCAGGAAGCTTGGTGCCGTGACGGCATCGGCGAGGGAAGTCCGGATTTCGGCGGAAGGCGCCCTTGGCATGGCTTTCCTGAAATTCGTGGAGGCCGAACTGCCGGGCCTTGCCGATCGATTTGCCCGCTTGCGGGATGAATGACAACCCTGACAGCTGTCAGGATTCTGGAAAATGAAAGGAAGCGCAGCAAAAGAAAAAGGCCCCCAAAACGTTGCCGTCGTGGAAGCCCCTCTCTGATTTAGCACCCCGAGGATCGCATTTCCACGAATCGTAGTCAAGAGTCTTTGGCGCCATTTTTGGCGGGCGGATTTCTTTTGCCTTTTGCAAGGTGAAGGAAAATGCAGAGTGGAAATGTGACGACGCCCTTCGGGCGGCGGCCGATGTCGCTTGCGCTCGTACGCCGGCAATTGGCGACGGCTGAAATCAAGCCAGGCAAGATAGCGGACAAATGGAAGGTCTTCCGGGACGTCTCGGAGGCGAGAATACTGCTTGGCCTGCAGGACAGGAGTCTGGCTGTGCTGGACGCCCTCCTGAGTTTCTACCCGGAAAGCGAACTGCGCCAGGACGCCCAGCTTGTTGTCTTTCCGTCCAATGCCCAGCTTGCCCTGCGGGCCCATGGCATCGCCGGCGCGACCTTGAGGCGGCATCTCGCCTTGCTTGTCGACGCGGGCCTGATCGTGCGCAAGGACAGCGCAAACGGCAAGCGCTATGCGCGCAAGGACGATGCGGGCGGCATCGAAACGGCGTTCGGCTTCGACATGTCGCCGCTGCTCTCGCGCGCGGAGGAGCTGGCCATGCTGGCCCAGCAGGTCGTTGCGGATCGCATGGCGTTTCGGCGGGCCAAGGAGAACCTGACGATCTGCCGGAGGGATGTCCGCAAGCTGATTACCGCCGCGATGGAAGAGGGCGCCCAGGGAGATTGGGGGGCGATCGAAGCGACCTACATCGACATTCTCGCAAGTCTCCCGCGGACACCCACGCGAAACGACATCCATACGGCGCTCGTCGAGATGGAACTTCTGCGCAGCGAGATCGTCAACCTTCTGGAAAGGCAGCAATTTTCTGAAGATTCAAGCACCAATGATGCTCATTGTGGGCGCCACATACAGAATTCAAAATCCGACTCCATCCATGAATTTGAACCTCGCTCTGAAAAAGAGCAGGGAGCGACGTGGAGGATGAACGACGAAATCCCGAGGACGCCTATCCGTAATTTCCCACTTGGCATGGTTTTGAACGCATGCCCTGAGATCGTGATGTACGGTCCCGGCGGCAAAATCGATGGATGGAGGGACCTGATGTCGGCGGCCGTGGTGGTCCGGTCGATGCTGGGCGTCAGTCCTTCTGCCTATCAGGTGGCCTGCGAGGTAATGGGAGCAGAAAATGCGGCCGTCGCGATCGCCTGCATCCTCGAACGAGCGGGGCACATCAACTCTCCCGGGGGATATCTCAGGGATTTGACGCGCCGGGCAGAGCGGGGCGAGTTTTCGCTGGGGCCGGCTTTGATGGCGCTTCTTCGGGGACAGGGCGGAACAGGCAGAAAGGTGGGATGATGGCGGACATCAGAAAACCCTGACAGCTGTCAGGGTTTGGAGCCGTCTTACGTTTCCCTTTTGTCTTCCTTCGGCTCCTACTGTTCGGTTCGCTACATCTATACCCCGGTCAGGCTGAGGGTAGAGGCTTGTGAGAACTCGATCGGGAAGACAGAGAATCGAGCAAGCCGTCGATGCCATCGAGGCGCAGCCCCGTTTTGAACTTCGTAGCATCATCAGGGCAAGACTGCTTGGAGGCTGCGGTTTACCTGCTCGGCCTCAGGAACAGTAGTTTGTAGCCGGACTATTTCGAATGGCGGGATATGTCGAGCTCTGCGTCCAGGCGATTGTAGGTGGCCTGGACCATGTCGATATCGCTGAGGTGGCTGGCGACGGCCAGTTCGATCACCACGTTGGCAACGGCTGCGTCCACCTTGAGCTGGCGCCGTGAACGATGTGCCTGGAGAAGCGCATCCAATGCCTCGACATTGCCGCCAAGGGCGAAGTGAAGATCCAGCGCACTCTTGAGAAATGGAATGCATCGGTCCGAGGACGCTTGAGAGGAGAGATCGTCTTCTCCCTGCGATGCCAGCGTGACCGCCTTGTTCTGCAGTTCGCTCATATTGGTATCCTGTTGCCGATGCGTTTGGTGCCGGGTTTCGGAGAATCTACCCTTACAAACCTCGCCCGAGCCTTGCGTGCAACCCAGACGATATCCGGCGAGGGCAAATTGCTTGCTCTTGCAGTCCGCAGCCAATGGCGAATGGCACTTTCACAATGAGTGATGTCAACAATGCATCGGCCGTGAAGGTTCTGCATATCGATGCGCCAAAAGCGAAAGCGGTACTCATTATTCGTGTTGTCGGCGGGAAGAAACAGCAAGCAGGGTAGGCGACAATGGCTCACGCTTTTTCGGAATGCTCAGGCAGACATGCGTTGATTGTCAGCGACGGCGGGCTGCTATTGGGTGGCTCGTGTGTGCGAGCCATAGTGGGGGGAGGGACAGAATGAGAGCCGCTTTTGCGGCACCCCGGAGAGGCCGGGTCTTCGTCGTCCTCGGAGCTTTCCCGTTACTTCTCGATCGCCGGGTTGGAACTTGCTAAAGTATGAATGTCAGCCCCGGCACGCTTCGGTGAGTTTGCGAATGTGTGCGCTATCCTGTTCGGTGGCCGTAAATACCCGCATCTCTTGCCCATCCACGGCAAGAGTGAAGCCGCCCTGCAGCAGGTCGGCCAGTTCCGGCTCCATGGATGTCTGGCCATCGATCGTGTAGCGGCCGTTGTACACTTGCGCGGTTCCATCAAAGGCGAGCCTGCTGGCGCTACGGGAAAGCGCGAGCTCCACGTTTTTCTTCCCCTCTGCAAGAGCGGCTTCGGGATAGAAGGCAATGATGGTGTCGCTGTAGCCTTGCGTACAGGTGGCGGCAAAGATCACGTTGCCGGAAGAGGGATCGTAGTAAGCGAGGGTCAGTGTCGGTGCCTGGTCGTCATGCAGAAACCAGCCCTTTGGCGTGCTCGATTGAGCGTGAGCGGACATAGACAAGAAAATGCAGTAGCCAGCTGTGGCAAGTCGCAAACCCATGGAACCCTCCCAATCCTGTGCAGCGATAGCAAAGCATACCACACAAAATGAGCCGCAGATCGGAGCCAGCGCGCAACAATCAGGGGATAGCACTGGGAGTGGGTGAAAGCGCTTGCGGCGTTTTAGAGCCCTGCCGCTTTTGTAAGATTGACCCGGAAACGGTCGCGGCGACGTTGGTAGCGGCGGGTCATTTCGGCCGAGGCGTGGCCGAGTTGCTTCTGGACATGGCGCTCGTCCACCTCGGCCGAGGTGGCAAGACCGGCGCGCAGCGAATGGCCGGCGAATTTTTGTGCCCGCTCTGCTTCCGACAGATCGCCACGTACCCCGGCGGAAAGCGCTGCCTTCTTGACGAGGCGGGCCACCTCCTGGTCGTTCAGCCGGTCCGGTCCGACATCCTTGCCCTGGCCGGTGACGCGGCGAAACAGGGCCCCGCGGGCGATCTTCGCAAACCGGATCCAGGTTTCAAGTGCGGTCACGGGGCAGGTGGCATCGGACGAACCGCGGCCGATCTCCACTTCGCGCCAGCCGGTCTTGCCGCGCAGCGTCACCAGGGCGCCCTTGTCGAAGATTTCGACCCAGCCACGCCCGTCCTCGCTCTGGTCGCGCCCGAGGTCCAGCCCCGTGATCTCCGAGCGGCGCAGGCCCCCGGCAAAGCCGACGAGCAGCATGGCCCGATCGCGCAGGCCGCGCAGCGTGCCGCGATCGATCGTTTCCAGCATGGCGATGAGATCTTCGGGAAGCAGGGCCTCCTTCTGGCGCGGCGGGGCGGCATGCCGGTTGCGGATACCGGCCATGACGGTGGCGATGGCGGGATCCCTGCGGTCGAGCTTCATGCCACGCTGTGCGCTGTTCCATCCGATCGCCGCAAGGCGACGCTCGATCGTCGAAACGGTGTTCGGTTTGCCGCCACGTTCGGCCGTACCGGACGCGCAGGCGGTGATGTAGAGGCCGACGACCTGCGGATCGGGGGGAAGGGCGTCGAGGTTCTGACGCCTGCACCACGCCGAGAAATGCTTCCAGTCCGAGGCGTAGGCTCTCCTTGTATTGGCGGAACTTGCTGCCTCAACATACCCGCGGGCGCGATCCGTGAGATCCTGCAGATGAGTGGGCAAAGGCGGCGGCGCATCTGCCGCAACGAGGGCAGTGGAATTGCTGTCAGCCACTGGCGTTTCCTGCGGCTGTGCAGGATGCTCCTGGTGGTGGTTTTCGCTGGTTTCGTCGATGATTCGTGCCATCTCTCCTATAAAGACCAGAATGACCGATAAGGCAATCTTATCTCTCTTTATGCAGGAAGGAGAGACTGTGCGGTTTTTTTTGTATAGGACAGGAAAACTGCGCGCCTATCCCACTCCATCCGATCGGCGGGGCAGGTATAAGGTTGCGTCCTATGTGGTGCTCACCTCGAGTGAGCCGGCCACCGCCTTTCGATAGATCACCGCATAGTCGTCGGCCCCCAGCGGGCGCGCATTGGTGTCCGAGGAGGAGATGTCGGCGAGTGCCTGGGCTCCGACCCAGTCTGCATCCGTGCCGTCGAGGCCGAGATGCGCCAGGGAGGGCGGGATGCCTATGCGGGTCCTGAGGGCCAGCAGCCATGCCATGAGACCGTCGAAGCCGGCGCCGGGCAGGTCGAGATAGCGTGCGAGCCGGGCCGCGTGCTCCTCGATCGCCGGCCGGTTGGCGACGAGCACATAAGGCAGAAGGACGGCGTTGAGCAGGCCGTGGTGCAGGTGATGACGCGCGCCGATCGGGTGGGCCAGGGCATGGACCCCGCCGAGGCCCTTCTGGAAGGCGACTGCGGCGCTGGCAGAGGCGACCAGCATGCCTTCGCGCGCTTCCAGATCGTTGCCGTCGTTGACCGCGCGTTCCAGATAGGCATGCACCAGCCGGACGCCTTCCATGGCGACGCCGGCCGACATCGGGTGGTGCAGCGGCGAGAACAGGGATTCGAGGTGGTGCGTGAGAGCGTCCATCCCGGTCGCGGCGGTGAGCGCCGGCGGCAGGCCCGTTGTCAGGAGGGGATCAAGGAAGACGCAGGCCGCCAGAAGGTCACGGTGGCCGATGATTTTCTTGATGCCCAGCGCCGTATCGGTCAGCACGGCTTCACGCCCGAGTTCCGAGCCGGTTCCCGCCGTCGTCGGCACGACGAACAGGGACGGGAGCGCCAGGGCCGGGAAATCCGCCAGCGTGGCATAGCGGGCGAGCAGCTCGCTCCACTCGAAGCGCCGGAGGCCCTGCGGATCGCGGCTGGTCAGGACGATGCCCTTGGCCACGTCGATGGCGCTTCCGCCGCCGACGGCGATGACGAGATCGTGCCCGCCCGCAACGAAGGCGCGGCCGCCCGCCTGGGCTTCTTCGAAGGTCGGATTGCCGGAAAGCGCATGAAACACGTCATAGCGCATGCCGGCCTCGTCCAGGCATGCCCGCACTTTCTGCATTGGCGGCAGCGTCAGCAAGCCGGGGTCGGTGACCAGGAGCGGATAGGTTGCGCCGGCGAGCCGGCAGCGATGCGCAAGTCGCTCGACCGCGCCCTTGCCGCAGAAGATTTCGGTCGGATAGGTCCAGTAGTGGATGTCGGTCATTGGATGTCCAGGCATTGAAAGGGAATGAGGGGCGGGTGGCGCGGGCCTCAGGGAAGGGGCGTCGTTGCGAAGCTCGCGGCGGTGGGGATGCGCCGGTGCGGCTTGGCGACGGCAAGGTAGAGAAGGCCGAAAGCCGAGAGGGCGGAGAAGACCAGGATGACGGCCCAGACCTGGAACCACGGTGCGCCGGGCGGTGCGAGAAGCACCCGCGGCCAGGCCACGTTGATCGCCTCGAAGACGAGCCAGAGGGTAGCGACGATGTTGACCGGAAGGCTCCAGCGGCCGAGCTGGAAGGCTCCCTTTGCCGGATTCCACCGGCCGTTGAGACGGGCGACCAGCGCACTCGCCGTGACGATGAGGAACACGAAGAAGAAGCCGCCGCTGCCGAAGGCGATCAGCGTGCCGACGGCGGTGGCGTTGAGGCCCAGCACCAGGCCGAAGGCGGCGATGACGGTGCTGCACAGCATGGCGGCCATAGGCACCTTGCGGCGATCGACGCGCCGCAGCAGGGCGGAGCCGGGCAGGATGCCATCCCGCGCCATGCCGAAGATCGCACGGCCGATATAGGTCTGCACGGAGACGACGCAAGCGACGAAGGCGACCAGGACGACGGCGACGAACGGGCGTTCCGACCAGGCGCCGAGCGCATCGACGACGGCCGGCGTGACGGGGTCGATGATCTGCCCGCTGACCACGGCAGCCGGATCCTTGTAGGAAAGGGTGACGGCGAAAGCGGTCAGCATCACCGTGCCGCCGACCACCAGCATCGAGCGGAGAATGGCCCGCGGTACGGAGATCCGCGCGTCGGTCGTCTCTTCCGAGATCTGCGAGCAGGCGTCGAAGCCGAGGAACGCCCATCCACCGACCGCAAGCGCAGTGAGGAAACCGCTCAGATAGGAGCCGTCCGAGGCCGCTTCCGCACCCATGCTCGTGAACAGCAGGTCGAAGGAGTGGTTGCGGAAGAACAGAAGGAGCACGACGCCGATGCCGATCGAGGCGATGGCTTCCGCGATGATGCCGGCATTGACGAAGTATTTGAGCGGGTTGATGCCGAGAAGATTGACGGCGAGCCCGAGCGCCAGCAGCGCCGCGCCACAGGCCACCTGGCCGTCGGCCGAGGGCGGGGATCCGGTGACGAAGAGGCCGAGCCAGAAGCCGCCGAGATAGGAGACGGTGGTCAGCGAGGCCAGAGCGGAAGCGAGGTAGAGGAAGCCGGTGAACCAGGCGAGGCGGTCACCGACGAGATGGCGGACCCATTGATAGCATCCCCCGGCAAGGGGGTATTGCGAGGAGAGCTCGGCATAGACCAGGGCGACGGTGAACTGAAGGGCGAGGCAGAGCGGGACGATCCAGACCCAGGACGGGCCGATGCTGATCGCCCCGAGCGACATCACCGAATAGATGCCGACGACCGGCGAGATCGTGGCGAAGCCCACGGAAAACGACGACCAGAGGCTGAGGCCGCGGTCCAGTTCCTGTCGATAGCCGTGGTTGGCAAGGAACCGCTCGTCGTTGCTTGACGCTGCTGACTTGGTATCCGGCATGATGACCTCCCGTCGTCCGCCTTGCGACCGGGCGCAGGGCGCCATTGGCCGCGAGGGGTTTCCTGCGCGGGTCTGCGGTCGGGGTTGCTTTGAAAGAATCCCGGCCCGGTCCCTGTTTTCTTTGAGATCGTGGCCGCCTCCAAGCATACGGTAGACAAAGGTAACGTCAGGTGGAATTCCAATTTGATTGCGTTGGCATCAATCGAAACTGATGTAATGGTTGCCATGCAAGAGGTGGCCGTGCGATGCGGCCGCTCGCCGGAGGGGCGATGCTGAAGAATGTCACGGATGTCGATTTGCGCCTGTTGCGGTTGTTTGCCCGCGTGGTCCGCTGCGGCGGCTTTACAGCCGCGCAGGCCGAACTCAACATGAGCCAGTCGAACATCAGCATGCATATCGGCAATCTCGAACGGCGGCTCGGCTACGGGCTCTGCGAGCGCGGCAAGGGCGGGTGTCAACGGCGGAGTAAAAACCGGCCACGGGGCGGAGCAAAAGTCGGCCACTGCGGCGCCGGCCTGAGACCGCCGGGAGGGCTTAAGCCCGAGCGGGGGTCTCGGGCCGGCGTAGCGATTTTTCGGGAGGTTTTCAGCCTGCCTTTCGGGCGCGGCTTTGGGCGAGACGATAGCTGTCGCCGTTCATCTCGAGGATGTTGACATGGTGGGTGATGCGATCGAGCAGGGCACCAGTTAGACGCTCGGACCCCAGGGTTTCCGTCCATTCATCGAAAGGCAGATTGCTGGTGATCAGAGTAGCGCCGCGCTCGTAGCGTTGCGAGATCAGCTCGAACAGCAACTCCGCACCGGTCTTCGACAGCGGCACAAAGCCCAGCTCGTCGATGATGAGCAGCTTGTAGGCTGCCATCTGCTTCTGGAACCGAAGCAGACGCCGCTCATCACGCGC